>CAMWXE010000115.1 GCA_947178145.1 uncultured Lachnospiraceae bacterium | reverse complement strand
GAGATAGCGGATAAGGATGCAGAGATAGCCACATTGAGACGCATGCTGGCTGAAGCAGGAAGACAAGGTTAAATAAAGGGCGTATTTACGGATTTGGACAGTGTACTACAAACACTTTGCAGGAAGGCTGTCGGATTAGAGGAGGTTAGGAATGAATCGAAATGATGTACTGACATAGCCAGGGAAAACAAAAATCCATTTGCATGGATTTTTGTCCGTTACTGGAACGGAGTGAACAATAACAAAATAGTTGCATTGGAATTGAAAAAAGCGGGATTTGATATTGACACAGAAAGAGGTGTATGTTATGGGGATAAAAGTACCACCAATTGAAAAAATTCATGAGGCATATAGTGCAATAGCGGATGACCGGATAATTCTTAGGGATACGGAAGCGGATGTTTCCTCTTCGGATTTTACAAAAAAATATCTGGTAAAATGGAAGGATGATACTTATTCTTCAAATGATAATGCGTCCTACTGGAAAGGATATTTAGGATATCCGATCATAGCAGTATTAATGCTGCAGGGAAAATTATCCTATGATGAAGGAATAGCAGGGTATTTTAAAGGAATTAACTGGAAAAAATTAAATACACAACATAAAAATAAATATTCAGAAGCTGTAAAACAAATTATGGAAGAATTAGAGAGGTCCGGGGTTGATTGTAATAGGATTAACGATGAAATAGATAAGGTATATAAAGAAATTGAACAATTAGCAATCAACACAAAACGTAGTTCGCTTCGTCCACCTAAGTAATATATTAGAAGTACTTAGCACAATCTTAAAAATAGGAGAAAGAGATGGGGAGCGATGGGGATTAAAGAATTCAGTCTGATTTTGGGAACAGTTTGTTTCTTGTGTTTTGTTTATGGCTGCAGAAATAAAGAAGTTCCTGTAGAAGCAATAAAAAACATTCAGACTACTGAAAGCATGACAAAGGTTGAGGATTCCACACAGCAGATAGGGATTGAGGTTTTCTCAGAGGCAGAATCTCAAGATGGTTCTGTAGGTACAGAGGTACCATCATTCACACCGGCAGTGTTCTATACGACAGCGAAGGTAAATTGCAGGATTTCTAATACAACGGATTCCGATATTCTTGGGGTACTGCCAAGAAATACTGAGATAGTCGCAGTTGGTTATGACACTGGCTGGTATCAAATCCAGTATCAGGATGGAGTGGGGTATGTAAAGGAGGAGTTTCTGACGGATGAGAAATTGATCACGAATGGAAAACTCATAGTGATTGATGCAGGACATCAGGCAAAGGCAGATACTTCAAAGGAACCAATCGGGTCAGGAGCTGCGGAAACTAAAATTAAGGTGTCTGGTGGAACGTCTGGTGTAAGTACGGGACTGCCTGAGTATGAGCTGAATTTGTCTGTTGCATTAAAACTTCAGGAAGAGCTGTTAAACCGTGGGTATGATGTCATCATGTGCAGAGAGACGAACGATGTCAATATCAGCAATTCGGAACGTGCACAGATTGCAAATGAGAACAATGCAGATGCATTTATTCGTATCCATGCAAATGGCTCAGAGAACTCCAATGCAAATGGAATGATGACCATTTGTCAAACCGCATCCAATCCATATAATGGAGCTTTATACCAGCGCAGCAAGGCTCTTTCTGCATATGTATTAGATGAGATGACAGCCAGTACAGGTGCGAGAAAAGAGTACGTATGGGAAACGGACACGATGAGCGGAATCAACTGGTGTCAGGTTCCAGTGACAATCGTGGAGATGGGGTACATGACGAATCCGAGTGAAGATAAACTGCTTGCAACGGACGATTACCAGTACAAAATCGTTGATGGCATCGCAAACGGTATTGACTTGTTTCTGAGTGAATAAATGTGTGGAGAGATAACACGCAAAACATTAAAGGGCAGGCATTTTGGCACAATTTTGCTGCTTGAAATCGTAAACAGTAACAATTTATACTTTGACAAAGTAGTAAAAATTATTTATAATAAGAATGTCGTGTAGCGGAAAGCGTAAATCCAGATGTAGGGTTTACGTTTTTTTCATGCATGTGTTGGTACAGAGGAAGGGGCCACTGGAGCGGCGCAGCGTTAGTGCAAAAAGTAGTGGTCAAGGATGGCTGCGCAGTTTGGGGCATTCCGATATTGGATTGTATGTATACCAGAAAGGTTGATGATTATGTGGAAGTATATCAGAAAATATTTACCCTATGCCATTCTCGCCGCATTGTGTATGATCGGCGAGGTCATGATGGATCTGATTCAGCCGGGGATGATGCGTCAGATTGTGGATAACGGGGTACTCGGCCTGGAAAATAATGGTATAGGGGATTTAAGTCTTGTCTGGCGCTACGGCAGCCTGATGATTGTGCTCGTGTTAGCCGGCGGATTCTGCGGATCGATGAACAATGTATTTGTACATATGACAGGGCAGAATATCGGAAATGAGATGCGCAAGGACTGTTTTCGCAACATTATGACTTTTTCTTTCCCACAGCTGGATGAATTTGGGACAGGCTCGCTCGTGACAAGGGTGACGAATGACATCACGCAGGTGCAGAATCTTGTGTCGCAGTTTGTGCGCGGCATGATTCGCACCACTCTTTTGACCTTTGGAAGCATGTATTTCATGTTCCGGCTAAACCAGACGTTTGGTTTTATCGTACTGTGTGTGTTTCCGTTTATCGTGGGCTGTATGGTGTTCTGTCTGTGGAAGGCCAATCCGCTGTTTTCCAGACTGCAGGCACAGCTTGATTTTGTCAATGGCATCATGCAGGAGGATATTTCGGGCATTCGCATCATCAAAGCCTGCGTGCGGGAGATTTACGAAAAACTGCGCTTTGGAAAAGCGAACGATGAGCTGATCAGGACGCAGCTGCAGGTGCTGGTTATCTTTGCTTTTATGAATCCGGTCATCAATGCGCTGATGTACATCACAGTGGCGGTCATTTTGCTTGTCGGCTCCTTTGATGTGCAGAGCGGTGTGACGACTCCCGGCGCGGTGATGGCGGCAATCACTTACACGACGCAGCTGCTCAATGGCGTCCTGATGCTTGTGATGCTGTTCCAGAATATTTCGAGGGGATATGCCTCCTGGAAGCGTGTGCGGGAGATCCTGCACAGTGAGCCCGCGCTGAAGGACGGGGATTTTGACGGGAACACAGACTGTCATGGAATGATTGAATTCAGGGATGTTTCCTTTGCGTATCCCGGTTCTGGACAGGCAGTTCTGGAACACATTAATCTGAAAATACAGCCGGGCGAGACGATTGCCATTATGGGTGCTACAGGCTGCGGAAAAACTTCCCTCATCCATTTGATTCCCCGTTTTTATGATGCGGATTCGGGAACGGTTCTGGTGGACGGGGTGGATGTAAAGACGTACAATCAGAAAAGTCTGCGGAAAAAGATTGCAGTTGTACTGCAGAAAAGTGAGCTGTTCGGCGTGACGATCAGGGAAAATATTGCGTGGGGAAGGTATGGGGCCAGCGCAGAGGATATCAGGGCGGCCGCTGTAGCTGCGCAGGCCGATAGCTTTATATCAGGCACTTCGGAAGGTTATGACACGCTGGTTGCGGAGCGCGGCATGAGTCTGTCCGGCGGGCAGAAACAGCGGATTTCGATTGCGAGAGCCATATTGAAATCAGCGGAAATCGTAATCTTTGATGACTCCACCAGCGCGCTCGATCTGAAGACGGAGGCAGATTTGTACAAGGCTCTGCAGAAGTTCTGTCCAGAGAGCACCAAACTCATCATCGCGCAGCGCATTGCATCTGTGCGCAGGGCGGACCGGATTGTTGTGATGGAGCAGGGAAAGATCGCTGCTGTCGGCACGCATGAGGAGCTTCAGGAGAATTGTGGGATTTATCAGGATATCTGCCGTTCACAGTCAGACAGTCTGTCGTAGGGGCAGGATTGCCGGGTGGATGCGTATTTTTCAATAGACAGGGGGTATATCGATGCGGGAAGAAAAAGACCAAAAGCTTGCGGAGCGCAATATTCCGGGGATGATGAACAGGGGACAGCGGTTTGCAGAGGTGCAGCACGCACAGAATTCAGGCGCGGCACTGCGGCGTATTGCAGTCTATTTTGCGAGGGAAAAGGGGATGGTAGTCGCCATGCTGGCTGTCGTTGTCTTCGGTACGCTGTGCGGTGTCTATGCACCAAGTCTGCAGAGCAATGCGATTGATATCATCGCAAAGAACAGAACCGGAAATCTTGGCAGAACACTGCTGCTGATGACAGTGGTCTACCTGATTTACAGCGCAGGACAGTTACTGCAGGGATTGATTGGTGCGCAGCTGAGCCAGCGGATTGTCAGACAGATGCGGGAGGAGCTGTTTGGAAAGTTGATGGATTTGCCAGTGCGGTATCTGGACACACATTCGCATGGCGATGTGATGAGCCGCATGACCAATGACATCGAAAATATTTCAACGACAGTGTCACAGTCGCTTCCGTCGCTGTTTTCCGGGGTGCTGACAATTATAGGGACAGTCGCTGTCATGCTGTGGTACTGCTGGCAGTTGGCGCTGCTCAGCTTTGCCACAGTCATTTTGACAGTGATTGCCACAAAGTTTCTCTCAAAGAGAGTGCGCAGGTTTTCACGCAGGCGGCAGATGCTGCTTGGACAGCTGAATGGAACGGTGGAGGAAATGGTGTCAGGCTACCGCACAGTGGTCGCCTACAACCATCAAAAGGTCACGACAGAGGAGTTTTGCGGGACTTCGGACGCGCTCACCAAAGCGGGAATCCGGACTGATATTTTCAGCGGCATTATGGGACCAGTCATGAACTGCATCGGAAATATTGGGTTTGTCATCATCGCAGTTTTTGGAGGGTATTTTTCTGTAAATGGTCTGATTTCGGTTGGCGTGATCTCGGCTTTTATCGTCTATGCAAAGCAGTTCAGCCGTCCAATCAATGAGATTGCACAGGTATATGGACAGCTGCAGACTGCAGTGGCTGGTGCGGAGCGCGTATTTACGGTGCTTGATGAACAGAACGAGGACAAGGCGGGAGAGCGCATCAGAGAGGCAGAGGATGCGAA
Organism: uncultured Lachnospiraceae bacterium; assembly: GCA_947178145.1. Taxonomy (GTDB): domain Bacteria; phylum Bacillota; class Clostridia; order Lachnospirales; family Lachnospiraceae; genus COE1. The sequence continues at coordinate 7,853 of CAMWXE010000115.1, read as the reverse complement.
GGTTACGTTTCGAAATGTGCAGTTTTCTTACAAACAGGGCAGTCCGGTTTTACAGGATTTTACGCTGACTGTGCCATCTGGGAAGAAAGTGGCTCTTGTCGGGGCGACAGGAAGCGGGAAGACTACCGTCGTGAATCTGCTGATGCGTTTCTATGATATAGACAGCGGGGATATTCTGATTAACCAGCAGAGCATCCGGGATATCTCAAGGGATGCGCTGCGCAAAAATGTCGCGATTGTACTGCAGGATACGGTTTTGTTTTCAGACACGATTCTGAATAACTTAACATACGGAAATGCGGATGCAGCGCCCAGCGATGTTGAGGCAGCTGTAAAGATGAGCCGCTGCCGGGAGATGATCGCGATGCTGCCGCAGGGGTACGATACGGTGCTGAGTGAGTCGGGCGGAAATATCAGCCAGGGACAGCGCCAGCTCCTTGCGATTGCCCGCGCTTTTGTCGCCGACCCTCAGATTTTGATTCTGGACGAGGCGACCTCCAATGTGGACACTCGCACAGAGAAGGCGATTCAGGATGCCATGCATCTCGTTATGCAGAACCGCACCAGCATTGTGATCGCACACCGTCTTTCCACAATCCGCGACGCGGATATCATTGTCGTGATGGACCACGGACGAATCGTGGAGAGCGGAAATCATGACGCACTGCTGTCACAGAAGGGAAAGTATTATGAGCTCTATATGACTCAGTACGCAGGGATTGCCACATAAGGAATTATCGGATAGGAAATTGTCGGACAAGAAATTATAAATCACCCAATTTTAAAACCGCTGTTACATGGAATAGTATTTGATCATGTAGCAGCGGTTTTGTGTTACTTTTTTACGCTTTATCCGACAAAAGAAGACTTATGTAAAAATCCATTTGACGGTGTCAGCGCCTTTTGCTACAATTTATTCAACACATTTTTGATTTATCAGGACAAAAAGGAGGTACGATTATGGATTTTTATAAACGGGCACTGGAACTGCGTGAGGAAACGGTTACTCACCGCCGCTGGCTGCACAGCAACGCGGAGGTGGGACTGCATATGCCGAAAGGGCAGACCTATGTTATGGAGCAGTTGAGAGGATATGGCCTGGATCCGCATCTCTGCGGACACGGAGTGACTGCAGAGATGGGCAGGGATGGGGGCAGAACGCTTCTGCTCCGGGCAGATATGGATGCGCTGCCCATGCCAGAGGAAAGTGGCGAAAGCTTTTCCTGTCCGACTGGCACAGAGGCGCATACCTGCGGACATGATTTCCATGCGGCGATGTTGCTGACAGCGGCAAAGATGCTAAAGGAAAATGAAGGCATGCTGTCTGGAAGAGTCCGTTTTATGTTTCAGCCTGCGGAAGAAACCTTTGAGGGTGCGAAGGATATGATGGCAAACGGGGTACTGGAGGGTGTGGATGCAGCCATGGCATACCATGTTGGCTCTGGCAGGATGCCGGTGGGCTTGTTCATGTACAACAGCGGTGGAACTATGATGTACTCTGTGGATGGTTTTCGGATCACGATCCATGGACAGGGGGCTCACGGCGCATATCCGCACAGTTCCATCGATCCAATTAATATTGGCGTTCATAGCTACCTTGCTCTGGAATCGCTGATTGCCCGGGAAGCAGATCCCAGCAAAGCCTGCGTGTTGACTATTGGCAATTTTTCCGCGGGCTCGGCACCCAACATAATCCCTGATAATGCCATTCTCCAGGGAACTCTGCGCACCAATGACAGCGCCAGCCGCGAGAAACTGGTCCGGCGGCTGAAGGAGGTTGTCCAAAAGACCGCCGGGGTATATGGGGGATCGGCAGAAGTCGAAATGATTTCTGAGGTGCCGCCGCTGGTCTGTGATCCAGTTATGACGGACGAGGTGGCAGGCTACATGAAAGAACTGCCGATTCCCGGCCTGACCCCTGTCCCGGACACGTCGGCCAGTGCTTCTGAGGACTTTGCGTCTATTGCGGAAAAAGTACCCAGCGTATACATGTATCTTTCGGCGGGGTATATGGATGAGCGAGGTGATGCTCCTGCCCACAATCCGAAGGTTCGGTTCAATGAGGACGTCTGTCCAATCGGGTCCGCCTGTCTGGCGCACTGCGCGGTCCGCTGGCTGGAAGAACATCAATCAATATAAGTCCATTACTTTTATCAGCAAGATGGTAAAGTTATTTGTTTACAGTTCCTTATGACAATATGGAACAAACAGTTCTTTGGGATTTGAATACTGAGGGGATGAAAGAAAATGGGAAATTATAATTTTAAGGTGGATTTAAAGGGAATCATACGGCTGTTGAGTGACAATTTGTACTCCAGTGACAAAGTTTTTCTGCGGGAGCTTCTGCAGAATGCGGTTGATGCGATCGATGCGCGGAAAAAGGCCGATTCGTCCAGCCCAGAGGGAAAGATTACGGTCACATACCGGAGGAAAGCAAAAGGGGCGGAGCTTGTCTTTGCCGACAATGGAATCGGACTGACGAAGGAGGAGATTCATTCTTTTCTGTCCGTAATCGGGCAGTCCTCCAAGCGGGATGAGAACATGCGCAGCAGTTTTATCGGGCAGTTTGGCATCGGTCTGTTGTCCTGCTTTCTGGTCGCCAATGAGATTAAGGTCATCACGCGCTCAACCACGGAGGAGAAACCCTATCAGTGGGTAGGGAAGAGCGATGGCTCCTATGTGATCACGGAGCCGAAAAAGGCGATGGAACCGGGAACACAGGTTTATCTGAAACTTGCCGGTTCCAAATATGAATTTTTTACGGAGCAGGAAATCGTCAGGGATCTGTCTGAGTATGGATTCTTGCTGAGGACACCTGTATTTTTTGACGGGGAGAATCAGAAAAAGATTGTCAACAGCAATTTTATTCCATGGCGCCAGTCGTTCAGCATGGCGGATGATATCATGGGATTTGGCGAGCTGGTCTTTGACGAGACATTTTTTGACGTGATTCCGCTGATCGGCGACGATATCAAGGGATACGCTTACATATCCACCAGACAGACCAGCGCAAACACGACGATCCGGCACAAGATTTTCCTGAAAAATATGTATGTCACAGATGATGGCCGGGATTTGATTCCAAAGTGGGCATTTTTCACACGATGCATCATCAATATGGACAACCTGACGCCGACAGCTTCTAGAGAGGGCTTTACGAGAGATGGGAAACTGATGAAGGCAAAGGGAGAGATTGAGAAGTGTATCTTTGATTATTTTGTATCCCTGTCGCAGTACGATGTGAGGAAGTTAAAACAGCTCACACAGATTCACAATGTGGCGATCAAGTCACTGGTGATGGAAAATGAGCAGATTTTCAAGTTGTTTTTCCCATTCCTGACTTTCCCGACCAATCAGGGGATGCTGACCGGGTTTCAGATTGTGAATGCATCCAAGAAGGTTCCGGTCAATTACTGTGTGGAGATTGATGACTTCCGCAGACTCTGCCCGCTGGTGGAGGGGACAGGGAGTCTGCTGGTCAACGGCGGTTATATCTATGATGCAAGTATTTTGCAGAAGCTGCCCCAATTTTATAAGAATGTCAGGATAGAGGAGTTTGACAACAGCTCTTATGACAATTTGCTCGCAGATCCGTCCGAAGATTTTGTGGAGGAGATGGAGTGTTTCCAAAGATATGCGGAGCGCGGGATGGAGAACTTTCACTGTAGTGTCTCGTTCAAGCGGTTTTCACCGGCCAGTCTGCAGGCACTGTTTGTGCAGGGAGAGGATGCGATGTTTGCAGAAACCATGGATGACAACAGTTTTTCCGGTTTTTTTGAAGGCTTTGATTTTGGGGAAACGGAGAAAAAGGAGGACAGAAATATGTTGTATCTGAACAGTGACAACAGTTTTGTCCAAAGTCTGGGACAGGTGCAGGACGAGGTGTTTGCCCGCAATATCATACAGGTTATTTACATACAGTCCCTGCTGGCCGGGCATTACACACTGGGCAGTGCGGAGATGGAAATCATGAACAAAAGTTTGCAATGGCTGATGGAATATGCTCTTTATGGCGGAGAATAAGGAATTTAGCAGTTCCTGGGAGGAAAACGAGATGATGTTTGAAAAAGTAAAGGCGGTTCAGATCCACTCAGAGGAGATTATGAAACTGGTTGGCAGGGCGCAGAAGCTGACAAGAGGCAGCTATGATCTGTATGACCAGAATTATAAGCCTCTGGCATCGATCCTCAAAAAGCTTTTGAAAATCACAAAGCAGGAGCGGGAATGGTATCTGTATTTTGATGCGATAGACGAGCTGATGTATCTGAACCACCGCAACAACAATTATGCGGAGATTGTAAAATATGCAGAAGTGTTTTACAAAGACAGTGCACAGTATATGGACAGGGAGATTCCTAATTATCCCAGTGTCCCTATGGCGTACCTGAATGTCTGGATTTATGACAAGATTTTTGATGCGTATTATCAGTACTATCAGATTGATGACGCCAAGATGGATTTATTTATGAAAAAGTTTGAGGAGGCAGCGCTTAAATATGGCAAGACCTATGTGTATTATTGGGGCGAATTGAATCTGAGTATCCTCTATCGGGACGCTGGCAGGGCGGAGGCAGCAGCGCGTAATTTCCTTGTCTACGAAAAGGAGATCGAGAGTTGTTATGTGTGCGGACATATGCCATATCTTCTTCACTTTCTGCTGGTCGGTCAGGAGCAGAAGGCGGAGGAGCTGATGCTGGATTATATCCACAAGAATATTCCGAAAAAAAGTCTGTGGTGCTATCAGTACTGTCAGAGAGCAGAACCGGATTCCATGTATGTGAGTTTTATGGAAGTTTGTGTCCGGTGTGGAAGGAAAGAGAGTTTTTTGTATTTTTATAAAAAGTACTGGATGGAGCTGCCGCTGGAGACGAGGCTGGATTCGGATGCAGGTGCATTTCAGAGACTGCTGTGCGCCTTTGGAGGCTGCTTTGACCAGTTGGAAGATGATCTGAAAACAACAGCTGAGTGGATTGATGAGGAGAACAAGGATACGACAGTCAATAATATGTATACATTTCTGGAGATGTGGTGCTATTTTATCCTGCTCGACCGAAGCGGGGTGCACACGGTCGAAGTTTTGCTTCCGGGAATGGAAGCAGATGGAACCGGGAAGGTGTCCACGCAGTCGGTCAGTAACTATATGCAGGAGAAAGCTGATTCATATGGTGGGAAATTTGCCAGGGCGAGAAGACAGTTTGATTATGGATTTGCGAAGGAGGCCTACCAGAAGTGTTTTTTGCAGAGTGACGGGATACGAGAAAGCTGTTAATATTTCTGATAATCATAATGATACCCTGTATTGTTTCGTGTGGTGATGACAGGGAGGGCGAGCAAATGGATTTTTGCTTTCAAACGATATGTTTTTTTGACGGAACCAAATGCCGTAAAAAAATTACGAAACAGATTGATTTTTAGAGACAAATTGCATATACTATTGGTATATCAATCGATATTTTGGTTAAAATTCCATGATAAAGGAGTGGATGCAGTTATGTTAAAAAAATTTACGGTAAGGAATTACAAGAACTTTAAGAGGCCGCTGACAGTAGATTTTTCAAAAGTAGGAGGTTATCGGTTTAATACAGACTGCGTTTCAGATAATATTATTACAAAGCTTTTGATATATGGAAGAAATGCAACGGGTAAGACGAATCTTGGTGTTGCGATTACAGATATACAGGGGATTATGTTTGATACAAGACAGAGCGATAATGATATTTTTCTCAATGCGGATTCTGATGAGACAACAGCGGAATTTACCTATGAGTTTGAATTTGGGAAAGATATCGTATTGTATTCGTATTGTCTGGACGAGAAAAGGGTTCTGTATACAGAGAAATTATCAGTGAACGGCCATAAGGTTTTTGATATAGACTTTTTGACAGCAGTATATGATGTTGATTTGAAAAAAGTTTGTGCGGAAACCATTGTCATAGATATGTACCGCAGAGCGATAGAAGAAACGAGGGAGCAGCAGATCGCGGAAAAACAACTCCCCTTTTTGAGATGGCTTGTTAATAATGCCGCATTCGGGAGTGATTCGCCGTTGATAAAACTGTATTCCTATGTAAATGGTATGAGGATGCAGTCGATTCGGCTTACGACTCAGAATCGTCCGGAAAAATCTTACGACAGGTTTTATGAGATGCTTGCAAATAATCAAAACCTGAAAGCCTTTGAAGATTTTCTCAATGCAATGGGGATAGAGTGCAAATTAGTTATGAAAACATTGCCAGATGGCAGGAATGAACTTTATTTTAAGTATCATACGCTGGTTCCCTTTGTGAAAAATGCATCCAGTGGAACAATTGCACTTATGAATCTGTATCGATTTTTTATTATGCCAGCGGCAGAAGCTTCTCTTTTTTATATGGATGAATTTGATGCATTTTATCATTATGAAATGGCTGATCATGTAATCAAATATATTAAGGAAAATTATCCAAGGTGTCAGCTGATAATGACTACGCATAATACTAATTTGATGAATAATCGTCTAATGCGCCCCGATTGCCTTATGATTCTGTCCCAATATGGAACTTTGACAGCATTGTGCGATGCAACAGAGAGAGAGCTGAGAGAAGGACATAATCTCGAAAAAATGTATAAGAGTGGAGAGTTTGAAAAATATGAGTGATCAGCAGGATTCCTATATGCGAAAGCGGGGTCAGACGCTCTTGGTTGTAGAGGGTAACCATGAGAAGAATGAGTTATTTCAGCTGATCTTCCACTCTTTTCCGGAACTGTCTATCTGTATGGATGATGTCTGGATATATGGTACAAATATATACATGCTGTATGATGTGATTGTAAAGGAATATGGGGAAAGTTGGTGCGAGGATGATATCGCTCTTCCGTTATTGATCAGTACTCAAAAGAATGAGCCTAAACGATACAAAGATGATTTCACAAATATTTTTCTTGTATTTGACTATGAACGGCATGATCCGAATTTTTCTGAACAGAAGATTAATCGACTACAGACATATTTTACGGATGCCACAGATTCGGGAAAGCTTTATATCAATTATCCGATGATAGAATCATACCAGCATCTGAATGCGCTGCCCGATCCAGAATACCTTGAATTAAAAATACCTGTATCGGTAAAACCAGGAAAAAAGTATAAGGCTCTTGTCAGGGATTCTTTTCTGGATATTGCAGTATCGTATCCTGTCAAAGTGCATGACCTGCTTGCGGATCGTTTTCATGTGGCAGAAGAAAAACTGGGCAGTATCGTTGAGAAGGTTTTAAGGCTGGACCAGGAAGATGACCTTCTAGGAAAGATTGAGCGATTATTAACAGATGCCGTGGAGCAACAGAATATTGGAACAGCAATTTATCAGATAAGAGCTCTTGTGTGGAAGATGGGATATGTTAAGAATGGCAGTAACTACTGGAAGTATATGAGAAGTCTTTTTCAGCAGGTAATTCTCATCAATATTGATAAAGCATATAGAATCCAGTATGGAAGAGATGCGTATGATAACTGTATACTGAATTGCAGGGAAAAGTATAATGATCTGGGTGAACAAAGCATTCTGGAGATGCAGAATGAAGAGAGCAGGGATGAGGAGGACGGATACATATGGGTTTTGAATACCTGTATTATGCTGATTGCAGAGTATAATTTCAGGTTATTAACAGAGTGATTCATTTAAACTTCACGCTTGACATCAGTCAGGAATGTGCTATACTGAATCCTGTAATAAAATCCATTAAAATTGAATAATAACATTCAGGTGTCAAAACAATGCACTTTTTATTACATAGAAAACAATGTGTGTTGGTTTTGGTGAAAAGGGAAACAGGTGCAAATCCTGTACGAACTCGTCACCGTAATTAGGGAGCAG
>CAMWXE010000114.1 GCA_947178145.1 uncultured Lachnospiraceae bacterium | reverse complement strand
GTATTACCGTACACCTGCGTTAAAGGTTAGGGTTTGTTAGAATCTGAAGTGAAAATTAAGGTGGAACCGTGCAATAAGCACCCTTAAAGATACATTAGAAGTGTCTTTAAGAGTGCTTTTCTTATGTTGATCAAAAAATATTTTATTCAAGAAAGGAAACAGTAAAATGAAAATTAAAATGAACGATGGTTCCATCCAAGATGCCAGTTTTGAAGAAGAACTGGGGAAAAATGCATTCAGGCATACAACTGCACATATCTTAGCTCAGGCAGTAAAAAGATTGTACCCAGGCACAAAATGCGCAATAGGTCCATCTATTGCAGATGGATTTTACTATGATTTCGATTTTGACTTCCATTTTTCAGAAGAAAATTTTGCGGAAATTGAAGCGGAAATGAAAAAGATTGTCAAAGAAAATTTGCAGCTTAAGCACTATACAACAGACCGCAAAAAAGCAATGCAGGCTATGGAAGAAAGAAATGAACCGTATAAGATTGAAATGCTAAATGAGCTTTCAGAAAATGAAGGAATCAGTTTTTACCAGCAAGGCGAATATTTAGAAATGTGTGCCGGACCTCATGTGGCATACACCAGTACCATTAAAGCGTTTAAGCTGTTGTCTGTTGCAGGTGCATACTGGCGTGGTGATGAAAAAAATAAAATGCTTACCAGAATTTACGGAACATCATTTCCAAACGAAGATATGCTGGAAGAGTACTTAAGCCGCATGGAAGAGGCAAAAAAGAGAGACCACCGGAAACTGGGAAAAGAATTAGGCTTATTTGCGATGTTTGAAGAAGGACCAGGATTTCCCTTTTTTCTTCCGAAAGGACTGATATTAAAGAATCTGCTGATTGATTATTGGAGAAGACTGCACACCAAAGAAGGGTACGTAGAAATATCCACCCCGATTATGCTGAGCCGTCATCTCTGGGTGACCTCCGGACACTGGGAGCATTACAGGGATAAGATGTATACGACTTCGATTGATGGGACAGATTTTGCCATAAAACCTATGAGTTGTCCGGGCGGTATGCTTGTCTACAAAATGGAACCACGCTCTTATCGTGAATTTCCTATGCGTATCAGTGAATTGGGATTAATACACAGAAACGAACCATCAGGTACTTTACATGGTCTGATGCGCGTTCGCTGCTGCACACAGGACGATGCCCACATCTTTATGATGCCGGAGCAGATACAAGATGAGATCAAAGGAGTTGCCCGCCTGATAAACGAGGTATATTCCTGTTTTGGATTTCAATATCATGTAGAGTTATCTACAAGACCAGAAAATTCCATAGGAAGTGATGAAGACTGGAAAATGGCAACAGATGGTCTAAAAAATGCATTAAATGATTTGGAACTGCCATATGTTGTAAACGAGGGAGATGGAGCATTTTATGGTCCGAAAATTGATTTCCACCTGGAAGACTCTATCGGAAGGACATGGCAATGCGGAACAATTCAATTGGATTTTCAGCTGCCACAGCGTTTCGGTGCAGAGTATATTGGAGAAGATGGAAATAAACATCGCCCCATTATGATACACAGGGTTGTATTTGGTTCAATTGAGAGATTTATTGGTATCCTGATTGAACATTTTGCCGGAAAGTTCCCATTATGGCTTTCACCAGTACAGGTAAAAATATTACCAATCTCAGATAAGTATATTGATAATGCAAAAGAAATTGAAATAACTTTGAAAAAAGAAGGATTGCGTTGTGAAGTAGACGGAAGGACTGAAAAGATAGGCTATAAAATAAGGACTGCAAGCCTGGAAAGAATACCCTATATGCTTATAATTGGCGAGAAAGAAGTACAAACGAACAGCGTCTCTGTCCGAAAGAGAGATGACGGGGATTTGGGAAATATGCCAATAGACCAGTTACTAAAAATTCTCTATGAGGAAGGAATCTGAGAATCATAATTGAAAAAGCTGGAAGAGTTTGTCAGGGGATGGGTTAATAACTATAACCCAGCTTTAAACGGATTCTGGATTGAGTCATCCTTAATGATTTCCCCCAGAGAACAGGTGGAGGTAATGGAACGTATTTTTGGTGACAATTCAGATTATTCAGAAGAAACGCAAAATAGATTGAAACAGGTCATGCTGGTATCGAAACAGGAGCGAACGGATATTTCTATCTATGGGAAAACAGGAATGGGAAAAGCGGAGGGCATTGTTGTTGACGCGTGGTTTACAGGATTTGCGGAAGGTACAGAAGGAAAAGTATACTTTTGCGTGCGTCTTGGAAGAACGGACGGTATGAATGTATCCAGTCCGCGGGCAAAGGAAATAGCAATCCAGATTGTGTCTGATTATTGTGGTCAGTAACTCTTCGCCTCTCCGTTTTATGCTGCCTGTGGCATTATGGGAAGAGTCCGGTTTACATATTGTGACAAGCAGGGAGCTGTAAAGGGATAATCTGCTCAAAGATTGAAAAGAGCTGCAAATTATTTTAAAATGAAGATAAAAATTTTTATAAAGTACCTAACATTTTACCTCGCACACGGACTATACAGGTAAGAAACAGGAATTCATAATCCTGTTTCCGAAACATTGATCAATGTCAGGGTGTGTTTCAGACACACTGGGAGTAACAGAATGATAAAAAACGAATTGTTGAAAGTAATGAATGATGAGCTGCTGGAAAAGCTTTTTGGATTTTGCTATGCCAGAACAAATGACAGCTACGAGGCGCAGGAGCTGTGTTCTGATATCATCTTTGAACTGGTAAAGGCGGCTCACACGGATGGCAGTATTGACAAGCTTTATCCATTTATATGGAGAATCGCGCGCAATGTGTATGCGGATTTCCTGGAGCGCAGGAAGCGTCATTTTGCTGTGTTCTATGAGGGAAATGCAGATGCGGCTTTTTCTCTGATTGCAGAGCCGGAGCGGGACGATGACAGCGATGAGCTGCTCGATGCAGTGTATCGCCGGATTGCTTTTCTGACAAAGGCATACCGCGAGGTCATGATTCTGTTCTACATAGACGGATTGTCAACCGCGGAGATTGCAAAACTTCAGAATACAAGCGAGACCGCCATTCGTCAGAGATTGTTTTCAGCGAGGAAAAAAGTCAGAAGTGAGGTAGATGAGATGAATGAAATAAATAACAGACCGATAGCGCTTGATAAGATTGAATATGTCATATGGGGAAGTGGAGATCCCAGTTGGAGTGATCCGCGAAACGTCTGTACGAGACAACTCTCAAAGCATATTATCTGGCTCTGTCATAAAAAGCCGATGAGCGCGAGTGAGATTGCGGGCGAATTAAATGTGCCGACGGTGTATGTGGAGGAGGAGCTGGAGATTCTTACTGCAGGGGAAAACGGTAAATATGGGCTTCTCAGGAAACTGGACAATGGGAAATTTGCCATCAATTTCATTTTGCTTGACCGGGAGACGATTGCCAAAGCTCAAGAGCTCTATTTGGAGCAGCTTCCTAATATATGTGATAAAATCTGTGATTTTATTGAGAAAAACAAGGAAGCGTATCTGGCCTTTCCCTATCTGAACAAAAAGGTTGATCTGAATCTGATCTTGTGGCAGCAGATCTTTACGATATCGTATGTATTCTCGGAGAGTGTTGAAAGAATCCTGAGAGACAAGTATTTTGCTGATGCCGGAGAAATCGCGCGCCCGTTTAGCGTGTTTGGGTATGTTGATAACGGAAAAATCTATGGAGGAGGCTGGGATGGTGTCGGCGCAGAAAATGTGTGTGGATATACGAGAATTCATTTGGAAAATATTTATATTACACGAATTAGAGGGCATTTTCATTGTGGCTTAAATATTGCGACAGATCCCCAGATTCAGTTGGCCTTGCGCGCAATTGACGGGCTGGAGCTGAATCGTCTTTCGGAAAGTGAGAAGGAACATGCGGCAAAAGCCATTGATTGCGGTTATCTGTATCGTGAGGATGAGAGGCTTTACACGAAGATTCTTGTCAGTGATATAAAGGACCAGGAGAGGCTGTTTTCATTGAGCAGAGAGCTGAATGATGGATGCTTCAATGCAGAAGCCGAAAAGGTTGCTGGGAAAATTGCTGATATGATTCGCAGGACTGTGCCGGAGTATCTGCTTGACGAGTGGAAATTCTTTAACAGGCTGGCAAATGGTCCGGTGCTTGACAATGTAGTCGAAACTTTGATTGAGCGGAATATCTTAATTCCGCCGGAAGATGGCCTCGGAGCGGAAGGCTGCTGGATGAGTGTGGAGAAATAACCATTGTTTATAATGCGCTGCAGGTATGAGCGGGGAAATAATCCCCCGCTCATACCTGCGCAATTATTGTACAAGTACATTATCAAAGTGCTTGCGGATAGTCAATTCCTAAAATAAAAAGCAACTATGGGTATCTAACGCAATTCCTTTTTCACCCAGGTCTCAAAATCGTCGACATCAAACCAGCTGGTTTTTTCCAGCCTTGCATAATCGATAATGGACTGCGCTTCGGCGAGCCTGTAGTCATTGTCTCCGGGACAGCTTAGCACAAAGTCCTTTATTCCGAGGGAATAGTATTTGTTTTTTACATGATTTTTGCAATAATCGAGTGCAAGGCCCGGAACGTTTTTTAATCCGCATTTCCCGATGTAACGCAGTTGAATTTCAGGGCGGTCAGAGTGTACACATTTTTGGCAAAAATAAGCGCCTAGTTTCTGGCAGTATTCCTTATCATTGGGATCGATCCAGTGCGACAAAACGGTATCTGAAAAGCTCTTGTCATATTTGATCAGCAGATCGGTAATTGTCGTCTTGACTGGCTGATTGATTTCAGCATTGACTTCAATCACGTTGTCAGTGATCCAGTCATCATGAAGCTGGGAGAGATAGTAACCGTCGTCTTTAAACCGGATAAACCGCAGCACAGTGAACAGGTCATTGTGCAGTTCGGCGCTGTTTTTTCCATGGATGGAAGCTTTCAACTGCGTTTCAAGCCACTCGGAGCAGTCCTCGTTTCCCAGAAGCCGTGCAATGAGCTCCGCATAGAAGTATTTCCCTTTTGTTTTGGAAGTGTGGTTGAGTTCTATAGCAAGCTTTCTCAAATTTTCGTCCCGGGTTGCGACAATGGAATTGCCAAGGTGCAGGTGAAGAAACATCATATTATGTTCAGGGCGAAATTTCCGATAGAGCTGCTCAATTTCGGCGCCGCATTTGCCGTACATTGCGGCAGAAATAGAATCGCTGTCAATCTTTGTCTTCAGTTTTGCCTTTGGAAGCTGAGAGAACGTAATGTTTTCTTCGTCCAGAATTTTGTTGATGAGCTGTGCTGTGAGGCGGCCTGACCAGGTTGTGGTAATATTGCGCATCAGGTTCAAAAGATATGCGGGCTCTTTTTCGGCACATTCCTCAAAGCAGATGCGGCATTGTTCGTTTTCCATAGAGCCCAGCGCGCAAAATGCGGCGTCTCTCATCCTGCCTTTTTCGGTTTGTGTCAATTCGGTCAGCAGCCCGATATTGTTCTCGTCAAGGCGCAGGGCATAGATCAGCAGTCTGCGCAGCTCTTTTTCGGAATCCTGGAGATGTTCAAGATAGAAAGCGTTTTCGGCCTTTCCGCCGATTGACTCTATGATGTGGAGCCGGCGCTGCATTTCTTTTTTCCCTTTGGGATCGAAATCCTTTTTCAGCATGGGCAGAATTGCTTGTCCCATGTTTTTAAGAATGACGACGGCAGTGTCTGCCAGGCCTGCTGACATTCCCAAAGCGGTCTTCAGACAGGGCATGACTCTGTAGTCACGAAATATTTCCGGGGGCGCGTTGAGATTTCCGCCCTTTGCGCCTGTAAGTGCACTGATTACAACGGATAGCGCTGAATGTGGTGCGTTTACGATTTCTGCAGGACTTTCTGAGAGATCGAGCGGTTCAAGTCCGCCTGCAGATTCAACTGTTCCCAGGGTTGTGATCACGGAATCCACGAGCGTTATCGTGTCGAGCAGTTCCCTGGGTGAACCGTTCTGTAAGAGAGTTCCTGTCAGTTCATATATTTTTGCAAATACGGGCGATGCGGAGGAAAGCGGCGCAAAATTCTCCATCGCCTTTTTCAGACGAAAGTCCTCCGAAAGCAGGTTTGTTCCGGCAATAGCCGCTGCGCGGAGCCGTGTTCTGAGTTCATAGACTGGTGTGATATCCATAAAAACCTCCTTGGTGATGTTGTGTTGAATTATAGTATATCACAGTTGGAGTTTTTTGTGTGTTTTATTGTGGATATTGTAAATAGTAAGGTGTTCTGGATGGTTTATAGAGATAACGGCGAGTACTGTGGCTGATGACACGGTTGCTGGAGCGATATATTTACCCTACACAGTGGCTGGGAGAAAACTGTTATCAGGCTATGTTTGACATTGGCAGAGAGACTGATATTTGGGTGTATGAGGATTCACAGATGTTTGCGAATGAGGAGGCAGATGAGTGTACAGGTCAGTTTTTGGATGTCAGGACGGGGAGTGTTGTCACAGTTGGTGATGGCAGAGGTTTTGATTATTGGGTAGATATGGATTATAATCAAAGGTAGCGGAAAGGTGTATACTACAAGTTAAATGACAGGCTCTTCCAGATGTGATATCTTAGAAATAGATAAGAAACACAATCATCGGGGGGAGTATTATGTTAAATAAAAAAGGCCAGAGGGAGCTGGCATATGTGGTGAGAATTGACGGGATTTGTGCCATTGATGGCGCAGACCGTGTGGAGGTGGCGCAGGTTGGCGGCTGGCGGATCATGGTTCACAAAGGTCAGTTTGTGCCTGGGGATCTTGCAATCTATTTTGAGATTGACTCCAAAGTGCCGGAGAGGGAACCGTTTCTTTTTCTGGAGCCAAAGCACTATAAGATCAAGACGCAGAAGTATTTTAAAGGGACCGTGATATCACAGGGACTGCTCATGTCTGCGGAGGATTTTGGCTGGGATAGGGAGTCCTTAAAATTGGGGGATTTCCTGACAGAGAAGCTGGGAGTCACTTACGCAGTCGAGGAGGACAATGCGCGGAAATCCTCATCCGTGGATCAATATAAAAAGATGGCAAGCCGTCACCCAAAGCTATTTCAGATGGCGGCAGTCAGGTGGATTTACAACCGTGACTGGGGAAAGAAGCTTCTTTTTTTGCTATTTGGAAAAAAGAACGACAAAAAGTCTGCGTGGCCGTCGTGGGTATCCAAGACCGACGAGGAGCGCATTCAGAATATTCCATGGGTATTGGAGGACAAATCGGAGTGGATTGCGACGGAGAAGATTGATGGCACCTCAACGACTGCGACATTGAGAAAGACAGGAAAGAACAGATATCAGTTCTACATCTGTTCCAGAAATGTCGTGTTCGACAAGCCGGACAAGAAATCATATTATGATATCAATGTGTACACGGAGATGGCCGTAAAATATCATTTTGAGGAGACACTGAAAAAGATTGCTGACAAGTACGGTCTGGAATGGGTGGCGCTGCAAGGCGAGACCTATGGGGAAGGAGTGCAGAAACGCGAGTATTCGTTAAAAGGACGTGATTTTGTGGGATTTAATCTGGTTTTCTCCGACCGGGGGCGCCTGGGTTCAAGGGAGTCGGCGGATATCATGAAAGAGTATGGGATTCCGTGGGTTCCGATTCTTGATGAAAACTTTCTCCTGCCGGATACGGTGGAGGAACTTTTGCAGATTGCATCTGGAAAATCGGTTGTGGACGGCGGTATGCGGGAAGGGCTGGTACTTCGCTCGAAAGATGGGAGCAGGTCTTTTAAAGCAGTGTCAAATGAATTCCTGTTAAAGTATCATAATTAGGAACTGTCCAAAAATAACTTTTAATATTGCTTGTCTTTTTCTCCAATAGCACCACTCAAAAATCAGTTACATAGCCTGCTATGCGCCTGATTTTTGAGCGGCACTCTCGAAGAAAAATCCGGCGCACTATTTAAAAGTTATTTATTGACAGTTCCTTAGTTTGTTATGCTGGAGCGTGTTTGAAAAATCATTCCTGCCATCATCTGGCAGAAAGCATTTTTCAAACACGCTCCAGTACTGTAGTTGTGCAGTACTGTCTAATATCAAAATATCAATCAGCATCTTGCCTGAAAGAATGATAATCAGAGACAAGGTCGTTCATTGTTATGCTTTTTAAACTATCACATAAATCATCTTGAATTTTTCGGTAAGAACAATTTAATACATTATGAATATTTTTTCCTATCGGACAGAGTGGCGAGGGCAATGAATGAACACCAAACAATTTTGCCAGGAAGTTTGGTTCAATCGCTTTGCAGATGCGATATACGGTTATTTCGTCCAATGGACAGTTAAGCGTTGCGCCACCTGTTCCAAATTTGACAGATATTACACCATCTTTTTTCAATGAACTTAAAATATTTCGGATGGTAACGGAATTACTGCCGGTAGATAATGATAAAAGTTCACTGGTTACTTTTTTCTTTTCTCCATATTCATAAATAAAAATAAGACAATGAATGGCGACGGAACATTTTGTACTGATATGCATAGCAGTTCTCCTCCCATAATGTATTGTATCATCAGCCTGCGGGATACAATTTATTGTATCATAAAAACATCCTGCTGTAAATCTTGACACGACACCTTGTGCCTGCTATAATGGTGTAAATTTAAAAATTACAGGAGGCTTACATATGAATGTTTCACAGATTATTTTCAGTCCGACTGGAGGAACGAAGAAAGTTACGGATATTATAACAAAGGCGTGGGGAATGCCAGTCAACGAAATTGATTTGACCAATGCAAAAACCGATTATACTGCGCTTAGTATGAAAAAAGAGGATATTACAGTGATTGCAGTTCCCTCTTATGGTGGCCGTGTTCCAGCTCTTGCAGCTCAAAGAATTTCCCAAATTCGCGGCAGTCAGGCACAGTGTGTTATCGTTTGCGTATATGGGAATCGGGCATATGAGGATACGTTGATTGAGTTGAACAATATCGCGGAAAAAAGCGGTTTCAAAGTAATTGCCGCAGTTGCTGCAATTGCGGAACATTCAATCATGCACCAGTATGCTGCAGGAAGACCTGACACCAAAGATAAACAGGAATTACAAAACTTTGCAAAAAAAATAATAGAGAAAATAAACAGCAGTGCGTCTGAACTTTCCGCACCACAAATTCCGGGAAACGATCCATATAAGAAGGCAGGCGGAGCAGGATTGGTGCCAAAGGCAGACAATCAATGCACGAATTGCGGATTATGTGCTGAAAAATGCCCGGCGCAGGCAATCAGTAAGGATAATTTAAGGGGTACAGACAGTAAAAAGTGTATTTCGTGTATGCGGTGTGTTGTAAAATGTCCCCAATCTGCCCGCAAAGTAAATGGCGCTATGGTTTCGGTTGCCGCATTAGTGATGAAAAAAGCCTGTTCAACTAGAAAAGAGAATGAGTTGTACATTTAAAACTTTTGGCATACGATTTCCGCTGCTTTCCCGGACACGTGGTTCGCAACTGAGCTTGTTACTATTCACGGCTTGGAAGCCGCTCATAGTAACGATTCGGGGCGATATTTAGAGTTTTGCTTCGCAAAAATCGCCCATTTTGCGAAGCAAAATTTTCACTCCTGGATCATGTTCTCACGGAATGCGCAGTTCAGCGCATTCCTGACCCGTGAAAAGTAACCTGAGCTTCTGATTTTGTCTGTCTGAACGGAAAAAATGATTTACATATGGTGTGTCAGATAGTATACTGATAACAACTGTGTTGTCAGATTTACATTGTTTGTAATGGACGGGCAGGAATTGATAGAATACGGAGGAAAGAGGATGGGATTATTTTTGCAGGCAGCGATCATGCCAGGGTGCAGGGAAGCAGATGCAAGGGCTGCGGTAACGGCCGTTGCGGAGAAATATTCCAGCTCATTTGACGAGCTGGAGAAAGGAGATTCCACAGAAGATGCTATGATAATTTCGGATTTAATTCCGGATGAATGTCAATACATAGAGAATGCCAATGGTGTAAGTATTTTGTTCAATTCGGACTGCATTGGTTATGATTCTCTTGCAAAAGCGCTGTCTGGGGAGTATGGGAAAGCAGTTTTGCTTTTATACATATATGATGGAGATTATTGGGGGTATTGGTTATATGATAATGGGGAACTCATTGACCAGTTTAATCCAGTGCCAGATTATTTTGAGGAAGAGTCGGAGGATGTGATACAGGAATCAAAAGGAAATGCGGAAATGATTGCAAAGTATTTTCAGGTAGAGAAGGCTTCCATTGAAAAGTACCTTGTGCATTGGTCAGAGGAAACGATGGAAGAAAAGGCCTATGAAGAGGATGAGTTTGGATATGAGGACTGGCAAATGGCTGATTTTATGCGGAAATTGGGATATCCGTATCGATTTGATGAGGAATAACAGAAAGGGGATGGGGATGCCCATATTTTAGTATGAAAAAAGAAAAAAATAGAAATTCATTTTCAGGTTCAATCGGGTTTGTACTGACAGCGGCGGGAAGTGCGGTCGGGTTAGGGAATATATGGCGTTTCCCGTATCTGGCGGCAAAGGATGGCGGCGGCCTGTATCTGGTGATTTACCTGATTCTGGCGCTCACATTCGGATTCACACTGCTGACGACGGAGATTGCCATAGGGAGAAAGACAAAGCAGAGCCCGCTGACAGCGTATGGCAGGTTGCAGCCTAAGTGGGGCTTTCTTGGCGTGCTTGCGTGTCTCGTGCCAGTCATTATCCTGCCGTATTACTGTGTGATCGGCGGATGGGTGGTCAAATATTTTCTTGCATATTTGACAGGCGGTGGTACTGCGGCCGCAGAGGACGGTTATTTTACAGGCTTTATTACGGGCTCATGGCAGCCGATTGTGCTGATGGCCGTATTTATGTTTATGGTGGCATTTATCATATTCCGGGGAATCAACAAGGGAATCGAGTCGTCCTCAAAGATACTGATGCCGATTTTGCTGCTGCTGGTTGTGGGAATTGCAGTTTTTTCCCTGACGATACATTATCAGGATGCGTCCGGTGTGACGCGGACGGGCATGGAGGGCTTTCGTATCTATGTGATTCCGGATCTGAGCGGAATGACGGTGAAGGGATTTTTTACGGTATTGCTGGATGCGATGGGGCAGTTGTTTTTCAGCCTCAGTGTCGCGATGGGAATTATGGTAGCGTATGGCTCTTATGTCAGGGATGATGCCAATCTGGTCAAATCCATCAACCAGATCGAATTGTTTGACACAGCGGTTGCATTTCTGGCGGGCGTCATGATTATTCCGGCTGTATACACTTTCATGGGCAGAGAGGGTATGGCTGCGTCGGGACCGAGTCTGATGTTTGTATCGCTGCCGAAAGTATTTGCATCGATGGGAAGAATCGGCAATCTGGTAGGCTGTCTGTTCTTCGCAATGGTATTGTTTGCTGCGCTGACGAGTGCTGTATCTGTCATGGAGGCGGTGGTGTCCAGCTTTATGGACAAGTTTCACATGACGCGCACAAAGGCTGCTGCAGTCGAGACTGGCATTGCCCTCGTCGGCGGCGTGATCGTGTGTCTCGGGTATAACAGGCTGTATTTTGAGATTCAGCTGCCAAACGGGGCTGTTGCACAGATTTTGGATATTATGGATTATATCAGCAATAATTTCCTGATGCCGCTGGTAGCAATTGGAACGTGTGTTTTGATTGGATGGGTGCTCAAACCAAAGACTGTCATCGACGAAGTGGAGAAATCCGGCAGCAAATTTGGCAGAAAGCATCTGTATATCGCGATGATCCGGTATATCGCACCGGTGCTTTTGGTGATTCTGCTGTTGAAATCGCTGGGCATACTGACAGTGATATAGCGGGCGGAAACCTGACACGCCTGTTGCCGACTTCCCCGATGTGATATGCTGTGAACTGTAGATGTAAACATTTCCGTAAAATGCTGTATTTTAGCGGAAATGCGCATCTGCTAAAATACAACATATGCGGCTGGCTCATTTGTGGTGAATGGAAACTTGCAGATGTTGTGGTAAAGGGAGAAGGTGATAATTCTTTTATTCGTATCTGTAAACAGTTTAACACAAAGAAAGGTGGTTGTATATGGAGATTACATACCATTGGGAAGGCGACTATCTGATTCCCGACCTCAAACTTTCGGATACAACGGAATACCATATCAGAAAGTATGGGCGGATGAGGAAGTGTTTTTTAGAAGAAAATCACAGGGGCATTTATTCGCATATGCTTTTATCGGAAACTTTATGGAAGCATCTTGCGGAAATTGATGAAGAATGTAATAAGATGATGGACAGGCTTGTAGGCAGATGGCAAAGAAAGAGGGAGTGACGGAGCAGCTTAAATCCGATGACTGGCTCTGTTGGCTCCAAAAATGAACAATATCAGGAGCAGGGCGGAGGAAGTAGTGCTGCACGATCTGATATATACTCTTTAGTTTGGTTCCCCCATTGCATTAAAAATGCCAATGGCGGTATTCTGAAAAATCAAAATCGGGGATTGGCAGGATGGAAGAAATGGTTTATTATTGACAGTAAGAAATGGGTTTTCACCGTACAGCTTGCTACGGCTTGCCCGTTTCTTTCTTATTGTCAGAATATCGTACAGTGGATAGTGAAAAATTAGATTGAACTTCCTGTCGAATTATGGTAGTATTTATTTGGGAATACCAAGATGGTAGGCGGTTAGCCCTCTCCGGAGGGACTGTGACCCTCCGATTACATAGAAACCCGCAGGGGAATCTGGAGAAAGGAGGGCTGAGCCAATGGATATTTTAGGACTTATGGCAGTGTTGAGCTTTGGCTTGACCTGCTTCGGAATAGGATACTCTATCGGTAAGGATAGTAACAAGACACAGAAATAGCCGCCCTGCTCCGCTAAAGTGAGGCGACTATTTTTGTCATAATCATTTAATCGGGCTAACCGTCTATCGGTAACTCCTGTTGGACATCCGTTAGCGCAGATGTCCTTCTTTATGTTTAATATACCACAATCTCCAAAGCGCCGCAAGCATTTTTTAGCGATTATCCGACTTGTTCCTCTTTTTCTGTTACTTTTCACACCCAATGTCATTTACTTAAGCTCTTAATAACCGAGATTGGTGGATAAACACAATGATTTATTAGGCATTTTTGAGTACAATTTGTTAGTCAAGTTCCTTAAGTTAATGACATTGTTTCACACCCACGCCAGATTTGAGCATAATGATGAAATTTAAAAAAGTTTAATCCACATAAAACTGGTGAAAAATACAGAATTGTGGACATGTCATTTTAAA
>CAMWXE010000113.1 GCA_947178145.1 uncultured Lachnospiraceae bacterium | reverse complement strand
ATTTTGGCAAAAGTATACCTTTCGGCAAAAGTCAGGGGTTTCCGGAATTGTATGTCGGGAAAAGGTAAAAAGAGATTGGATATTGCGGATTTTAGCCGAAGGACGTATTTCTTTGCCTGAAAATGTTGTTGAAATATGGGGATAGGATACAAACACGGAAATTACCCGGAGTTTTCGTGATAAGGTGGAGTTTCCGTGATAATATACAGAAAAATAGTAAAAACAGTAGTATGGCAAAAATGGTAAAAAGGAAAATGAACCGATTACGCAGGAAAAAAGAGGTAAAGTGGTTTGTGATAAAGAGTGAAATTTGTGAAGGATTGAGGTATAATTTTGATGTTAGTGTTTTTCAGCAAATCAAAATCAGGAGGGTAAGATAATATGGTTAATCGTGTCGTTGATGAAAAACGGTTATAAGTTAATAATTAAGGATAAGTCATTATGAATTGTCGCTGAATTATGAGAACAGGACAAAAAAGAGGCTGTTTATGTTGGAGATGAGAGGAATAAAAGAAGTTTGGTAATACAGTTGAAATTAGTGAAAGGAGTCGCGAACAAGTTATGAGCAGTAAAGCAATTATGAATGTGCATGATATTATAAAAAAATACAGTTTGCCAATTTTTCGCAAGAATCAATCCATAAAAGATTGCTTAGGAAAATTTTTGAAAGAGTTTTATCTTGAATTAAAGGAGATAGTAGCTAGTGATTACCCAGACGATTTTCCATCAGAGTTTTATTATAATCTGTTAAGTAAGAATACGTCGATAATCAGCAAAGAATGTGCGATGATTTTGGATATTCTGAAATTAGATAGTCAAGACAATCAAGCCACAAAATTAGAAAAATTTGACGATCTCATGTGGTTTTTAGTTAATCAAGATGCACTTAGAGTAGCAACTTTTTATAAAGGAAGCATAATGGCTCGAATCCGTCCAAAGATAGAATCCTATGAGCGAAAGGATATATTTCATATACCATTCACATTTCGTGAATATGCCTCGGCGGGGAGATTTAGTATCCCTAATGGTCCATGTCTATATTTATCATTCTATCAGGGGTTAAAACCACATGATTATGAGATGGTTAAGGCCGCATGGATTGAATGTGGTATGCCAAGTAAATTCACTTATTGTATATATGAATTGCAAAAAGAACTAAACGTATTGCATTTGGGTAGAAACGGTAGCTACTATCTTTCCAGGTACGATTACGCAAAAAATAGTGATGAAAAAAAGGAGAGATTAGAAGCTGTTACGCAGTATCTGCTAAGTTTTCCGTTACGTGCGGCTTGCCATATTAGCGTCGAGGAGAAATCCACAGACAATGAAGCAAGATGCCAAGAAGAATATACATTTCCGCAATTATTGATGCAATGGTTACAGAAAAATAGCAAATTTGATGGGGTTAGTTACCAAGGCGCTTCTTCAAATCCTGCACAACGAGATCTCTACATAGGCAATTTAGCTCTTCCTGCAAGAAACATTAGTATCGAAAATGAATACGATCCCTATCTTAAAGAATGTTTTAAGTTATCAGAACCAAAAGAAATAGATTTATCAAAAGATTTTAACTCAAATAGAATGATACAAAAAATTGAAGCTTTTGAAAGGTATTCAAAGAAATTAAAGCAAATTCTGAGTACACAAAATGCGCCTTTAAATCATCCATATGCAGACCTTCTTTTCTATTGCAACCATTTGTATCAGATATATTCGCAAATGGCAATAGGGAATATTTGTACATACTATGAGGAATTTGTTTCAATTTATGGGAGAGTGCAGGCTATTGATGCCAATATTATGGATTGCAAAACAGTAGAAGAATGGATTGTTCATTGTGATAGTAGCAATAAACTATTGACAGAAACAGATTACGAGAACATTCTTATCCCTTTTCATAATACGGTAATACCAGTATGCCAGGAAATCAACAGAATATTTTATCTACAAGATTGTGGCTCTTTCCTAAAGAAAATGAATTTCCAACACATTTAGATTACTATAATCAGACTACTTTGTGAATGACAGAATTGCTTGAAAAGGCACGGTGGTCTTCTGGGTGCAAGGTTTTACGATAAGATTTGAGAGCGATAACCCTAGCACCCAGAGGTGTCTCAGTTTTCGGTGGATAAAGTTGCGGAAACCTCACAAAGCCCGAAAATACGGCATTCTTGGCAGTACATAGGTCTGAAATTTACA
Source organism: uncultured Lachnospiraceae bacterium (assembly GCA_947178145.1). Lineage (GTDB taxonomy): Bacteria > Bacillota > Clostridia > Lachnospirales > Lachnospiraceae > COE1. Next base: position 11,568 of record CAMWXE010000113.1, on the reverse strand, counting down.
TTTTTATCTTGTGTTTTTAGGGGCAATTTTACATTCGGAAGAGTACGAACTTTTGTTCTGGGGTTCTTTTGCCAAAAAGTTTAAACCTTTTGGCGAAAGTCGGATACAATTTGGCGAAAGTGAAACCTTTTGGCAAAACCCCCGTACAATTATAATGTACCCCATAGGGTGGACAAATTTAAAAGCTCATTCCCTGAAATCGGACAGGCAAATCTTGCTACTGTGTCATGGTGGACATATCTTTCATTTAATCCTAATATGATTGCCTTTGTCATGGCAAAGACTTCTTACAGTGGGGAACAGGTTCGTGAAAGCAGAAGGGTGATCGTTACCGTTCCCGGTGCAGAAATTGCAGAGGCTGTTATGGGTTGTGGTAGTACAACCGGACGCAGCACTGATAAGGTGGCTAAGTTTGGGATTGAACTTGCGGAAGTAGACGGCAGCGCAATTAAAATACCCAAATATAGCCGTGTTGCGATCCAGTGCAGACTGAAAGAATACCATGAAACAGGAGACCATTACTTGCATATCTGTGAGGTAGATCAAGTCTATGGTGATGAATCGGAAAAAGCAGTGTTTGCCTGGAATGGCTATTCCAGACTGTACCCGGCAAGTGAGGCATAATTTTACGCATCAATGTTTTGGAGCTCCGGTATATATATTTGCTCTGGTGTTTCATAAACTGCTCGCACGAAATCGTACTGAGTGGATTGCTTTCTGAATTGATCAGGAGTGATTCCTTTTGAAGCTTTAAATACTTTTCCAAAATAATTGTTATTAGAGTAGCCAACCATACGGGCAATATCCTGAATCGTATAATCAGAGTTTACGGTCAGTAAACGGCAGGCTTGAGAAATACGAAGTTCCTTTAAGTATTTCCCGGGCGAAGTGCCGTATTTTTTATGAAATTCTTTACACATATAATATTTTGAAATTCCGGCGTGTTCTGCCACCAAATCCAGATTAAGGTCTTCCATGTAATAGTTTTGATCAATATAGGCTTTGGCATGATCTATTTTTGAAATTTCATTGTCAGAGCAGGTGAGGGCATACAAAGTAAAATCCATCCATAAGTTGTAAGCTGTTTTTGTATTCTCAAAAAAAGTTTTTAATTCATTTTTTACAGCACTTTCGTAAATTGACATCATCTGGTCTACCAGACCCGATTCTTTGGAGAGATGTACAACAGGTCCTTTGAACCGGTAAATTTTCCGCATTAAAGGGAGACATTCTTTGGAAAATTCCAGATAAAGGACTTCCCAATATGAAGAATGAGAAGGCAGGTAATAATGGTTTTCACCGGGAATGTCGATGACGAAAGCATCTCCGGGAAGGATGGGATAGTGGATTCCATCCAGTTCAAGAGTACCTTCCCCATCAATACAGTATTGAATCAGGCATAGTTTCTGCTCCCGGTTTCGATTGTTCCAAGAGTATTCATGAGAATCAATATAGTGGAGCCCTACGCCTGCTAATGTTAAAAAGGGCAAATCAGAAGAAAAATAAAAACCAATGGAATGATTGGACCGTGCCATGTCCAGCGTCTCCTTTCAGAATTTCTTTAGTTAATTTCTTATATCTTATCATAGATATTCCATAAAGACAATAATTTACCATCCAATACATATTCTTACCATATAAAATTTTAGAAAAATGTTATAAAATCAATCATAGAAGAAAATAAAAATAGAAGGATGTGAGCAAGAAATTACTTTTTGTGATGATGTCAACTATAGAATTATGCGTGTGTTTTAAAAAGAGTGAATGGGGTAGTAGGTATGACAAAAAAGAAAAATTTTAGATGCCAGGTTCAATGTCAAAAGGAAAAAAGGATAAATGCAGAGATTTCATCGGATACAGGGATATATGAAAATGAGGGTATTCGTATTGAGGTGGAGGAAAGTTTAGTGGATGAATGCCAATATGGAGAAATCCGGCTGAGCATGAAAAATGAATCTTGCAGGGAAAACTTTAATATAAGAATGGAAAAACCAATCAGAGTTTACATTCCGATGGCAGAATGTCCGGAGAAGATTACGGCAATGTATCTTTTTAATGAGTGGTGGACCAGACCTGCTTTTGTCAGTGGTTTTCAGGAGATACCTGATTTCACGCAGGTGGCTTTTTTCAAATATAGAAATCGGTTTGCCTGTTTCGTGCCAATGGTAGGCAAGGAATTCAAAGCCTATATGGTGAGCGGAACGGAAACGGAAATCTGTCTGGAGATGACGGCATATTCAGGCGGTCAGAAAGAAATGGCGGAGCCGTTGTATTTACTGGCGGAAGGTCCTACGCTGACAGAGGCAGTACATAGGGCTTTTGTATGGTTAGCCGAATACAAAGGAATACGTGTGAGGGAAAAGCGCAGGATTCCGGAAATGTTTCAGTTTCTGGGGTGGTGTAGCTGGGATGCATTCTATAGAGAGGTATCGGAAGAAAAAATCCGTCAGAAGGCACAGGAACTGATGGGAAAAAATGTTCCGGTAAGATGGATGATCATTGATGACGGATGGCTTTCCGTACAGGATGAACTGCTTTATGATTTTGCTCCTGATCAAGAGAAATTCCCGAATGGATTTAAAAATATGATAAGGGATATTAAGACGAAAGGGAGTATCAGATGGTTTGGCGTCTGGCATGCACTTGGTGGTTATTGGGGCGGTATTTTGAAGAATAGCAACTTGGATTTTAAAGAATATCCGTATCTCTACAGAACAGTAAATGGAAAGATTATTCCAAGTCCGCATACTGGAGAACGGTTTTACAGGGACTGGTATGAAAAATTAAGGCAAGAAGAGGTCGATTTTGTGAAGGTGGACGGTCAGAGCGCAGTCCCGTATTACTTTGAAAACAGCCTGCCGGTCAGCGAAGCGGCAAGAGGAATGAATCAGGCTTTGGAAAGCGGTGCGTCATACATGGATGGTGCGATCATCAACTGTATGGGGATGGCAATGGAAAACATTCTGGCAAGGCCCACTTCCGCCGTTTCAAGAAACAGTGACGATTTTATGCCGAACAAAGAAAATGGCTTCGCAGAGCATCTTTTGCAGAACGCATATAATGCGGTGTATCATAATGAACTGTATTGCTGTGACTGGGATATGTTTTGGACTGAGCATGAGGATTGTGTAAAGCATAGTCTGCTGCGGGCTATCAGTGGAGGACCGGTATATTTCAGTGATCAGATTGGAAAGACCAATCTGGAAGTGTTAAAACCGCTGATGTATGAGGATGGCAGAATTCTCATGATGGACCGTGCGGCAAAACCTACAGAGGACTGCATTTTTTCTAATCCATTGGAAAGCGGGGTTTTGAAATTACATAATGTTGCATCATGGGGGCAGTGCGGCAAAGGCGGAGGAATCGCAGCATATAATCTGACCGGGCAGAGGCAGCCTTATACTTTCAGCCCTAAGGACATACCGGATATTGAGGTGTCGGATACATATTGGGTTTATGACTTTTTTGGAAAAAAGATATTTACTCTAAACAGAAATGAAAGCTATGAGGGGATTTTAGAGGCAGAAGGTTTTGCGTGGTTTGTGATGCTTCCGAAGAAAAAAACTGGTTCCTGCATAGGATTATTGGATAAATATGCAGGATTTACGGCAGTTGAAAGCATTCAGGAAAATGATGATGTACAGACTATAGTTGTCAGGGAATCAGGACAGATAGGATGGATATCTGAAAGAGAACCTGGAAGAGTGCTGGTGAATGCCGATGATGTCACAGGGAAGATACAAAAAAAGGAAAACTTGTATTCCGTGCCGCTCCCAGAAAATTCCTCAAAAACAGTACTTTCCATCATATGGTAAGGGTTGGGGCAGAGTGAAACAGGGTTTAATAAAAGAATCAAATTATAAATTAAACAGGAGGAAATGGAGATGTGGAACAAAAAAGTAATAGCACTGGTACTTGCTGCAATTTTGATACTGTGCCTTCCGGGATTTGTGGGCAGAGGGGCAGGAGCAGTAGACAGTGGAGGAGGTGGCAGTGCAAAAGAAGCAGTTCCGGTTCCAGAAGGCTTATGGGATCCCTATGAGCAGGAACTGGTCTTGACAACGGTCATGGAGGAAAACTCAGGAACGAGTTTTCAGAATGGAGATACCTATGATGATAATCCATGGTATCGGGCATTCAAGGACAGATTTAACATTAAGCTTACAAATATGTGGATAAGCAATGATTATGGTACTAAATTAAATCTGGCGATTGCTGACAGGGATTTACCCGATTTTTGTTATGTAAATGCTTCACAGCTTGCATCGCTGGAAAAATCCGGTTTGATTATGGATTTGACAGATATTTTTGATACCTATGCATCAGATACCCTGAAAGGATACTTTGAAGCAGAACATGATACCTATGAGACAGGATGCCTTGGCGGAAGGCTGTATGGCATTCCTCAGCTCAGTTATGGCAATATTGACAAGTTCAATTATGTGTGGATCAGAAAGGATTGGAAGGATGAACTTGGACTGGCAGACCCGCAGACTATGGATGATGTGCTTGCCATTGCAAAAGCGTTTAAAGAGAATTTCGGCGGATATGCCATGGGAGAGATGCAGAATCTGGATAATATGAACCGTCTGGCTGTTGCTTTTGGTGCCCATCCTGGTATCTGGGTAGAACAGGAGGATGGGACGCTTGGTTATGGTTCCGTTCAGCCAGAGATGAAAGAAGTGATTGAAACCTATGCAAAGTGGTATGAGGAAGGGATCATCAATCCTGATTTTACCACTACCAATCAGGATAAAATGTTTCAGGACGCGATTAATGGTAATGTTGGCGTAATTCCCTTTGCACAGTGGTTTGGTTACAATCCTGGTCCCCAGATTGTAGAAAATCTTGGTCCGGAAGCAATCTTTGAGCCTTATCCGATTCCCTCAGCTAATGGGACAGAGGTCAAAGGAAGCGTTGGATTCGGAAACATCGGGTACATTGTAGTCAGCAATAACTGTAAAAATCCGGAAGGTGTATTGAAGCTGATTAATTTCTGGTGCTACATGATGGATGATGCGGCAGGAAACGAAGATTTGGAGTTTATCAGTTCCCTTTATGATAATAACTATCCAAACTGTGTCCGTCCATTGACAGTAATCAATCCTATGACTGATTATAACCAGTATACAAGAGTAAAGGATGCACTGGCGAAAGGCTTGGATGTAGATGTGACGGAATTGGGAAAAGACGCATCAAAATATAACAGTTGTGTTGCATGGCTGACAGAGCAGGACCCCGATGGTGTGGGCGATTGGCTCCAACAGGGAAATGATAAATCGGCATATGGCATTGCGAAAGAATATTTGGATAACGGAATTTATGTGAAAGATGCCAAGTGGGGGATGGATACACCCACGTTGCAAAGTTCCGGTTCTACCTTAAATGACATTCTGGTGGAAGGTTTCACCAAGATCATCATCGGTGTTGAAGATATTGATTATTTCGATACGTTGGTAGAGCAGTGGTGGAAAGCAGGCGGCGAAATGGCAACAGCCGAGATGAATGAAACATACGGAAACAATTAATAGAAGGAGGGAGAAAAATGTCAATCAAGAATAAATTGAATAAGACGAAACTTAAAAATCAGGCACAATATCACTTGATGTTGCTGCCTGGGGTTATCATCACTTTTATCTTCTGCTATATCCCGTTATATGGGTTAATCATAGCGTTTGAGGATTATAATCCGGGATTGGGTTTTGCTTCTCCGTGGGTGGGTTTAGAGAATTTTAGGTTCCTGTTTAACCAGCCGAATTTTGTCAGGACTATCTGGAACACCTTATACATAGCAGTATTTAAGCTGATTCTGGGAATTATAGTTCCGGTCACTTTTGCAGTACTGCTCAATGAAATGAGATCAAATAAGTTAAAAAGAACCTATCAGACCCTTATCTATATCCCCAATTTTCTGTCATGGGTTATTCTGGCAGGTGTTATGATGGATCTGCTGGGTTCGGATGGTGCTATCAATATCCTGCTCGGAAAGCTGGGAATTGATGCAATTCCGTTTCTCGGGAGTGCTAAGGTATTCCCATGGACTATGATTATCAGTGATGTATGGAAAGGATTCGGATATGGCACCATTGTATATCTGGCAGCCCTTACTGGAATTGATCCGGGGTTGTATGAATCAGCGACATTGGACGGGGCTACCCGGTGGCAGAGGATACGTTACATAACTATCCCACTTTTAAAGCCAACAATCGTATTAATGCTAGTACTGGCATTGGGCGGTGTATTGAATGCAGGCTTTGATCAGGTATTCAACCTGTATTCTCCCGTAGTATATTCAACAGGTGATATTATCGATACTTACGTGTACCGCCTTGGTATCCAGCAGGCACAGTATTCCATTGGTGCGGCCGTAGGCCTGTTTAAATCTTTGGTATCGTGCATTCTGGTATGCGTTTCCTATTACATGGCAGATAAACTTGCCGGATACAAAATATTCTAGGAGGGATAAGGATGGAAACGAAAAAATATGGAGTTTTTGATGTCGTGTTGGTTATTGTTTTGGGAATTGCATGTGTGACATGCGTCCTTCCGTTTATCAACCTTCTTGCGGTTTCCTTCAGTGGCAGCACAGCGGTGGCGGCAGGAAAAGTAGGATTTATACCGGTTGATTTTACACTTGCCTCTTATAAATATATTCTTGAGGATGGCAGTTTCTTCCGTGCATTGGCTGTTTCAATAGAAAGGACAGTGAAAGGAACACTGTTAAATCTGATTTTGATGGTCTTGACGGCTTACCCGCTGTCAAGGCCCAAAGGAGTGCTGGCAGGCAGAAGATTTTATGTGGTGTTTTTTGTGATTACAATGCTTATAGGCGGAGGTATGATCCCCACATATTTGCTGGTATCGGGATTGGGATTGAAGGATACCATATGGGCGTTGATCCTGCCCGGAGCCCTTCCGGTTTCCAATATGGTTATCCTAATGAATTTTATACGTGAGTTGCCGGAGGAACTTGAGGAAGCAGCATCTCTTGATGGTGCAAGTCCTTTCCAGACTCTGACTACGATTATTGTACCCCTGTTAAAACCAGCGCTTGCCACGGTTGGATTGTTTTGTATGGTAGGACACTGGAATGAGTGGTTTAACGGTATGTTGTATATGAGTAATCCGTCGAACTATCCTTTGCAGACTTATCTGCAGTCTTTGCTTGTAAACTTTGAAAGCCTTCTGCGGGGGGATTCTACTTACGATATCAAAGCATTGTTGTCTATGATGAATGTCAGGACAGGACGTGCGGCGCAGTTATTTTTAGGAGCGTTGCCTATTATGTTGGTATATCCGTTCCTGCAAAAGTATTTTACAAAAGGGCTTGTCCTTGGCAGTGTGAAAGGTTAAGTGTTATGTTGAAGTGACCACTAGGGAACTGGTGGTTACTTTGATAAACAGTTAATTCCTTCCAAGATGTTTGAGGGTATGTAGCTATTTTAACTGGCAGAGACTGCCATATAAATTAATAAAATGTATGGAGGAGAATGGTTATGTCGATTGTAATAGATGCGGAGAAGAGGCTTTTTACTTTGCACACAAAAAATACAACATATCAAATGAAAGCGGACAGTCTTGGAACCTTGCTTCATGTATATTATGGAAAACGGACGGATGACAGCGATAAATCTTATGCTATTTCCATGAGAGGCAGAGGATTTTCTGGTAATCCGTATGAGAGGGGAAGAGATCAGAAAGAGTATTCCTTAGATACTCTGCCGCAGGAATATAGCTGTTATGGTACGGGGGATTACCGGATCAGCGCATTGAAAATACAGAATGCAGACGGAAGCTTTGCAGCGGCGCTCCGCTATAAGGGCTATCAGATCAATAAAGGAAAATACGTTATTCAGGGGTTGCCTGCTCTGTATGCGGAGGAAATGGAAGCAGATACACTTGAGGTTGTTTTGGAAGATCCGGTTTCAAAGGTGGATGTGCATCTGCTGTACGGGGTGCTCACGGAGAATGATATTATCACCCGTGCCGTAAAGATTGTCAACCGGGGAGAAAAGGAAATTATTCTGCAGAAGGCGGCCAGTATGAATCTGGACTGGACACACGGCGAGTATGAATGGATAACGTTTTACGGCGGCCATGTTATGGAAAGAAATGTACAGAGAAGCGAACTCAGTCATGGTATTCACTCCATAGGCAGTGTGCGTGGTACTTCCAGCCATCATTACAATCCATTTACCGTTATCAGCAATAAGAATACGGATGAAGAAAAGGGAGGATGTTATGGATTTTCATTCCTTTACAGTGGGGAATTTTTAATGGAGGCTGAAAAAGACCAGATAGATCAGACTCGGTTGATCTGCGGCATCCATCCAGATAATTTTGCATGGAATCTACAGCCGGGTGAGCAGTTTGATACACCGGAAGTCATGATGACTTACAGCGCAGAGGGATTTGGTACTCTTAGCAGAAACTTGCATAGGACCATACGGCAGAATATCTGTCGTGGAGAATGGAAAGAGAAACGCCGCCCTGTACTTATTAACAATTGGGAAGCTACTTATTTCAATTTTACAGGGGAACAGTTAGTAACAATAGCAAAGAATGCAGCAGAATTGGGAGTAGAGCTTTTTGTACTTGATGACGGCTGGTTCGGAAAGCGTGATGATGATAATTCCGGGCTAGGGGACTGGTTCCCTAATGAAAAGAAACTTGGATGTACTTTGAAAGAACTGGCAAAGAGGATTGTGGAATGCGGAATGCAGTTTGGCCTTTGGTTTGAGCCGGAGTGTATCTCAGAGGATAGCGATTTGTACCGGGAGCATCCTGATTGGGCAGTTATGATACCAGGAAGAAAACCTGATCTTAGCAGAAATCAATTGATTCTCGATTTTTCCAGAAAGGACGTACAGGATTATATTATAGGACGGTTGTCTGCTATTTTTGAAGAAACGCCAATCAGCTATGTAAAGTGGGATTTTAACAGGAGCATTTGTGATAAATACAGTACGGCGCTCGCTGTGCAGAGTCAGGGTGAATTCGCCCACCGATATGTGTTAGGTCTCTACCGTGCATTAGAGACACTGACTATGAAGTTTCCCCATATTTTATTTGAAGGATGCAGTGGAGGAGGTGGGCGTTTTGATGCAGGTATGCTGTATTACACTCCTCAAATATGGTGCAGTGATAATTCAGATGCCATTGCAAGGCTTGAGATTCAGTATGGAACATCTTTTGGCTATCCGGTATCTACAATGGGAGCCCATGTATCGGCAGTGCCCAACCACCAGACTGGACGCACTACGCCTTTTTCAACCAGAAGCTGTGTAGCTATGGCAGGAACCTTTGGTTATGAACTGGATGTTACTAAATTGTCTGAAGAAGAGAAAGTAAAGGTGCGGCAGCAGATCAGCAGGTTCAAAGAGTATTATGATTTGATTCAGTATGGTGAATATTATCGGTTGATGGCTCCTTCGGATAGGCAATGTACCGTATGGGAAATGGCAGAGCCGGAAGGAAGAGAAGCGCTGGTAAGTGCAGTATATCACCATGTGAAAGGAAATGCGGCTCCTGTCATTGTCAAAGTACAGGGACTAAATGAGGAAGCGTATTATCAGCTGCACTTGAATATGGAGGATATAGCAGATTTGCCGGAGGAAATAAGGGGGAGGTTTGTAAGAAATTTACCCTATGGATATAAAAATGGAGAAAAGATTACCGGGGCTGCATTGCGGCAGTGCGGACTGGTAATTCCTGAAGCCTTACAGGAGTTTCAGGCATGGCAAATTCATATTGTTGAAGTTTTATAAATAGTGTAACAAAAGATAAAAGGGAATCAAACAGGGCGTAACCTTCGCATGTCTGGTTCCCTTATTGCATGTCAGTGCAGTTTGAAGGGGGGAGGCGTTCATTGGGAGATATCAATAGGTAATTTCACACTTTTGGCATGGAGGAGGTGGTATTATCCGGAAAATGAAATGCCCGGAGAGACGGTGCAAGAAACGGGCCTGTGATATTGGGGAGACAGGTTCCGGCTGGATCATCGTGTCGCTGAAATGTCCTAACTGCGGCAGGGTAGTAAAGGTGTACTGGAAACCGAGTGGAAAAAGATAAATATACATAGCAGGAAAGAATGGCAGGAAGGTATCCTGCTATTTTTACTTTTATAGATTAAAGCGTTTCTTTTGTGGTCATACTAAAGTTATCAATGGTAATTTCTGGAAATTTCCATTGTGCGGCTTGGCAGGTCTGCCATGCCGGATAACTGAATATGTACCGAGCGAGTGGGACCGCATTGTGTCGAGTCACGAATGGCCGGAGTAAAGCTAGTGAATTATTTTAGATTTCTTACAAAGAGCTTTCTCAGGGCCATTTTTTGCCTTTTTTCAAAGCCAGTCCCACATCTAAATTTAAAGCGTTCCTAACTTTACGAAGGCGTAAAGGAAGGAACGCTTTATGTCTTTTAGGAAAATCACAATCAAGTCAGGAAATGAAGAATTCACACGGAATGTTACGGAAGAGGAATACCAGAGATATTACAGGCCGTGGTGGAGCCAACGGAAAAGAGAACAGAGGAACCGGGAAGCGATGGAGCAGAACGGCTATACGGAAGAATCATATGAGGCGTGGAAGGATAATGCCTCGGAGGAAGTGGGTATCCCGGATATGGAACTGCCGGGCATGGACGAGCTGGTGGAGAAAAAGCTGCTGCTCGGTGTGCTTGCGGATGCGATGGATTCCCTCCTGCCAGAAGAGAGGGAGCTTGCCATGAAGGTGTTCGGGGAGGAAATGTCTCTTGCTGATTATGCGGATATGAAAAAGCAGAACCCCAGAACGCTCTCTGACCATAAACGGAGAATATTATCCAAACTGCGGAATTTTTTCATGGAGCATGGTTTTGAAATTGACAACAAATGACCTTATTCGGCAGAGATAAAATTCGTTTGACATTTTTAGCGTGATGTGTCGAACGGTTCTCAAAAAAATTTCATTTTAGCCCACCGAAAACAGAAAAAGTGTCATTACGAAAGGTAGGAGGGTATATTTCGGAGCCTTCCAAAACGGCAGGGAAGGAGGGAACGGAGCCTATGGAAAAATCACAGGAGCTCATCGGCATCCTGCAGGCGATCAGCATCGTGGCGAAAAGCCTCGCCACCAAGCTGATGCAGATCGAGAAGGAAGTGGAAGCCTATGAAGCCACGAAAGCGGCGCATGACAGAAAAATGAAGAAAGGATGGAGGCGCTGATGCGTAAGAAGGTTTTTATCTGCAGCCCCTTCCGCGGCGACATGGAAGGGAATGCGAGAAGGGCGGCTGCCTACAGCCGCATGGCGTGTGAGGAAGGGTACCTGCCCATTGCGCCGCACCTCTTATTCCCGCAGTTCTTGAATGAGGGGATAGAGGAAGAGCGGCGGCTCGGCATCGCTATGGGGATGGAGCTGCTCGCCCTCTGCGATGAGGTGTGGGTGTTCGGGGAAGCCACCGAAGGGATGGCGGCGGAAATCGCATCTGCCACAGAGCAGGGAAAGAAAATCATATTCAAGGAAACGGAGGGAATGTTGTTGCTGCCCTTTTGTACCGACCTATAATTACCCTGGTTGCCTGTCATAGA
>CAMWXE010000112.1 GCA_947178145.1 uncultured Lachnospiraceae bacterium | reverse complement strand
CAGCGGTTCATCAGAATCGTCTCCGCTCCAAACATCTCCGGAACCTCTGTGAGGATGGTTGTCCCTTTCTTGCTGATCAGTATATCGGAAAAACGTCCAACCGTAGGATTTGCCGTAATTCCAGAAAATCCGTCGCTGCCGCCGCACTTCATGCCGATGACAAGCCTGGAGACACTGATTGGCTCGCGATGGAACTGTGACGCGTAATCGGCTAATCCTTTCACAATCTCAACGCCCTCGGCGATCTCGTCGTCACTCTCCTGCGCCACAAGGAATTTCACCCGGTCAGAATTGATCTCGCCCATGTATCCCTTTAACACATCAATATTGCTGTTCTCACAGCCAAGTCCCAGCACCAGCACGCCGCCCGCATTCGGATGGTTGATCAGATTGGCAAGAATCTGCCTGGTGTGTTCCTGATCATCTCCCATCTGTGAACATCCATACGGATGCGGAAAAGCACATACTGCCTCGATATTCTCCCGCACAAGCCCCTTGGAGAGCTCTGCAATCTTGCTCGCCACGTTGTTGACACATCCGACCGTTGGAATAATCCAGATCTCATTTCTGACACCGACCTTGCCATTCTCGCGGCTGTATCCCATAAAAGTGACATCCTCGGTAAACTTTTCCTCAGCGAAATCCGGCTCATAACTGTAGTCCAGCAAATCTCCCAGGCCAGTCTTTAAGTTGTGTGTGTGAATCCATTCGCCCTTTTTTACTGCCGCTGTAGCATTTCCGATGCGGAAACCATATTTGATCACCGGCGTCCCCTCAGCGATATCCACAAGCGCAAACTTATGTCCCGCCGGAATTTCCATCGTGGTTGTCACATCAACGCCGCCCACGTTCACTGTGGTGTCCGCCGGAATTGCTTCCAGCGCCACAGCCACATTGTCATTTTCATTGATTTTAATAAAATTTGCCATATCTATATCCTTTTTAATCTATATCTATGAAAAGTTCTTCTCGATTGCTTTTCTCATTCCAAGCGTCCTGATATCTTCCAGATAGCCTGTCACTGCATCGGCAAGCCCGGCAACCTGTGTCAGATCCTGTCCGTGGAAATCCGTGTTGCCAAGATATGCCTGCACAAACTCCGCGGAAGTCTTTGCGCTGTTTGCTGCAAAGAACTCGAGCACTGCCATGTCGTCCACGATATTGTACTCCTGTCCATCCCTGTGTCCGATCAGCGCCTTCTCGCGAATCTCACTTCCTGTATAGAACGCCATCAGCGCTGCAATTGAGAATGTCAGATGCTTCGGAAGCTCACCTTTTCGCTCCACATATCCAAGCAGGGACGGCATGCACCTTGCTCTCCACTTGGATACAGAATTCAACGAAATGGCAAGCAAAGCATGCTTTATGTACGGATTCTTAAATCTGCCGTCCACTGCCTCCGCAAAATCAAGCAGATCCTGTTTGGGCAGATCAAGCGTCGGAATCACTTCGTCGTAAATTGTCCTGTGCATGAAATCACCGATCAGCTCGTCCTCCATGGACTCTCTCACGTAGTCATTTCCTGCAAGATAAGAGGCAAGTACAAAAGACGTATGTGCTCCGTTCAGAATACGAACCTTTCTCTGCTTATACGGCTTCTGATTGTCTGTAAAGATAACCGGGCATCCTGCATCGGGAAGCGGGAACTCCTTGCTGATATCCTTTGCGCTCTCGATTACCCATAGGCCAAACGGCTCCGCTGTGACAACGATATTATCGCGATAGCCGAACTCCTTCCAAAGCTCCTCCGCATCATCTCTCGGATATCCTGTAACGATACGGTCAACCAGCGTCGATGTAAATACGCATGCCTCATCAAGCCATGTCAGGAAACCGTCTTCCAGATTCCAGAGCTTCGCAAACCTGACAACGCACTCCTTTAAATGAATGCCGTTGTCATCGATCAGCTCTACCGGAAGCATCACTAGCCCCTTGTCCGCTGCCCCATTAAAGTGTTTATATCTTGTATAAAGGAATTTGCAGAGCTTGCCCGGATAAGTCTTGGGAGGCTCTGACTCAAATTTGTCAGAATCATCAAATACAATACCGGCCTCTGTTGTGTTTGACACAATATATCTCAGCGTGTCCAATTTTGCATACTCGCTGTACTTTCCATATTCATCGTAAGCATCTACCACATCTGCAACACTTGTCACAACCCTCTTGATCACCTTAGGCTCGCCGTCTACCATGCCTCTTAAGCATACTGTGTACTGGCAGTCCTGATCGTGAAACATATTGAGGATTCCCGCGCCGTCGATGGGCTTTACCAAAACAATATCTCCATCGAATTTGCCCTGTTCATTTGCGATATCAATAAAATAATCAACAAATGCACGTAAGAAGTTGCCTTCGCCAAACTGAAGTACCTTAATTGGTCTCTCTTTTTTTCCGGTCTTTGCCGCATTCAATAATTCCATGTCACTTTCTCCTATCAATTTTTCAATCACTGCTTTGTTACTTGTTTTTTGTAAGTGCTTACATTTTGTATTTTATATCGTTCCTGGCAGAAAGTCAACTATATTCGGAATACTTTTCCAGTCTTTTTTCATAAACTTTCATCATTTTTATGAAAGTAGTTACATCTCCTAATGCTCCATTCTCTGCCGAATCTTGTCAACAGCCTTCCAGCGCCGCATACGCTCCTGCCTGTCCCGCGCAAGCACTTCCACCATGAAAACGCTAATCTCCCAAAAAATCTGCTTCGTCTCATCATTCATTCCCGAATACTCCTGCATGATCGTGTGAAGCTTTTTAGCAACCTCTCCGCCTTTTACATTCTTGAGGTCTGTCAGTGTCTTTGCCTCTGTGACCTCTATCATCTTAAAGAGACTGTCGATAAAATCCCCCACCTGTTCGATCTCCAGTGCCAGGATCCATTTGTTGATGCGGTCATACAACTCCTTGCGCTTTGGCTGCTGCGCCTCAGAGCGCTCGAAATGGTCTCCCTCGACACACCACGAAAAGCAGACATGCTGCTGCACGCCGATCTCTGTACTCCTGATCAGTTCATAGTCCTCTTTCTGCTCCATCAGCATGCCGACAAACGACTCGTCTGGAACAATCTTTACTACCTTGTCCTTGATGCCATCATAGTCAAGCTTTGCCATAAAATCCGGTCGAAATCCCGGTCCGTCCATATTGTATATTCTGCCAATTCTGTGCTTGATATTTTCATCACAGGTCATTGCTGCATACACCGCCAGATTGCCACCCTTGGAATGGCCTCCTAGGTAAAATCTGAGACTACGCTTTCTGGCAAGAAGCTTTGCCACTCTGTTCACATACTCTGTACTTCTCAGCTGGGCGCCCACAGGGGTACGGTACGCCATGTAAAAATCCTCTTTCCATCCAATCAGTGCATCATCTGTTCCCCGAAAGGATATAAATGTATCCCCATTTCCCAACAGAAATGTCACCGCGCAAAACTGTGTACCTTCGTCGGCATCCATCTCTTCCGCCAGATAATTTGCTTTTGCGTTCCTGTATCTGCGTGAGAAAGCAGTCTTGTAAAAAAGCTCTCTGTTTTTGTCCAGCTCCCACTTTACGGATATGAAATTCTTCCAATCCATCTTCTGTGCCACATCGCACAGCGCGACAGCCGGCTTATTGTCGTCAATCCCAGGAACAATCCCATCAAAAATGAAATAGGAAAGATGGGAAAAAACAAGTCCGTCAATTTCACAAAAGGGCTTTTCCGTAAAGGTAAAGCCCCCAAATTCGTATACGTATGAGATGATATCTCCCATAGAGTCCTCCATATTAACCCCTGCGAATGCAGGCATCCGCGCAAATTTGTCGTGCTGAAAAACTTTTACATATATTTCCCGCACGACGAAAATCAATACAATACTCCGTCATAATACATCAGCAATAAACCTACCACATTATTATATTGAAGCATTCCCTCCTCGACACCGTTCAATTTCAGTGTCGTATCCATGAGCGTATCAGAAACCTTCTTTACTGTAGAAGTCTTCACAACCGCTGTCTGTTCAACGGCCTGCCACGTTTCCTGCGCCAGGAAAATATCGTCCTTTGCCACTCCATCACTGATTCGCACATGTTTCATATAGACATCCTTATTATTCCCAATCGAATCACGGAAATCATTGTTTACATAACCCAGCACACTGAGATAACCACAATACTGCAGAAACGGATCGTCTGAATTGATGCATGCCAAATATCCTATCATGTTGGCATCATCTTCATAAATAAATCCCTTTGTATGCGCAAGCTCATGGCAAATCGTCGGCGCCACATTGGTAATATACATCAACGAATTGATATTTGCCTCCATGGAAAACGGGAAATAATAGCCCATTATGTACTGCTGACTGAAAAATTCAGAAAAACTCAAATATTTCGGTGTGACATAAAACCCGGAAAGCTGGTCGTATTCTTCGCCAAGCTTTATCATTGCCTGTCTTGAGGCTTCCACCAAATCACCGTCATAATATGCAGCACCGCTGTCATCGTGAGGAATCACATGCTCCAATTCATTGCACTTTTCAACGATATAATCCCTCAGAACTGCCAGTTCTTTCTTTGTATAAGTCTTTTCATTTGCCGTTATATTGTTTTCTATATGTACCTGTGCCATTGCCGGGTCAGAAATGCTCGCAACCATCATATCCGCCCCTGTTTTGCTTATCATATATTTTTCGGAAAAACTGGAACTGTGATACAGGATAAAGCAGTTCAGTGTCATCACATAGCACACAATCAATGTCGTCCATGCATAAAATTTTCCAAAACACCTGACTGCTCTTTTATATCTTTTCCTGCGTATCAGATTGCATAGCCAGAATCCTATTCCAAACAATGTAATTGTTACTGCCAGAATCAACATAATCTCGCCGACGCTAAACGGCACTTTGCTCGTGAGACGGGCGTATGTATTCAGCCAGACAGGGAAAATATTTTTAATATACCAGTCACTGAATGTTACACTTTTCCATGATGCCATATTAATCATTATAACACCCATCACACCGACTGCAAATATAATTTTGTGCATTTTTGCTTTACTATTCGTCTTTTCTTCTGTTTTTTCCATGTTTTTCCCTCCAGCAAATGTCATTATCTGATACTCATTATACATAATATCATTTTATTGTTATAAAAATATAAATAAATTGTGAACATTTGCCAAAGTTCAAAGCCATTTTCTGGAAAACGATACCTATTGTTTTAAAGAAACTCCCTGCGAAAACGAAAACTGCCCATAACGCGCTGCATCAATACAACTCACATTCGCCTCCATGTATACCCCGTCCTCACGATACTCCGTCTTATGCACCACAGCATTGTCATTGAGATACGATACAATATCACCTCTTTTATACGGAATGACAAACTCACAGTCTCTGTATCGCTCTGATAATTTTCCTGTGATGAGTGTCAGAAGTGCGTCGATACCATTCCGCGATTTTGCAGACATATACAGCTTATTGTCCCCCTGCACCGCCGCAAATTCCCCCATCCCGCACAGGTCCGCCTTGTTGAACACATAAATCATCGGAACCTTTGCCGCATCGAGCCCTTTTAGAGTATCCTCTGTCACTTTAATATGCTCCAAATAGTTTTCATCAGAGTAGTCTACAACCTGAATCAACAGATCTGCCTCCCTGACTTCCTCCAAGGTTGAACGAAATGCCTTCACAAGGTTATGCGGAAGATTGGAAATGAAACCTACTGTATCGGACAGCAAAAATGCATTTCGATCTGGTGGTGTGATCCTTCTGACTGTCGTGTCGAGTGTTGCAAAGAGCATATCCTCTTCATATACAGTCTTTTCCTCATCACCAACATATGCTGCAAGCATGGCATTCATGATTGTGGATTTTCCCGCATTGGTATACCCGACCAGCGCAACTCTAGGAATTCCCGACTCCGCTCTCTTTTTGCGCTGTGTCTCCCGCTCACCCACAATTTTCTCCAGATCCCGCCTCATACTCGTCAGCCTTTGTTCCAGCCTCCGCCTGTCCAACTCAAGTTTCTTCTCACCCGCTCCCTTATTGCTCATGGCCCCGCTGGCTCCACCCTGTCTTGACAGGGCATCATGCAGCCCTACCAGTCTCGGAAGCATATACTGCAGTCTTGCAACCTCAACCTGAAGCTTTGCCTCCCTTGTTCTGGCCCGCGCAGAAAAAATTTCCAAAATCAGGGATGTCCTGTCCATAACCGGACAATTAAGCTCTCTGCTGAGATTTCTGAGCTGTATGGGTGACAATCCGTTATCGAACACGACAATATCTGCCTCAAGCGCTCTGACCATCTCACAAACTTCCCGAACCTTACCGGCCCCAATGTATGTCGCAGTATTAGCCGACTCCATATTCTGCTCAATACGCCCTACTGGCTCCATATCGCACGCTTTTACCAGACTTACCATCTCATCCATAGCATGGTCAAAGCTTTCCTGTTTGCTGATTCCATTTGTATTTGTTGTGATATTCATACCTACAATTAGTGCCCTATCCATAAATTCCTCCCTTTTCTTAGAAACTGTTCAGAAATAACCTGTGGCAAGGACTTATGCTATTTCCCAACCTGGACAAGCCCGAACCAAAAGTTTGCCATTTTGCGCAAGTTTTTATTGTTAAGTGCCTAACAGTTCACCCACGTAAACATAGCACAATTCCCAATATATAGTATACTGCTTTTCTACTCTTATTTACACCCTTTTTTAATAAATACTACCATCTTTACCCCCGCAATTTAAACAACAATAAAAAAAGCTTCTTCCGGCAGCAAAAGTTGGGAGGATACTGTCATGAAAAAGCTTTTTTCAAAGGATTACTAATTGAAAAAGAGTTAAGTGAAAACATTCTTTCGAATGTCGCATATAAAATGCTCATTCGCGATCAAATTATCACGAATCTATAGATAATATACTAAATTGTCAGACAATTGTCAATAGAATATGTAAATTTTCTCAATTTATTATTTTTTTGTTTTTATCTTGACATTAGATTGCAATCTCTATATAATAATATGTGTTGTGTAGATATACATATCAAAATCGGGGTGTGGCTCAGTTTGGCTAGAGCGCCACCTTAGGGAGGTGGAGGCCGCAAGTTCGAATCTTGTCACTCCGATTGAACTAAACAGTGGGAAATACCGCAGAATCAAAGGGTTCTGCGGTATTTTTGCGTTTTTGGGGGAAGTACCAATTAGTGACCTGTTTTACCTGCTTTTAACATCAAATGACAACTAAATTGGGGTAGCAATTGGGGTAGTAATTCGGGTAACATTAGAAAGGAGCTTGCACTATGAAAAGAAAAAATGGAGAAGGAACTTGGGGTAAGAAGATAATCCGCGGAATCGAATTTGTGTACTTTCGCGACTCCGAACGAAATTATACCTATGGCAAAACCACGAAAGATGTGAAAGAACTTACGCAGAGGCCAAAGGCGATATTCACGAGGGAACCTTAAAGCTTGTACGACTGCCATTACTGCCAGCTCCACTGTCTCGCGGACTTTCACCTGCTTTTTGTGTGGTAAGCTAACGGCAAGATAATGAACTGCGTCAGCTCTTCATCAGTCAAAATCCGGTTCTTCTCCACTTTCTTCTTTTGTTCGATAAGCGAATGGTATACGATTTATAATATATTCTCATAATCATATCGCTTATAATTTGCAGAAGGCACCTTATAAAAGATGCCTTTCACTCTAATCAAATTTTTATAAATAACCTTCCGCTTCACTATCAGAAATACCAAATGACAGATATCTTAATTAAACAATACTCTACGCAATAACTTCAACAAATAATCCGATGAAATAATACTGATTTTCCATCGGGCTATATCAATTATAATTCAAAATAAACTTATTCAAATGAGCTAAAACTTTCAATCTCACATACATGTTCTTTGGTCTTTTTGTCGTAATCAATCCCTGCCAATAAAATATCTCCCGCATATCCTCGGAGCGACTCCGGATATTGTCTTTCCTTAATCTGAGAGATTGCTGCGTTAGCACTTTTGTCCCATTTTAATTCAACAACGATTACCGGACGATTTGGGTGGTTTTGCAATGGCAGGTATACGATATCAGCAAATCCCTTGCCACATGGAAATTCACGAATGGGCTGGTGATAATACGTAAATGCCGCTATCAGCGCAATCATAATTGTACAGGACAGCGAATTTTCGTCGTTGTATTCAATACTGGACGTAAAGTCGTTGTGCACGCTTTGTATCAGCTTTGCGGTCTGCTCAGAATCACCCTCCGTCACAGTATTCAGTATCTTCTCGGAAACCCGCATGAACCGCGACAGGTTATCATTCTCATTGTCTTCCATATATTGATAGAAGACTTCCTGAATCTCCTTGTTCGGCACATATGCTTCCCTTGTATCTGCATCATAAGCAAAATATCCCAAGTGTATCAATGCCGTAATCACTTCGCTCTTATTTTTAAACGACTGCAGATCATTTTTGCCGTTTGATACATTGATCAGTATTCTGTTCCCAGAAAGCATTTTAATGAGATCTTCCCGAAGACCATCAAAATTCTTATTGATCAGATCGTCAATATCCCCATACGTACCTGTCGTCGTCCAGTACTGTTGAAACCGCTTCGCTGAAATCGCCCTCACGACTGACAGTGGGTTATACATTGCAATACCATTAAGGTTATATCCATTATACCATTCCTTCATTTGGTCAAAGTCAATGCCAAATTTTTCACAAAGAAACTGGACTTCCCCTTCCGTAAAACCGATATCCTGCGCTAAATCCATAGGATTTGTCATGGTATATTCCATGAAATTATTGACAGCAGACTGTTCCTTTGTCCGAACTACAGGCATGATTCCTGTAAGGTATGCCAGACGGATATATTCTTTCGCATCACTGTTTTTGAACAGTCCGCGCAGAAACTCAATATAGTCTGTTCTCTCCTTGCAGTCCTCGTCAAGCTCCCTGATCGGATAATCCCACTCGTCGAAAATAACAACAAACTGATTTTCGGTATCATTATAGATATTTGCCAAGGCATCTGCCATCGTGTCATCTTCTGAAACAATTTCTGGATGTTCCTTCTGTAATTCTTTTATTACACATTGCCTAACGTATTGAATCGGATTTACACTCCGCTCCCTTGCCGCCCCAAACTGCGCCTGAATGTCCATAAAAATCGTATCATACTGATTCATATTCCTCATAAACAACTCAGTCTTTTCGCATTTCAGAGGCTCAAACAGTTGTCTGGAATCCGCTCCTCTGCTGAAATACGCAACAAGCATATCAGCTGTTACAGATTTTCCGAACCTGCGCGCCCTGCTGTTACAGATAAACTTTTCCGTTCCATCTTTTTCCAACAGTTTATTGATCAACTCGGTCTTATCAACAAAATATTTTGATGCAGCAAGTTCCGCAAATTTTCCATTTCCCTTATTTAAAAAACGCCCCATGAAAACCTCCCCCCTGCCAGCGCAAAACAAAAATGTACAAAATGAATAACCATCTACACGATCCCTGCGATATCTACACAGTTTACTCTCCCATTGTAAGACAATGAATACAACTCCATATCAATTGTAGATATGATTATATCACCTTTAGGCGATGGTTATAAGTACAACAGGAAATAGAATCATCTCCTAAAATTTTCATATATTTTTGGCATATTCATACCTATCTCTCCTATTATCCCCACCTCATGGCAGCCTTGAACAACATAAACCACATTTTCATATATTTTAACATATGGCAGACAATATTGCCACATTTTCATTTCCACAAATTATCATTTGCAAACACATGTATTTATTGCAAAACAGATATCAGTACTGTTTGCTAAATTCATAACCCCCTCAAAAGTTGCATTGGGTGGCACAAAATAACAAAGTATTAAAACCAAACCATTTGCCCCCAGCAGATAGGATAATAATGGTACTGCCATAAATACAATCATTACTACCTTAATATAAACCACACCTACCATAAGGTTCTCGGAAAATTTACTGATAAACAACCCAATCAATGCAGCTACAAAAGCTGACAGACTAATCAGTAACAACATAAGAAATGTACTCTGCAAGGAAAGCTGAAAAGCAACAAAGATGAATTTTCCGGCTATCATCATCTGACAGTCTTTTTTGAATAGGGAGTAGAAATTTTTCATCAGGACAGCCCCCTTCCTGTATACTGGATAAACATATCCTCTAAGGTTGGTTCTTCTGAATGAATGCTGATGATTTCATCATGCGGAAAGGGAGTGCCTGATTCCAATTCCGGGATTTTGATTGTCTTTTCCTCCCGTCTGCCCTGATACAGATAGGTGGTCACGACACGGTGGCCGGTAGGGCTGGTTTTCCAGCCCTAAAGATTCTTACCACAGTTCCAAAGAATCTTCCGTATCCACCCACATCTGCATATTTCCCTCAAGATAAAGCCTTGCACATTCCAACGGTTCATCTTTTGCCAAGGCATTTAGGGCACATTCAGAGAAGGGGGTTTCTTGTATTTGTAAATTGCGAATTATTGTCCAACAATTTCCGTTTCTCCAGTGGTATTTTTAGATCTTTGCTCTCTATCGCTGATTCTCCTGTCATTTGTTTCACTTTTTCAATTTCTCCTGCATCAGGACTATTATTTGATGTCGCGATGACTCCATTACAAGCTAATGGAAAGTATTAAAGACCTATAGGTATCATTGCTTTTCTTTTCATGACAGCCCCTCCTACTTGCCTAATTGCAACTATAAATATGTATGTTTTTCCGTCCTACATTAGCAAAATCGAAACAAATCACTGCAAAAGCACTATTCCACAAAAGATTCCCGTTTTTCCCATATTAACTCTCCATTTAGAGCATTAACAGCAATCACCTCCTCACTCCTCAAACTCCGCTCCTTCTCGTCTTCGCCCACCCAAAATCTCCAAACAGGCACAACCAGCAAATCTCCATCAGAAGAAATAACCGACAGGTACTCCAGACTGATTTTGGTAATTGCTAGCGGTTCTTCTTGTATCGGAACCTGATCAATCTGCTCCTGCATGGCTGCTACGGCTTCGCTTGCCGATAAAATGGGATTATCTAGTCCGAGTTCTTCCTCTGAAAAAAGGCTTCCCCAGATTTTTGCCGGAAATGGACTGCCTTTTGCTGTTGCCGTACTGAAATCATGCCATGTCGTCACGGGCATCCCATCCAGTATTTTTTTGAATACCGCCTTCGCATAAGCCTGCCCGTTCTGTGTTTCACAGATATGGATAAAGCTGCAGACATATTCGCCGTCTTGATCTATAGAGCTGATATCAAGCAAACCTAATGTTTCCATTTCCACAGGGATCGTGTTTATCATTTCCACAAGAAGTTCATCTTCTATCGCAATGCCGTCGTAATCTAGGGCAATCACCGGAAATACCTGTTTTATGTCAGAGGAAATATTGGCAGTAATGTTCTCGTGGTTTAAAATATCTTCCTTTGTTACCTCGGAATGGATGATCTGATATATCCAGGATTCTCCTATTGGCGTCACAAATTCCCATGCGCCTTTTTCGGAACTATATACGGCGGCTTCCATAACATCCCATGTTTCTGCGGGATGCATTTCTTTCAGCAAAGCATTCCGCATTTCCTCTGTAAAAGGCTCCGGCACATACTTATAACAGCTCACCTGATCAATGCCATCTGTATAAACCTGCGCATCAATAGATATTATTCTCCCATCAGAACCCTCTATGAGCTGTGTTATTGTTTCGCCGGCATATTCATCAGATGTATCACCATAAGGGCTATCTGCCGTATTTTCTTTACTTTCTGTAATCACTTCACCATTATTAACTGCTAAATTCTCATCTACTGTTCCCAAAAAACTTTGCTCTTCATTATCCGCCTGCTTGTTGCATCCGGTTAGTGTTATCGTCAATAACAAAAATGCCATCAGTAAAGAATACCTTCTTTTTAAACTATTTGTCATCATTTTCTCCTTTTAAATGTATTTTATTTCATAAATGTCCATGCAAAAAGTACTGCATTCCTATCACTCCGCCTCCGGATAACCTTCCCGGAGTCCCATCATTATTTCATAATTTATTCTGTCAAAGCAATAAGGAATTTTATGTTCAAAATCTATTATCTGCAAAAAATCAAAATCAGATAACGCCCCATCAGGAAGGTAATATTTGCTGTTTTCTTCACAAAACGCGACGCCTCTCCCCGTATATTCATCCACTGTCTTTATAATGTTTAATTCAATCTCCGGATAGACGCCCTCGTTTTCATACTGTTCATTCAGTTCTTCGTATCTTTGGCTTTCCGCCTGACTGAGCTCTCTGCTGTATCCTCCGCCTGTTTCTAAATTTGACGCGCAGTAAGCCAGATAAATCCTATCAACTTCCGAATCCGTCATCGCTACCATGCGGCTTTCCCAATCGCCCTGCATAAGAATCCGCTCCTGATTCTTTTTATAGATGCTGTATGTCATTTTGTGATTGAAATCGATGATCTCCAAAAGCTCCTCATCGCTCAGCGCTTCTTCGGGAAGATAAATTGTTCTTTCATCCGCCGCAACTGCCACACCCTGCCCGCTGTAATCCCCTGCATCTGCAATGATAGTTAAAGTTTCTTCCGGAAACCGGCCGCTCTTTTCATATTCCTCTGTCAGAGCCTGATAACGTTCTCCTTCCTCTGCGGTAAACGGACGATTCAGACTGTTCGCCTCATCGGCATATGCCAACTGATACAAATCCTCTATTTCCTGTTCTTCCATATTTTCCATACGCTGCCGATATAAGCTGATTATCCCCATCGCCGCAACGGTAGTTCCAAATATACAGCAGCAGATAATAGCAACAGCAGCAGCCTTTGGAATACGGAATATTGACCGAAGTTTTCCTTTTTTTGCAAGATTCTGTTTTTTTTCTTCCACCATATGTATCTGTGAAAAAGCCGTATTCGCTTTTTGCCATACAATTTCGGGAATCTCCAAATCCTGATATAAAATTTCTTCATTTCTATTACGCATCAGCTTTACCTCCTTAAATGTCCACATCTATTGTGTGCTATAGTATTCCCTTAATTGTTCCCGTCCCCTGGAAAGCCTTGTCCGTACCGTGCTGTCCGTAATCCCCAATATCCTTGCTATTTCTTTTGCACGAAAACCTTCGGAATAAAATAGAATAAGCACGATACGATATTTTTCATCAATAGCTGACAATGCCTCCCGCCATTCAATATTGCTGGCATTGTCTTCCATAACCCTTTCAGGCAATTCATCTGTATATGTAATCCGCCTATTACGCCTGATAATGCCATAGCAATTATTGACTAGAATTTTTGTCATCCATGTTTTAAAATACTGATTTGTCTTTAATTCGTTCAATTTCTCCCAAATAATCAGCAGTGTATCCTGAATGGCATCTGCCACATCTTCATCATTCATTAAAATTGCTTTTGCTGTACGGTACATATTTTGCATATGCAATCTCATCAATTCTGTGAATGCATCAGGATTTCCCATTTTAGCTTTTTGAATAAGGATTTCATTATTCATTTTGTTTGCAATCATACCCTCCTTTATGCAGTAATTTGTGAAATAAGAGTTCCAAATTTCATTTTTCATACAATAGATGCTTAAAAGTCTAAAAATGTCCCACGCAAAATAGAAAGTTTCCAAAATTCCATTATGGCATTATGATAATATTTGCATCTGCGAAATTCATCTCATAAAGCCCTGCAAACATATAAGACTTTTTTTGCGCTTCTCTAATTCTTCTTGACAGATGAAAGTTCTCAATAAAAAATAACTCTTTCACACGAATTTATGGTATCTTTAAGT
>CAMWXE010000111.1 GCA_947178145.1 uncultured Lachnospiraceae bacterium | reverse complement strand
ACTAGGTCGTGTGCCAGTAAAGCCCTCGGTCTTTTCTGGCGATATCGAGCTTGACCTGAACAACTAGGTCGTGTGCCAGTAAAGCCCTCGGTCTTTTCTGGCGATATCGAGCTTGACTTAAACAATTAATTAATACAATTCAGTTTCCAAGACTGAAAAAGACAGCTGTGGGATTTCCTGCAGCTGCCGTATAGCAGAGAGGAATAGGTGTAATTTATGGATGAAAAATCAATGATTGACGACCTTGTATCACAGCTTGATGCCGGTTTCTCTGGTGAGAAGGCTGTGGGGCCTGTGGGGCATTTCAATGTAGATGTCAGCGAGGACGCTTCCACAAAAGAAGTCCAGACACTTGGATGTACAGACTGTTCCAGCAATCCCATGGCGTGCAGCGTGCCGACGCTTCACGAAGGATTGGACAAAGAATAAAAATATTTATAAATATAGGAGGTATATGACTATGGCACTTGATAATGCATCACAGGTTGATAACTTAGTTTCTTTATTAGATGGTTATGCTACAAAGGGTGGACATCACCTGAACGTAAACGTACTCAACAGAGATACGCTGTTAGATGCTCAGAAGCATCCTGAAAACTATCCTCAGCTGACAATCCGTGTATCTGGATACGCTGTTAACTTCATCAAGTTGACACCGGAGCAGCAGGCAGACGTTATCTCTCGTACATTCCATGAGGCAATCTAGTTAGAACTATCAAACAAAGAACTCTTGCGAAATAACATCGCATATAAAAAAGAAGTTTACAGGAATTAATAATTCCTGTAAACTTCTTTTTTTGTTACAGCACCTCAACTGACCCAGACCCCATATACTTTTTTCATGGCACCTGCGCAGTCTCACTTCATACCAGAGGCGGAAATCCCATTTTCATCTTTAGAAGTCAAAGCGGATTCTGCTACTGTATCCTGGTAATATAATAGACATACTACCAGAATAGCCCTCTGGAACGAGTATGAACAGTTCCTTTTCAGTTTTATTGCCATCACCTACAAAATTTCCTGTCGCACAAAATGCACATCCCTGATAGTCCACACCATTGTAGTTCACTGCAAAACTCGCTATTTGGTGAAGAGCCGGATATTCAGTAGTGTGACTGAACTCCATAGTCATCATATCCCGAGAAGAGTTCCAATTAAAGCTTCCATCAACATACAACTCCGGAGACACAATCAAGTCCCTTACTTTGGGATCAAATACAAATGCTGCCTGTACCTGCCGCCATTCATATCCAGGCAGCGTATAGGGAGCCAACAGTTCCTTCGCAACGGCATCCATACTGTCCTTCGGAAAGCGTCGGAATGTAACATCAATTAAATCGTCCTTCAATGATATACCAGAAGAAAACCTCGTTGCGTAATGCCACGCAAGCGCATAGCTTTCTCCCTCCACAGCCATAATTGTATTCTCGTCCGTCAACTGCTTTCCATCCCGCATCAAAATTACCGGCAGCTGTGAGCTTGCCACAGTCTCTTCCTGACCAACCGCAGGGATATCCGGCTCTTCTGTCTCTATCGGCTGTTGTTCTGCTGTTGCACTCGTCCCCTGATAAGGAAGTATGCTTGCCATATCAAGCGTTAACGCATCATATGGAGCTCTTCCCTCCTTCGCCCCATGTATCGTATAATGCTGATAAAGTGCGTCTGCAGAAGCGCCAGGCTCCCATGCCGCTACATCAGGATTCTGTTCCAGATACCACTCCGGATCAAAGATCGCTCCGTCAGCCATGTACTGCGGAGCCGCGCATACTGTGATGCTGCTGCCTAAAATTGCTGTTACCAATAAAGAGAGCACCAGTTTTTTCTTCATTTAGTAATTCCTCCATTTTCTGTTTGTACTTCTTTTGTTTCTCTTACAGAGATATTTTACTTCTTTTTAAGAGAAATAGCAATACATTTTTAACATTACTTTATTTATCTTAGCATTTAGGTATTGATATGAACACAAAGGAGGGCATATGACTGTCACAGTCATATGCCCTCCTTGATTAAATTATCCATTTTCTGTCCCTTTATCTCCTATGCCTTGCACTACACAAATACGAAACATTTCGTATACAAAGATTCAAACCATACTCTATTACTTCACAAACTCGCGCAGCTCGTTCGATAACTGGGTGCTCAACTGTTTTCCGCCAGAGAGTGCCGACAGAAATGTCTCCACCGATCCTTCATAGTTGTCATTGAGTATTTTATTTGCCTTCCCACGCGCGTACTGTGCCTGTGTCAACGCTGCGGTGTAGCGTCTGCTTTTCTGGCTTGTATCCACCGTGATCAATCCCTTGTCAACCAAATGTCTGATAAATGTATTAATTGTCTGCTTTTTCCAGTTTTTATGTAATTCCTCGTTCAAATATTCCATTATCTCACTAAAACCTTTTCCATTTTCATTTTCATTTTTCCACAAATAATCCATGATTAAACTCTCTGATTGTGACATCTCGCATCTGACATTATTATCCATAATGACTTCCTCCATCAATTGAAAACTGGTACGAAAAAACCCTACCATAAATAACCTTATCACTTTTATTCTACTTGCTTTTTGCACAACTGTAAAGCATTTTTTGCATGTTTTTGCTTACTTTTCGATTCCCACTACTTTTGTGGATGTCTGAACAGTAACGATTCTTTAGCATAATTTATAGCTTTTTTATCTCAATTTATGTCGCTGTCTTTGGAGTCAAAGTCAAGGATTTTAATTGGTACTGGCTGCTCTTTCTGCCTGCTGGTTACCTGGGTCTCCTAAAGCAAAATGCACGGACTATTTCCATAATCCATGCATTGCAATTCACTAAATTTTTAATTTAGTGGCACTATATACAGCTTCTCCTCCGGCATATTATAATACTCTTCATCCGTCTCAGCACCTGCCTTTTCAAACAACAATGCATCGACTTCTGCAGGGTTAATGATGTGGTCTATTCCGCGATACACCCGATATGTATTATGGTCATCGTCATCATAGCCGTCAGAACCGCCTTGAACAATGCCTGTAAGCCGTGTTCCATCCTTTAAACGCACTCCTATCAATCTTGGAACTTCCGCAAACGTTGTGGATTGAATGACATTTCCATCCTGGTCTACGCCATCAATTGGAACTTTCTGCAGCGGGAAGTCAAATTCAACATAGAGTGATATCGGAGAAATCTCCGCTTTTGTCACCGTGGCACCGCTCTCTCCTACCGGCTGTGATACCGCAATACTTCTAATTTGCTCTGATCCCTCCAATGTGAGATCAAATGCCCATACCGCATTGATATCTGGCATGAACGCCGCCTTGGCAACAGTTCCCAGATTTTGAAATTCTATATGCATGGGCTTTCCTATAAGGCTGTTATCTTTCTCGTTCATCATGAGTGTCATTATGTATTCCATACTGCCATCGTCATTGACATATTTTGCAATCACACTTCCGTCTGCAGTCTCTTTTGCCGGAGTTCCATCTGTATATGTGAAGTTGCCATAGGCATCACGATGCAGATTGTCAAAAAATCCCCCGCCTGACATGCTGATACCAGCACCATCTACTGTCCTGTTTACATATTCAAAATCAGGTTGCACACCTTCCTCGACATGATATCCGTCTACCCGGAATGAAAGATACGCAAAATGGGCATCCACAATACTCTGCTGTACTGTGACGGTAACCCCTTCTTGCGTAACACTGTCATTCATTGGCACAGTAAACTGGTTTTCCTCCAGGTATACCTTCTGTTCCTGTGTGACATTGAATTTCTCCTCCATGCCACGACTCCAATGCATATATGCCGCACAGGCCACCGTCCCTAATACCAGCACTGCCGCAGCCACAGCAATCCACATCCCCTTCCGCTTCACCTTTCGTGAATATGTCATCCTCTTTCCGCTCCTTCCTGTCTCTTCTCTCTTAATCTGCTCCAATACAAGATCCGCCTTCTGCTGGACAATATCCGGAATCACAATATCCCTCTGCAATGTCTCGATCGCCTTTTCCCTATTCATATTCTACCTCCGTTTGCTGCCTTACTCACATTCCGATTCCCATTGTGCTTCTCATCAATCTGGTAGGCCGCCGCTATCTGTTCACGCCCTCTTGCCAGTCTCGTCCGAACTGTACTCGCTGGCATATTCAATGCCTCGCTGATCTGCGCGGCTGTCAGTCCATTTACATAGTAGAGAATCATCACTAACCTGTATTTTTCGTCCAGACAGTTCATCACTTCCAGCCACTCCACATTATTGTACTCCTGTATCTCCTCCGGAAACTCCTGTAGATTATTGTCATAATACAGCTCCTTCTTCTTCCGAAGGATATCGTTGCACTTATTGATCAGTATCTTTGTCATCCATGTCCGAAAAAATTCCACTTTCTTCAGCTGTACTATCTTTTCCCAGCACACAAGGAGTGTGTCCGCCACAGCGTCAGCAATATCCTCGTCATTGTTCAAAATTGCCCTCGCCGCTTTATACATATTTTGCATCTGTGACTGCATCAGCTCCGCAAACGCATCCGCGTCCCCTCTCTGGGCGCGTTTTACCAAGTTATTCATGCCAGTCCCCCTGCTCCTTTCCCATTCTTGTATTGTAACCCGGGAACTGTGAGGAAAGCTCCATCTCTCCGCAGTCCCCTATAAGAGATGATCATCGTTCTTACATACATTAGACGTCAAAAAAGAAAAAAGTGTCCCAAAAATATATCTCCTTTGGAAAAAATAGGGTATAATGAGTATATCAAATTATTATGATACAAGAAAGGTTGATACTATGCAAGGAAGAATACATTCTTTAGAATCATTTGGAACCGTTGACGGCCCCGGCGTCCGTTACGTGGTCTTTGTCCAGGGATGTCCTATGAGATGTGCTTACTGTCACAATCCCGACACTTGGGAGATGAATGCCGGCACGCTGATGGAGCCGGAGGAAATCCTGGAAAACTATGAGCGGAATAAACCGTTTTACAATGGCGGCGGCATTACCGTGACAGGCGGCGAACCGCTGATGCAGCTTGATTTCCTGCTTGAGCTCTTTACTTTGGCGCATGAGCGCGGCATACACACCTGCCTCGACAGCTCTGGCATCGCCTATCGGCCCGACGGCAATCCAGAGTGGCTTGCAAAACTGGACAAGCTCTGTCAAGTGACAGATCTTGTGATGCTCGATATCAAACATATTGACCCTGAGAAACACAAAGAGCTGGTACAGCAGCCCAACGAAGGTATCCTCGCTTTTGCAGAATATCTTGACAGGCAAAACGTGGAAATCTGGATTCGTCATGTCGTCGTACCAGGCATCACAGACAACCCCGATGACCTGCACAAATTGGGCTACTTTATCGGCGGACTCAAACATCTCAAGGCTCTTGACGTCCTTCCTTACCATACGATGGGAAAGAAGAAATATGATGAACTTGGCATGAAATATCGTCTTGAGGGTGTTCCTGAGATGGATAAGGGCAAGGTTCCCGAGCTGAAACAGCATATCCTCAACGGCATCCGCGAACGACGCGGACTTCCGGCCAAGTAGTCCATGTACTTAATCAGATACTTTATAATAATTTATACTTTTAACCTTGTATTTCCTATAAATTTATATTAAAATATCAGTATTGACAAGTATTTATCAAACTCTGCTTGTCATGTGGCTGTGATTCGTAGCTGGATTACTGTCCCGTAATCTGCTACAACATAATAATTATATGATATAAGGAGGAATTTGTACTATGGCATATCAGATTTCAGATGCATGTGTTTCTTGTGGCGCTTGTGAGGGGCAGTGCCCGGTTGGCGCCATCAGCATGGGTGACGGCAAGTTTGAGATCGATGCAGACAAATGCATTGACTGTGGCTCTTGCGCAGGTGCATGCCCGACAGGTTCTATTGATCAGGCATAATTTATAAGCAAAATAAAAAGTGTTGCCTTTCGGCAACGCTTTTTATTTTGCTTCTACAGCCTTCCTGAATAGATGAAATTCCTTCTTTGCTTTTGGCTCTCCCTTTTCCTTTGAGTTTGGGAAGAGAATTGTCTTTTCTTTTTGCTTATCCTTATTTTTCTCTTTGTTTTTCTCCTTCTGCCTGCCATTTTTGCCGCTGTACTGTCTCAGCAGTTCATCAATCCGCTTATAGTACTCTTCATTGCGCTTGTCCTCCAATTCGTGTCTGGTATTGACTCTCTCCTCGTCGCGCTCCTCCATGAGACGGAATTGATAGTCAAGCTCCTTGCACAAATCACCCTTCACATTCTCCGTGATGCGCTCCACTAACTGATCGGCCATCTCCTTATTATTGGCAGCCACTGCATCTTTAATCAGTTTCTGGAACAGATACTGCAGTCGCAGATTCTGTGCTTGCCCTGCCTCTGGAAGGCGGCCATTTCCAGCGTAATCATTTCTGTCATCAAATGATTTCATTTCTTTGATCTCAATCATATTTCTCATGTCCGTTCTGCCCTCATCGTTTGAACTGTTCTCTTTTTCATCTGTTTTTGGTACCTCTGCAGAAGCTTCATATTTTCTGCCAAATCGCTCATTCCACTTTGCATCGTCTGAATTCTTTGCTGCTGCCATCTTTGCCTCCCCTAATTTTGATATTTTGGTCAGTTGCTTCTGTGCAAAAGGATTGTCTGCCTTCATATTCTCCTCGCCTCCATCATCATTATGTATCTGTGCCAGCACTGTCTTTACCGCCCTCAGCTGCAATCCCTGATCCTTTAGCTCCTTAATCGCTATAAACCGGTCGATATCCTCCTGTGTATAAATTCTGTGCCCCTGCTCATTCCGCTTGATGGGCAGCTCCAACTCCTCCTCCCAGTACCTCAGAACATGTGATTCCACATGGACTTCCTTCGCAGCCTCGTTAATCAAATACTTTTCTTTTACCACTTTAAAACTCCTTTCTTGTCATTTATGATACAATTTTGTCGATTCTATATGAAAAAAGAGGACTGGTTCTCACCCTGTCCTCTTCTGTAAAAATGTATTTATTTCGCCAAATTTGCAAACTGCGTGTAATCCGGCAGCCACGCCAGATTAATCGTGCCGATTGCTCCGTTTCTCTGTTTTGCTATAATAATCTCCGCCACATTTTTCAGCTCGGTATCCTTGTTGTAGTAGTCATCGCGATAGATAAACATGACAACATCGGCATCCTGCTCGATTGCTCCTGACTCTCTCAAGTCCGAAAGCATCGGTCTGTGATCCGGCCGCTGTTCCACAGCCCGCGAGAGCTGCGAGAGGGCAATCACAGGCACATGAAGCTCACGCGCCAGGGCCTTTAACGACCTTGATATATCCGAAATCTCCTGCTGCCTTGACTCCATCTTGCCAGAGCCTGTCATCAGCTGCAAATAATCAATAATAATCATCTGCAAATCATACTCAAGCTTAAACTTCCTGCACTTGGAGCGCAGTTCTCCAATGCTGATGCCAGGCGTATCATCGATCAGCAGTCCCGACCTTCCGATTACGTCAGCGCTTTCTATCAGGCGCTCCCACTCATCATCCTTCATATTTCCCGTCCGGATTGCCTGTGAGTTTACCTTGGACTCCAGCGATAACAGACGGTTTACTAACTGCTCCTTTGACATTTCCAGCGAAAAGATCGCAACCGACTTATTGTCATGAAATGCCACATGCTGCGCAATATTCAGCACAAACGCTGTCTTTCCCATTGACGGGCGCGCTGCAATCAATATCAGATCGGATGGCTGCATTCCGGCTGTCTTATAATCCAAATCGAGAAATCCTGTCGCAATTCCTGTCACTGCGCCCTTATTTTTGGACGCTTCCTCAATCAGGTTCATCGCGTTCATGACAACCTGCCTGATTGGCACAAAGTCGCCACTGTTTCTCTTCTGTATAATATCAAATATGCTCTTCTCAGAAGCCTCCAATATAGACTCCAGCGAGTCATTCTGAGCATAGCAGCTGTTTGCAATCTCCTCATTGACACGAATCAGTTTTCTCAGAACAGCCTTCTCCGCCACGATGTTCGCATAATGCTTAATGTTGGCGGAAGTTGGCACTGCTGCCATTACATCCCTTATGTACTCGAGGCTGTATATTTCAGGCGGTGCCGCTTTTTCCTTGAGTCGCTCCTGCAATGTCACGAGATCAACCGGTTTTCCCTCATCATTGAGTTCCACCATGGCATCAAAGAGGATACCATACTGCTTTCCATAAAAATCCTCACCGCTAATCTGCTCGCATGCTATGGTAATCGCTTCCTTATCCATCAGCATGGAACCGATAACCGACTGCTCCGCCTCAATGCTGTGAGGCAGAACCCGCTTTAAAACCGCCTCATCTATTTCTGGCATCGCCTATCCTCCTATATGCACGCTACATGCACCCTGAGCTTCGCAGACACCTTGGGATGCAGTTTTACTGTAACTTCATGGGTTCCGGCCACCTTAATTGCCTCGCCAAGCTGTATCTTCTTCTTGTCTATTTGTTTGCCATACTGATCAGCCACTGCTTTTGCAATCTCCTTCGAAGACACGGAGCCAAATGTCTTTCCGCCTTCGCCTCCCTTGATCTCCATTCTGACAGTCATTTGCTCAATCTCTGCCGCCAGAACCCTGGCAGCCTCGTACTGTTCCTGGGCAATCTTCTCCTCATTCTGCTTCTGAAGCTTCAGCGTATTCATGTTTGCCCCTGTCGCTTCCACTCCCAGCTTCTTTGGAATGATAAAATTCTTGGCATAACCTTCTTTGACCTCTACCAGCTCTCCCTTTTTTCCTAACGATTTTACATCTTCCAACAATATGATTTTCATGATATTTTTGTCCTTTCTGTATTATATGGCGCCCTCTTCCAGCATGATGTTCAGCGTCTCCTTCACGACAAATACCGCCCGCTCCGGAGAGGTATCTGTCAGCTGCGCGCCTGCGATATTCATATGTCCGCCGCCGCCGAGGCGCTCCATGATAATCTGTACATTGACCTCATCGATAGAACGCGCAGAAATGTAAATCTTACCATTATACTCTGTCACGACAAAACTTGCCTTGATGCCATTGATGCCCAGAAGCTCATTGGCCGCCTGCGCACCGATCTCCGTCGGGCTGTCCAGCCCTTCTGCCGGGCAGATTCCCATAGCATATGCATTCTTGTAAATCTCTGCATTCCGCACAGTCTCCGCCTTTGCTTTGTACTCGTGCGCGCCATCGCGGAACATCTTGCGGACTCTTGTCACATCTGCCCCGCATCTGCGCAGAAATGCCGCGGCCTCAAAGGTTCTGACCCCTGTTTTCGTCGTAAAGTTATTGGTGTCGACCATAATGCCTGAGTACATACAATCCGCCTCGTTGCTGCGCACTTTGACGGTTCCTGCTATATACTGTACCACCTCCGCCACCATCTCACAAGTACTCGACGCATAAGGTTCCACATAGGAGAGCGTGGCGTTCTCAATAACCTCCGAACCCTGCCTGTGGTGATCCAGCACCACTACGGTCTTGCAGCACTTGAGCAGATCCGGACACTCTGTGATACTTGGCTTGTTGACATCCACTACGACAAGCACGGTGCTGTTATCTGCTGTTTCCAGCGCCTCTGTACTTCCTATAATAAAGTCTTCCTCATAGATATTTCTGTCCCGAAACAATTCCACAAGCGGCTTGAGCGAGGTTGTGATATCGTTGATGACGATGTGCGGCTTCCGTCCAAGCGCCCTTACGATACAGCTGATGCCCACGGCCGCTCCAAATGCGTCCGCATCGGCCAGTCGGTGCCCCATGATCAGCACCTTGTCCTTGCTTGTGATAATCTCTTGGAGCGCATTCGCTTTCACACGCGCCTTCACACGCGTATTCTTTTCAATCTGCTGGCTCTTTCCACCGTAATAGACGATCGAATCCGGCGATTTGACTACTGCCTGATCACCGCCGCGCCCGAGCGCCAAATCAATCGCAGTGCGCGCAAACTCAGCATTCTGGACATATGTAGGCGCATCAACGCCCACACCGATGCTCACCGTCACAGCCATCTCATTTCCGATATTCACGGTCTTGACATCCTCTAAGAGCTCAAATCGTGATTCCTTTAAATTCATCAGCGCTTTCTTGCGCATGATAATCAGATATTTGTCCTTCTCCGTCTTTCTGACAATTCCGTCAATTGACGCGACATACTTGTTGATCTTCCTGTCAATCAGCGCCATCAGCAGCGATCTCCTGACATCTTCGACGCTCTCCAGCGCTTCATCATAATTGTCAATGTAGAGCATCCCCACAGCAAGACTCTGGTCGTCACACTCGCGAAGCGCGCGCTTTAACGCCGTCTCATCAAAAAGATAACCCGCAATTAAAAAATTTTCGTTTCCAGCACTCTCAATGACCTCGCTGTTGTCCAGTACCGCTTCTATCGAAATCCGCTTCATCTTGAAGATATATTCATGATCCTCATAAGCAATATCCATCTCGGCATCCTGATCAAAATCAAGCTTGTCCCTCGTGACAGAAGAAAATACCGTGGCAATCGGCTTTCGATACCCTTTTTCCTTATGTATCACCTGCTCAAAAGCCGCATTCATCCATATGATTCTGCCCTCCTCGTCCATCAGTACATGGGGAAGCTCCAAATCCCGCAGGAGCGTTCTCTGAATCTGCCCATACTGTGTCGCAAAATCAATAAATTCATTCATAATCACTGGCTTATTTCTATATAATAGAGTAGCCATGGCAATCAGATAGACCAACAAAAATCCAGATATACTGATACCGGCTTTCAGATTCAAAAAATAAACTCCGATATTAATCAACGCCAACAATATTCCCAAGACCAGGGTTGTCTGAAGATATGCTTTCAGGTGTCCCTTTAATTTCACTTTTTGCTTCATGTATGATACCTCCCGCAAATGCGCTTCGGGGTACGAAACTTGTGCGCTTTTGTACATAGATAGTATATCATTATTTTTAGAAAAGTTCCATAGCAGATTTTGTCTCTTAACGTCGCAAAATACAAAATCCTTCTATATTTTTGCAGTTATGTCAACAAGATTTAATAAGATTTCCACAATCTTCTCCATATCCTCAATGCAGGCAAATTCATTTCTGCCGTGATGTCCTTCTGACCCAGTACATATATTCGGGCACAGGAGACCATCGAACGACAACCGTGCACCGTCTGTTCCGCCTCGTATGGCCGAAATCTCTGGTTCTACCCCCGCCTGCTTCATCGCCTCGACCATATTGTCAACAATATGCATCTCCTTCTCAATCATCTCACGCATGTTGCAGTAGGAATCGGACAACACAACATCAAAAGTGCCCGCGCCGTATTTTTTGTTCAACGTTTCTGCGGTCTTTACAAATATGGCCTTTCTCTCCTCAAATTTTGTCCTGTCATGATCTCTGATAATGTACTCTGCGACAGCCTCTTCCACCGTTCCCTTCATGCGGTCTACATGGTAAAAGCCTTCATAGCCTTCTGTGTTCTCAGGACACTCGTCCGGAAGTGCGCAATGAAATTCATACGCCAGCTTAATTGCATTTTTCATGACGTTTTTGGCATACCCTGGATGAACGCTCTTTCCTGTCACAGTGAGCACGGCCCCGGCTGCGTTAAAACACTCATAGCTCATATCGCCAAGCATCCCGCCATCCACCGTGTATGCGTAATCCGCCCCAAATCCTTTGATGTCAAAATATGCGACGCCGTTTCCGACCTCCTCATCCGGCGTAAATCCAATACAGATCTTCCCGTGCTTTCGCTCCGGGTGCGTCAGCAGCTCTTCCGCCATTGCCATAATCTCCGCAACGCCTGCCTTGTCATCCCCGCCAAGAAGCGTGTTGCCGTCTGTCACAATCAGGCTCTTTCCCACACATTTTTTCAGCATTGGAAAATCCGAGACATATGTGATAATATTTTTTTCCTGATTCAGCACAATGTCATTTCCGTCATAGTTCTCAATTACTCTCGGATTGACATGCCCGCCGCTCACCGCCGGGGCTGTATCCATATGCGCAATCAGTCCAACTGCCGGTATGGTTTTTCCATCGATATTGGAGGGAATCACTGCATACACATAACTGTGCGCCTCATCATAGCGCACATCTTCTGCACCGAGCGCCGTCAGCTCCTGGTACAGCATCTTTGCCAGATTCCTCTGCTTCTCCGTCGAAGGAACCATGTTCGATGTCTCCTCCGACGACTGTGTGTCAATCCTTACATACCTTAAAAAATTTTCAACTACCTTTGAATATGCCATTTTCCATCTCTCCTTTAATATAAACAGTATACCACCTTTTTCCAAAAAATAAAATTAAAATAAAAAGACCAGCACAACTTTTCAGTCTGCCAGTCCCTTATGATTGCATCTATTAATCGATTGTATACGGCATCAGTGCGACATGACGCGCTCTCTTGATCGCTACTGTGAGTGCTCTCTGATGCTTTGCGCAGTTTCCTGTGATTCTTCTGGGAAGAATCTTTCCTCTCTCAGATACATATCTCTTTAACTTCGCTGTATCCTTGTAATCGATTACATTGTCCTTGCCGCAAAATACGCAAACTTTTTTTCTTCTACGGATTCCGCCTCTTCTCTTCATTGGAGAATCAGCTTTTTCAGTTTTATTAAAAGCCATGATAAAGCCTCCTATTCTTTCAATCTTTCAAACGTTAAAAACAGATCTTAGTTAAATGGCAACTCCTCGTCAATCCCGTCCGGAATGTTCATGAAGCCGTCGCCTGCTGCCATCGGCGCTGCCGGCTGGCTGCTTCCGCCTCCAAAACTGCTTCCATAATTGCTGTTTCCATAACCGCCATCGGAGTTACTATTGTTTTTGCTCTCAACAAATTCATGATCTTCAACAACAACATCTGTGGTATAAACTTTTACACCATCTTTATTGGTATAGCTGCCGGTCTGGATGCGTCCAGTCACCGCAATCTTTGTTCCCTTGCGAAGATATTTCTCGGCGAACTCGCCAGTCTTGCCAAATGCAACACATGAGATAAAGTCTGCTGTGTTCTCGTCATTGTTGCGGTTAAATCTTCGGTCTACAGCAAGCGTGTACCTTGCTACTGCCATCTGGCTCTCACCCTGTGTGTATCTCACCTCGGGATCTCTTGTTAATCGTCCCATTAAAATTACTTTATTCATATAAAAGTTCTCCACTAAACGCCCTGCCTTTGCAGGAGCGCACTCTATTTCTCGTCCTGTCTAACGCACAAATATCTGACAACGTTCTCCATGAGACGAATTCTTGATTCAACCTCTGCCGGAACGGATGCCTCACCGTCAAACTGAATGAAATAATAGAAAGCTTCCCTCATCTTACGCACTTCGTAAGCAAGTCTCTTCTTGCCCCACTCGTCCACGTTTGTGATTGTGCCACCATGCTTTGTAATCATATTCTTTACTTTCTCAATGGTAGCTGCTCTCTCATCGTCCTCAAGCTTTGCGCTGACAACAACGGCTAATTCATACTTGTTCATCTTGTTACCTCCTTTTGGTCTCTGGCCTCTTCCCTGAGAAGAAGCAAGGATTTATATATCACAATGGTTTATGATACTCTATTTTTGTGAAATATGCAAGTCTTTTGTCAAACTTTTATTCTAAACTTTTTCTTAATCCCTTCGTGCTCTTCTCCACCTGACGTCTTGGCAGCATAACCTGATGCCCGCAACCCACACACTTCAGCCGAAAATCTGCGCCCACACGCAGAATTTCCCACTCTGGGCTTCCGCAGGGGTGCGGCTTTTTCAATTTGACGATGTCGCCCACTTCATACTCGAAATCCATATTTTCTCCCGCTTCTCCTTTTATCATGTTACCTGTCTTCGAATCTACCTCTCATTTAGGATCTGTAGAAAAATAACTGACACATCTTGACTTGTCTATTTCTCCGATTG
>CAMWXE010000110.1 GCA_947178145.1 uncultured Lachnospiraceae bacterium | reverse complement strand
AATCAATGCGCTTGAGAGCAAAATAGAGAAAGAAACAGAAGAACAAAGAACAAGAAATAAAAGAATCAATGCGCTTGAAACCAGACTAAGAAGGGAAACAAACAATGAAATTGAGACTCGTCTGGTAAAGGATACAACAGAGCAGGTGACAAAGGCGCTTAATAGCAGATTGGAAAATAGAATAACAGTTCGCAATACGAATGCAATACTGAATCAATTCGATGCTGCGACAGCAAATGAGGAGGTTAATAGAACAGAGGATCTACTGGCGAATGATCAGGTGAAAAACCAGAGGCC
Organism: uncultured Lachnospiraceae bacterium; assembly: GCA_947178145.1. Lineage (GTDB taxonomy): Bacteria > Bacillota > Clostridia > Lachnospirales > Lachnospiraceae > COE1. The sequence continues at coordinate 13,572 of CAMWXE010000110.1, read as the reverse complement.
AATCGTTCTGCCAGACTACGCATCTGACAGAACGATACATATCACAGACAATAAGCTGGTGTCCGCAATAATGAGTAAAACGGCGAACGTGTCTGAAATGCTGCAGATCGTTGATGAAACAGAGTTTCAGAAAATACAGCAGGTCTTAATGAAAGTATATGAAAAACAGCAGCTTTTCCGATTGATAGAAACAGAAGAGAGCCAGGCTGGTATTGTATCAGTACTGACGCATAGACAGAAAAATAGGTACAGTTCGATCATTGACCGCTATTTTGCAGGGCTGCAATCGATAATTTCGTCACAGATCCAAAAGACAGACAGGCGGGAAACGATTTTTGAACAGCAGAGGAATCTGCTGCGCAAAGTATACACAGAAAGTACAGAGCAGGAGAAGGAAGAATTTGCAGCGTATCTTGAGGAAGCGGAACTCCTTTATAGAACCGCAGATAAGACAGTCAAAGAGGTCAGGACCAGTCTGCACAATAAAACAATAAATCATGTGACAAGTGCGACTGGGAGTAAATTAACGAAAGAAACAGCAGGACTACGAACAAGTAATAAAATAATAAATGAGATCAAGTCCAGACTGATAAGGAAAACAACAGATGCAATCAACTCTCAACGGATAAGGGAAATAACAAATGCAATCGAACCCATATTGATAGAGAAAGCAGCAGATGCAATGAATCCCCAACGGATAAGGGAAATAACAAATGCAATCGAACCCATATTGATAAAGAAAGCAGCAGAGCAGGCGTCATATGAGAGAAAGAGCGCATCTGACAAAGCGATGCGCATAACAGGTGGCGTGTTGGCAGCGGCAGTCACCAATAAAACGGCAAAGGCTTTCGGAATGCTTCAGACAATCCATGAAGCACAGTTTCAAGAAATGCGGCAGGTCTTTAGAAAAGAATATAAAAAACAGAAGTTCGATCAACTGAGGGGGTCACAGGAGGCTGTTTCTGAGCGGCAAAGAGACCTGTTGCGTACAGCAAATACCAGAATCACAGAGCATGAGAGCGTGCAATCTGCACTATATTTTGCGGAACCCATACTCTTATATCAAGCTGTAAAAAAAGCAGACCGACAGCAAAATGAGACAAAGATACAGGAGATTGTCGAGCATTGTGTGAAGCGTACAACAAGGGTTACAGAGAGCGGGACTGTGAGAAAGCAGATAGATGACCAGAAGGATGAGATCATGCAGTTAAAGGAGAAGGTACAGCAGCAGTATGAGCAGATCAGCGAATTTCTAAGAACCGACAACAGGATGCCAAATATGGACAGAGTGTATCAGGAGATTGAGAAGCGCATGGAGTCGCGGCTTCATTTGGAGCGGCTGCGGCGCGGTCTGTAGGAGAAGGGGGTGCAGGTGTGGGATTTGTGAAGGCAATGCTTTTGGTGGAGGAAGGACTTCCGATTATTATACAGTTTAATCCAAAAGAGTACAGTGTGTCTAACGGTGTAAAGTACTCCGAAAAAAGTATTCCTGGTCAAGAGAGTGCGATTATGCAGTTTGTTGCGGGGGAAACACCAACACTCACCATGAACTTGCTGTTTGATACCTATATTCCGCCGACGATGGAGATTCCTGTCGAGGGAGGAATCGATGTGACGCTTCTCACAAGGCAGGTCATTGCACTGACGCATATCAAAGGGACGCTGCATCGCCCGCCAATGGTTACTTTTCTGTGGGGAAGCGTCACCTTTAAAGGGGTTGTGACAAGCGTAAAGCAGCAGTTTACAATGTTTCTGCCAATCGGGATTCCTGTGCGCGCAAAGCTGGATGTGACATTCAAGTCAGTGAACCAGACGGATTTTCTGAGACTTATGACACCGCTGGAGTCTCCTGACCGCACGAAAGTCCGCACAATAAAGGAGGGCGATCAGCTGTGGCGTCTGGCCGAGGCGGAATATGGTTCCGCAAATCAGTGGCGTGTGATTGCCAAAGCAAATGGAATATGCGATCCATTGGATATTTATCCCGGCCAGGTCATTAAACTCCCGGCATTATGATGGTGTTATGCAAAGGAAGAAGGCAGTATGGCAGATTTAATGAAAGACAGCACAAGCTTTGAAACCCTGAAAACAAAGTATGGAAATTTTGCGGTGCCCGCCATAAAGATCACTTCGAATGGATTTGATCTTGCGGGTCTTCTTCAAGTCAAAATCAGTCAGGTCAGTGTGGATCTTTCTTTCAGTGAGGCGTGCAGCGCAAGCTTCACCGTGGAGGAGGTCTATACATTGACAACACGCATGTGCTCTCCGACAGTCACGGCTGTTTTGGCACTGGGCTCTATTGTCACAGTGGAACTTGGTTATGGTTCTTCAAGAACAGGGGTTTTTAAAGGATTTATTTCTGAAATAACCACAGATTACAGCGATGCGCCTTCTATTCAGGTCACGGCCTTGGATGTGGTGCGTCTGCTGATGCAGAACTGGAAAAATTATAAATATGAGGAAAAGACCTATGCCGCAATCGTGAAAAGCGTTATGAGTAAATACCTGAGTCTGTGCAGTAATTTTAGAAATGTCGAGACAAGCGCAGATGATCTGGAAGGTGTGACACAGAATTCTTCTGATTATGAATTTCTAAAGGAGCTTGCGGGAAAAGCAAATAAGGAATTTTTTATTTTTGCGGGAGCAGTTTATTTTCGGACACCGCAGAAACAGAGTAAAGAAATCCTGACTCTGGAATGGGGGAAGAGTCTGTTGTCCTTTCAGCTTCGGGAGAGCTATTGTCATGAAAAAATTATCGTTCAGGGGATTGATGAGAATAAGACGGTAAGAATTGAGGAGAGCGATACTGTAAAGTCGTCAAACACGCTTCCATTGATGACAGCGCCTTTGGACGTGGTAAGCCAGTATGCGGATATTAAAGATTCTGCGCAGGCAAAGAAGAAAGTGGCGAGTCTAAAGCATGAAAAAGAAGTTGGACTCAAGAGCGGTTCAGGAAGCTGTATCGGACTTCCAGAGCTTGTTCCAGGCAGATTTATCGACATAACCGGAATTGAGGGAAAGCAGAAGGAAAAGGTGTATATAAAAAGCATCAAGCATACTTTTGGTGAAAGTGGTTTTGAGACAAGCTTTACGATTGGAGGGTGACAGTTGAGCGCTGAATTGTATGACATGATATTTGAGAAATCGCCGCAGAGACAGCGTCTGGACAACATCTGCCCGGGATTGATGCTCGGAACTGTCAAACAGAATTGGGATAAAGAGCATCAGGGTATGGTGATGGTAGAGTATTCCGTCGGGGAAAAGGGAAAATCCACTTCGGGCTGGATTCCCGTCATGCAGAGCTACGCTGGAAAACAATATGGCAGCTATACACTGCCGGAGATTGATTCTATTGTGGTAGTCGGGTATCTGCTTGGCGAGCTGGACAGTCCTGTAGTGTTGGGCTGCCTGTGGAACAAAAAAAATGAATTGCCTTCTGGGACAGCAAATGACAGCAATTCCATTAAGAAATTCATCACGAAGGGCGGCCATCAGATTATTTTTGATGAGACAAAGGATGAGGAGCGCATTGTCATCAAAACAAAGGGAGCGCTGAATATATCGCTCGAGGACAAGGAACAAGTGATAACAGTCAGCGATCAGAGCGGAGAAAACCTCTGCAGAGTCGATGGAAAAAAGGGTGAAGTGACAATCGCGGCGAAAAAGAAACTGATTCTGCAGTCCGGCGGCAAGCCGATGGTGACGCTGGACGGGACGGGAAAGAAGCTGACACTTGAGGCAGATAATATCGATCTTGCGGCGGGACAGGCACTGAAAATAAAGGGACAGAGCACAAAGATGGAAAGTAATATGCTCGAAGTCAAGGCGCAGGGCAGTCTCAAGGCACAGTCAGGCGCGATGATGGAAGTCAAGGCAGCCATGCTCAAGGTACAGTGAGAGAAAGCAGTTTTGACAGGCGTGAACAGCGGGGAATAAAGGAGTAGTTTGCATGGACTTTTTGGGGCGGGGCTGGAAATTTCCGGTTCAGGTGGACGAGGCGACGGGCTCTATCAGGATGTCTGCGTATGAGGAGGATATCAAGGAATCCATTCGCGTGATACTGATGACAAGAAAGGGTGAGCGCGTGATGCTGCCGCAGTTTGGATGCGGGATACAGGAATTTGCCTTTGAGACCCTGGAGCCGTCGATTCTCTTACAGATGCAGATGGAAATACAGAATGCGCTGATTATATGGGAACCACGGATCATGGACATTCAGGTTCAGGTAGAGGCTGATGCGGAGAGGGAGGGGCGGATCAATCTATTCATCAGTTATGTGGTGCGGTCCACCAACAGCCCCTATAACTTGGTGTACCCTTATTATATCAATGAAGGGAACGTGGAGAATCCATAAAAATACGGGAGGTGAAGGCTGTGGAGCTTGACAGCAGAACGAGGGAGCATCTGATCAGGACGATCAGAAAAAAGGCAGAAGCGTACACGCCGGAATGGCGTTTTGATGAGGCAATGCCTGACTCTGGTGCAGTGCTTGCCTTTCTCTTTGCGGATATGTTTTCAGGGACAATCCAACATTTCAACAGGATTTCTGAAAAATGCCATATAGCGTTTCTGAATAAGCTGCAGGCCCATCAAAGACCAGCAACGCCCGCGGAGGGATATATCACGTTTTTTCTTGTGAACAATGATGTGGAAGGCACACCTGTGCAGCGTGGAACACAGCTGATTGCAGATGGTGAGGATGGCAGACAGCACCTGTTTGAGACAACAGATGATGTGTTTGTAATGCCGTCGGCGCTTCAGGAGATTTTCCTGAGTGTGCCCAGCCAGGATAAAATCTCCCTTCTATACGAGAAAACGGAGGAGGCACCCTTTGCCGGTCAGATTCCGCTGTTTTGCCAGGACAGGGAGAACTTGCAGGTTCATAGTATCACGATTCAGCACAAGTCTGTTTTGAATATCAGCAAAGGTTCGGAGATAACAGTTACTTTTACAGGTAAGGATTTTGATGGGAGAAGCCTTTTGGCAAAAGACCATGCATGCTTTGCATATTATAGCGAGGAGGGGCTTGAGCGCTTCGCAGAAGAGCGGTTTGAGAACGGAGCGTTTGTGTTCACAAAGGGAGCGGAGCAGCCGCCTTTTGCAATGTTATATGATGAGAACGGAGACGAGCAGGGGTATGGAATCCGCATAGATATCAAAGATGGCAGGCGTTTCCGGGGCAAGTATTTTGAGAATATCTATATCCGCTCAAAGGGTGAGGCGCAGCCCGAACTTATTTACGCGGATGGCGCGGAGCAGCCGGCCCGCATCTTTTTTCCGTTTGGTGAGAGACCGATGCCGTACATGGAATGCTATGTCGCGTCTGACGAGGTATTTGGCAAGAAAAATGCAGTGATCCATATGGAATTTGACTTGGATTTTCTGCGTGTCCCGCTGGAGGAATATATGACAGCAAAACCGATCAACTGGAAACTGATCATGCGGCGGTCAGAGATTAAGGTGGATCAGGAGTATGATATCAGCATCCGCAATGTCATATGGGAATACTATAACGGCGAGGGCTTTCGGCGACTGTTTGAAAATGACAGGTATGACAGTGTTTTTTCAATCGACAGTGGAACGAATCGGCGCAGAGTAAATATTTCCTTTCACTGTCCGCCGGATATACAGCCCTTTCTGGTCAATTCAGAAAGCATGTGCTGTATTCGGATACGTGTGGTGGGAATGAACAATTTCTACAAGATGAGAGGAAATTGTATGGTGCCGCGGATCAGTCTGATGAAGCTCCGGTATGAGTACATCAAAAATGATCTTATGCCTGATTTGATGATACAGGAAAATAATCTGGAACGCGAGATTTGGCCGGCAGGACAGCTTGGCGAAGGTGAGACGCAATTTGCTGTGGCGGAGTGCCGCAGTGAGGATAAAATGTGCATGTATCTGGGTTTTGACAAGCCGATTGACAAGGGGCCTGTGCGCTTCCTTGCGCTCATGGCGGAGGGGATGGAGGAGGCTTTGCCCAATGTCGGATATGAGTATTATGGGGACGGTCGTTTTAAGAGCCTGAATGTAATCGATGAGACTTCCCATTTTAAGAGAACAGGGCTTGTGACCTTTATGGGCCAGACGGACTTCGCCAAAACGAGATTGTTTGGCCGTGAGCGCTATTGGATCAGACTGGTCGATTATGATCAGGGGTATGAGCATGGCACGGTGAAAAAACGCCCTTATATAAAAGGTATTCATTTTAATTCCACAGCGATAAAGGGCATGCAGTCGGCGCAGGAGGAGCTTTTGGATCGAATCGGAGGGAATCTTCCGGCAGGAAGCATCAGGACGCTTGCTTCGGATATTGGATTTATCAGCGGGGTGTGCAATTATCAGGCGACGTCAGGCGCCCTTGCGCAGGAATCTGTCGGAGAGGTTGTCGAGAGGAGTGAGGCCATGCTGCGTCATGGCGGACGTGCTGTCACCTGTCGTGATTTTGAGGATCTGGCAAAGGAAGCAAGCCGCAGTATCATACGTGCACGGTGTTTTTCGAATCTGGACCGATACGGAAACAGGAAGCCAGGAGCGGTCACGCTTGTTTTGCTGCAGAAAGATTATGAACAGGGAAGGCAGTATTTTGAGGTCATTCGAGAGCGGACAATCAATTATATTGTGCCGAGAATGCCGCTGGGGGCAGTGCGGGAGGAGAATTTCTCTGTGCGGGAGCCGGATTTTGTCGCGCTCCATGTGTCGGCAGCGCTTGTTGTGGATACATATAATCAAGTGTTTGAGGTGCGGCGTGCGGCACAGGAGCGGCTGGAAGCATTTCTGAATCCAGTGACTGGAAACGTGAATCATACAGGTTTTGCGCTGGGGGAACTGCCAGGGGAGCCACAGATTTTAAATGTGCTGCAGGAGATTCCGCAGGTGGTATCTGTGAAAAATATCCGCATTACAGCGGCAGGTATGCGCGACGAAAAGCACTGGGAGATCGATTTGGAAAAGGCAAAGGAGATGCGCTATCTGCTTGTGATAAGCGGGGCGCACGATATTCAGATTCATGTGAAATAGACTGCGGAGGATAAGGAGTGTGGGGGATGCTGCTACTGCTTAATTTGGACGATGAGGAGTATCAGGAGATACTCTCCGAACAGAAAAAGAAGATTTCCAGGCTGAGTAAGGAATGGACTGACTATAATGAGCATGATCCGGGGATCACTTTTTTGGAGCTGCTGTCGTGGATGAAGGAGATGCAGCAATTTCATCTGGATCAAGTGACACCGGAGCAGTACCGCATGTTTCTGAAACTGCTGGGAGTAAAGCAGCGCCGGAAGGAGCCTGTAGATACATACGCCATGCTGAAGGAGGTTGAAAGAGATTTCTTTCTTCCTGAAAACACCAGATTATATGCGGGTGATATTTGCTATGAGACGCGATATCCGAGAAACGTGGTAAAGAATGAGCTGTTCTGCTGTGAGCGCAGTGTGGGCGGGAGACGGGAGATTTTTGACGGAAAGTATTTTCAGGACGGATATGGAAGGAATTGTTCTGTGTTTGGTGACAATCCGAAAGTGGGAGATTCCTTTTGTATTTGGATGAAAAAGCCATTTCAAAGTCTTGCACACTGTCACATTCATTTTTTGCTAAAGGAAAGCGACATAAAGCGCATACCGGTTACGGATGAATTTGAGCCGTTTGTGCGGGTTGGAGTTCATCTGATCTGCGGAAAGGAAAAGAAACGGTTTGACTGTGTTGTCAGAAAAGATGAAACCTGCAGCTTGTTATACAGCGGGGAACTTTGTTTTTCGGCAGACGAGGAGGATATCAAAAGAAATTGTCAGAACTATGCGGACGAACCTATGGGAATCTGTCTGACATTGACAGAGGGCGAGTATGATTTTTTGCCGATACTGATGGGGATTGCATGGAACAGCATACCAGTGCGCCAGACGAAAACGATGGCGGACACTGTAATGGCAGAGTTGAAAGCAGGGGAGGACGCATTTTTGCTCTGCCACCGTCTGGCAGTTCACGGACAGATGGAGTGCTATAGGGAGAAGGACGGACTGTGGGTTTTGGCGACAGATTATGTCCGTGTCACAGAATCAAAGAATGACAGGATAACAATTCTGTTTGAGGAACCTGTCCAGGAGGATACATGCTTTTGGATGGTGCTGTACGAGACAACGTTTGCGAGAGACCGTGCTTATGAGATGAATGGTCTGCCGGGCCAGCGCATTGATCTTGAGACCAGTGCGCTTTTGTGGGATGGCCTGGAACTGATTGTGGAGCATCCAGTGAAAAAGGGTGTTTATGAACGCTACCAGAAGGTGGAACACTTTTATGCATCCGGGAAGGAAAGCAGGCATTATATGTTTGACGAGGAGCGGGGACTGCTGCTGTTTGGGGATTGTGAGCATGGCATGGCACCAAGGGGAACACTGAGACTGATTCGTTATCAGACATCACTTGGCGTACAGGGAAATATCAGGAGAAACCAATTGCGAATCTTTGAGGATGGCACGATTCCGGCTGCTGCAGACAATGCAGTGGACACGCTGGGAGGCTGTGAGAAGGAGAGCGTGGATGCCTGCTTTGAACGCTATCTTACCGCGCGCGGCAACGGGGAACGCGCTGTCACAATGGAGGATTATGAGAGACAGGTCAGGGCTATGCCGGGGCTTTGTGTCCATAAAGTCAAGGCTGTTTCTGGCGGACAGTTTGCAGGACAGGGGGCGGAGAATGAAAATACGGTTCTGCTTGTTGTAAAGCCGTACTCCTATCACTTGCGGCCTGTTCTGAGTGAGGTCTGCAGGCGAAATATTTATCGGTATATGGAACCGAAAAGAATGCTTGGAACAAAACTTGTGGTATGCCAGCCGGAATATGTCGGGATAACCTTATTTGTGGAGATTGTCGGAAAATCATATTACAAGACGATCAAAGAGACGGTGGAGAGCGCAATTGGGCAGTATTTTGCGGCAGAACTGTTTGATTTTGGCAAGCCGCTTTTATATGGAAGGCTCTATCGCGCAGTGGAGTCTCTTGCGTGTGTAGCGGAGGTTAGGACGCTTTCTGTTCAGGCACAGGGAAAGGGAATTATTGTCAATGCAAACGGCGACTGTAAGATGCCTGTCAATGCGCTTTGCTATCTGGAACAGCTTGACCTGACAGTCCTGTTATCGTGATCTGGAATTGGCTTAACACGGCTTATATAAGAATGGGGGATTCATTTGAGGCAGAAACCAAACTATTTTTTGCTGAATAAGAAAATGGATTTTGTGTCAGGAACGCTTGTCAGTGCCAGGTGGGAGAACGACAGGCTGATTCTTGAGAGAGGACGCGGACGTTTTGTATCAAAGCCTCTTGACAGTGGTGTGGCGGAGACAAAGTGGCACAGTATGGAGCTTTTTGCAGAGGAGGAGACAGCTGGATTCTGTGTCGCAAAGCTTTTTGCATCGGATAGGCCACAGGGCATGGAAGGTAACGTACAGTCTGCGCAATGCAAGGGGGCACAGGAGTTTTTGATACCAGATGTGCGGGGGAGGTATTTGTGGTTTGAACTGGAAGCCTCCGGTTATGAGAATCAGGACCTTGTGATTGAGAAGATCAGAATAAAATTTGATTATCTTTCGTGGAGTACCTATCTTCCGGATCTGTACAGGCAGGACAAGAAGAGTTTTTCCTTTGTTGAGCGGTATATGGGAATTTTTCAGTCCATTTATGAGGAGATGACACAGCGGATAGAAAGCGTGGCAGCATGTTTTGATCCGGAGGTTACACAGGAGGGATATCTGGATGAGCTCGCACAGTGGATGGCAATAGAGGATAGTCAGCTATGGGAGAAGGAAAAGCTTCGAAGGCTGGTGTCGAATGCCGCAGTGCTTTACGCGAGGCGGGGGACTGCAAGGGGGATGCTGGATGTGCTGGAACTCTATCTGGGCAGACGCCCTTATCTTGTGGAGTATCATCAGGTGAAGCCGTATATGACAAGCCTGGGCAGAACGAGACAACTGGAGCAGCTATATGGAATGAACCGCTATCAGTTTACGGTGATTATAGAGCATCAGGATGGGCTGGATAAAAAGGAACGCCGCATAATTGCGCGTTTGATTGAAAACGAGAAGCCGGCGCATATGGAATGTCAGCTTGTCGTGTTGGAACAGTATTTCTTTCTCGGCTTACATACCTATCTTGGGATGAACAGTGTACTTTCTGATTTCAGGGATACCGTGCTGGATGGGCAGGCATCAATTCCGTTCACAAAACTATAGGGAGGAAGGATGGATATGAAAAACTTAAATTATTTCCATTTTGAGAGAAACCGCTACTTTTATGGAAAGCTGCTCAGTGTCGATGATTTTGAGTCGGAACAGAGGTATATGAATGACAAGCGCAGGATCTTAAATCGGTTTATCAATGGGGTGGGTGTTGTCTGCGGCTTGAATGTCGTCGGTGTTGACGACGAGACGATTTCCGTGGAGACTGGTCTTGCACTGGACTATGCCGGACGCGAGATTGTCGTTGAGAAGCCAGTGTTGAAAAAGCTTGGAATGATTGACGGCTTTACGGATTATCAGGATGACGACGAGGCAAATAACAATTTGTATCTGTACATAGAATATCAGGAAAAGGCGCAGGAGGCTGTTCACAGTATCGCTGCGGCCCATGGCGCCAATGAGGAATTTAATAAATATCAGGAGGGACACCGCCTGTATCTGAGCGATCGGAAACCAGATGAGAAACAGACAATCAGGGGAATTTTCGAGGAGAGCACGGTCTTGTTTGAAAAACATGGAATACGCATTACACAGACAATACCGCGGTATGTGTCCCCAGAGCAGGAATTTACGCTTGAGATTATGGTGGAAAAAATCGGTCAGCCAAAAACTGTGCGCTTTTCCTATGATCTGGAATGTATTGGCGTAGAGGGTATCGGAGAGCAGGCGGCACACATCGCATTCTCGGAGGAAGACTATGAAAAAAGTCCGGTATATTATCTGAAAAAAAGGTTTCGGGCGCTTCCAGTCAGGAAAGCGAAGGGTGCGTTAAAACCAGCAGCAGGAAGTTTTTTGCTGCAGCTGGATGCGGAAAAACAGTTCCTTGAGCTCAAAGGCGGCAGCAGTCTGATGATTGCGGGGACAAGTCCGGCTGACCAGATGCGGGAGTATTATTACCACAATGTGATGGAAGATGTGATGAGTGATACAGGCAGGCATGGAGTATGCCTTGCAAGAGTTTCTGTGGTGCGCGCCGCGGGAACTTATCTGATTGACGCGATTGCGTCCATGCCATTTGCTCAGTACATTGACACAGCACCGTACACACAGGCGGTTCGTATGCTGGAGCAGAAGCGGTGGGAAGATGCACGAAAGGATGATACCACAAGGGTTTACAGCGCTCCGGAGACAGATAGAAGAGTACAGACAGCCAGCGGTGCAGTGACAATTTATATGGGAATCGGAGGTCTGAAAGGACGGCGGTTTTATTCTGAAGAAATCGTGCATGGACTGGGACTTGGAACTGTGTACATCACACTCGGGCAGGCGGGAGATGACGGCACAGCGCCCTCGCTCACTTATGGAGCTCAGGATATTTTTGAGCAGATGGAGCAGAGAGCGCCGGTCAGGCTGGCGGCAAGGGCAGATACGACAAAGGGTACTTTCCAGATTGGAATAGAGTGTACCCGGGACACAGCGCAGCAGCAGGTGACGGTGCACTGGATGGCGGTAAAAGATGACCGGATGAGTCAAACGAACAGTGAGGCGCCTGTGATGAAGATTCATCCAGATATGAAGAATATGTATGTCCGTGAGAGTTATTATTTTGAGGCACTGACTGCAGGCAGCAGCGACAGCAGGGTGTTCTGGTCTGTCAGGGAGTCGGACGGCGGAAGCATTGATGAAAACGGAATGTACACTGCGCCAAGCCAGGCAGGTGTATATGAAATCAGGGCAGTGAGTATGGATGATCCGGCACTGACCGCATCAACTTATGTTGTGATAAGAGACAAAAATTCGTAGGGGAAGTGTGCGGCATGATCATAGAAAGTATGACACATCGCTATTATGCAATATGCCGGGAGGAAGAGAGCAGTGCGTATGACATATACCGATGCCGGGAGCTGAACGAGGCAGCGCATGCGGAGTATCTTGTCTACTGCGTGAAGAAGACAGAGCTGATCAAAGCGCTTGCTAAAGTTTTTACGGGTGCAGTGGACTATGAGAACTTTGAGGAATACTATGAATGTTTTTCCGCGTGCGGCTGGCTTTGTGTTGTGTTTTGTCATTACGGACAGACAACGCTTGCCGGGAAACTGCAGGATGAGGATTGTACCCTGACAGAGCGGATCGCGATCGGGAAGAAGATTCTTCAAAGACTGCTGATTTTGGATATGCCGGATTTTTTGATATCAGAGGTAATGTCGGTTGACCGTATTCTGGTGGATGCGTCGCTGTCGATACATTTTCGGTATCACTTGGAAGGAATACTGTTAACCGGCAAACAGCAGACAGAAAAAATCTACAAAGGGCTGTCGGATATCCTGACTGCTTTGTTTGCAAGGGAACTTGCGCTCGAACAATGCAGTCAAATTCCGCTGCTGATACAAGGAATTGCGGAAGGAGAGCACGACAGAGGCACACAAGGGCTGCTTTTGGTCTATCAGGAGTATGAGGATTTGGAGGAGCTGCTGTCCGGATTTTCGGGGGACGAACAGATTCGTCCGAATACATTTTGGTTTCGGGTATGGGATAAAATCAAACTGGCGTTTCCTGTTGTCAAAAGGATTGTCTTTGGCATGATTGTGGTGTTGCTTGCGGGGTATCTTGTATATGGGCTTGTATTTCCCAAATATCCAGATAAGTATCTGCGGTTTGACTCGATCGGGACACTTCCAATTACAGAGAGCAAGGATATAGAATCGACAGGGCAGTAAGGGGGGATAAAATGGCAGTGCTTTCATCGGTAATTCAAAAGGGAAGCAAACGGATGGCGGATGCGTTCAAGTTACCATTTCTTGCAGCAATCAGAAAAATAAAAAAGGCATTTAACCCGGATGCGATTGTGACTGTTGTTGTGAATGATGTCAAAAAGGAATTGGGACAGAAGAAGCCGACGTCACACAAAGATTATTTTGCTGTCGGCAATTATTATGTGGCAAAGAAGCTGGCAGTTGTGGCTGCGCTGCTGATTTTGTTTCTCCCGCTTTTGTATATCCGTTTTCTGCATCCAATTGTTGTCGCCAAATTCCTCACCAAGACAATGGTGATCAACAGCAGTGGTCAGGCTGATTACAGTGGAAAGGTCAGGCTGCTTTCAGGCAGTCAGGAAATTGTATTATTTGAGGGCGTGCTGGTAAATGGCAGGATTGAGGGTGAAGGGACGCTCTACGATTATGAAGGACGACTTCTTTACCGCGGTGGATTTTCCAGGGAGTGCTACGAAGGCGAAGGGACACTCTATTTTTCGAATGGCCAGATCTGCTATGAAGGCGGATTTATGGCAAACCAATATCACGGCACAGGAACACTGTATGATGAGAGTGGTCAGGTTCGATACAGAGGCAGTTTTGCAGAAGGCCAGTACAACGGGACAGGGGAACTGTATGATGAGAATGGTCAG
>CAMWXE010000109.1 GCA_947178145.1 uncultured Lachnospiraceae bacterium | reverse complement strand
CCTCTCCATCAGAAGCCTCTCCATCAAAAGCCTCTCCATCAGAAGCCTCTCCATCCGCTGTCTCACCATCTGCCTGCTCACTGTCATTCACATCCTCAGAATTCTCCCCGTCCGCATCTGCCGCATTTTCCGTCTCCGTTGCAAATACAGGCATCACACTGATTCCCGCAAGCATCCCGGCAAGGAGTATTGCCATAATCTTCTTCCTCATTCTCTATTCCTCCATTGATACCATACCTTCACGATTATGTACACACCAGTGCAAAAATGACCTATGTATCCTGACCTGCCCATTGTGCACAGTTCCTTATAGTTTCACAAATGCTTCTGAGCTCTGTTTCAGTTTGCCCACGACTCTGACACTGGACTCCATATGATCCTGCACCTGCTTCATCTCATCCACCAGACGCGATGTGCTGTCTGCCGAGTCGCCGATTCCCCTGCTGCACTCCGCGACAGGGCCTTCAATGTGTCCCATCTGATCTACCAGACGTTCAATATGGCTGCGCAGCTCCTCCATTTCACCAATACAGTTGTTCATTGCGGTGCTGACTTTCTCCGCATCCTCCCTGTACTGCTGCCCCGATGACGCGTACGTATCATAATCCGGCAGAATCGTCTTTGAAATGTACTCGATCATCTCATTGGCATTGTCACTCAGCGCGTTGACCGCACTAATCACAAAACCGTTGATATTCTGGATATTATTTGCAGTCTCGCGGCTCGAATCGGCGAGCTGGCGTATCTCATCCGCGACAACGGCAAAGCCTTTTCCCACTTCACCGGCGCGCGCAGCTTCGATAGACGCATTCAGGGCGAGAAGATTCGTTTTGCTCGAGATACTCAGAATCTCATTGGTCAGCTCCTCAATCCTCGCCACATTTTTGCTGTTCTCAATCGCCTGATTCAGACGTTCCAGAATCTTGCCAACCACTTCATTGGTGCCTTTTTTATTGGTCTCTGCGGCTCTCTCCATCTCCTCGGCGCGCACTTTCATTTCCTTGGTGTAATCATAGATCGTGTGTGTCACGTCAGACACATTGCCTGCCGCCTCGCCGGCGCGGACAGTACTCTCGTTGATATCGTGGATTGTCACAGAGATAGAATCCATGGTTGCCACAGCCTGTGCCATCGCCGCCGATATCTCGCCCGAATCCTTGTTTACCTCTGTCACACTGTTATTAACCTGCTGAAACGTCGCGTCCAAATCGTCTGACGACGACACTATCTCGCGGATAATCCTTTGCAGCGTGACGATAAACAGGTTGACACCCCTGACAAGCTTTCCGACCTCATCTGCCGTCCGTATCGCGACGCGTTCCGTCAAATCACCGTTATTACTGTTAATCTTCTGTGTGATCTCACCAATCTTTTTCTCATAGGAAATCGTCGGCAGGATAATTGCCTTCACTGCAACGATGACGCTCGCCACAAACAGCACTGCCATGATAATCAGCATTCCATATGCGATAATCACTGCGTTTTCATAGATATTGTCCTGTTTCCCCTTCGCAAGTCCAATCTCTGTCTGCTCCTCGCTGATCATCGCCTGTATCTTTTCATGCAGCTGCGTAAAAATCTCCAGCAGGATACCGTTTACCTTCGCCGTCACCTCCCGCGAGTTATTCATCGCACTGAGGCTGAATGTCTCGTTGTAATTCAACATATAGGCGTCGTAAATATCCATCATTTCCTAGCAGGCCGCCTCGTCGTCGGTCAGCTCCTGAAATGCGTCCAGATACGCTTTCAGCGTCGCCGCCGACACGCTCATCTGCTCCTCAACGCGCTGTTTGTCCTCCTTCGTATCCATAACGCTGTGCGTCAGCAAAAGCTGCTGCATCTGCTGTATGTTGGAAGAAATCGCGTCCAGCGTGATAATTACAGGCACCCTCTGGGCTGCGATCTCATTGCCTGCTGCCCCGAGGTTTTTCAGGGAAATCAATCCCAGGAAGGAAGAGCTAATCCCGACCAATGCTATCAAAAGCAATGGCATAATCACCTTTGTCTTTAAACTTTTCATCCTTTATTCCTTTCTGCTGTTTTCTCAAAACCAATAGTTAGTTTTATTTTAGCAGAGTTTTGTACAAATTTCCACAAATATCTGAACTAAATTCAAGAAATAATTATATGTTTTCCATATTGAATTGTCCGGTATTCGTACATAAGTAGTCATATTTCACAATTCAAGTTCATTTTATGTGTAAATATATACTAGAGCGTGTTTGAAAAATCATTCCTACCACCTGCATAACGACGCGTACGCGTCGTATTCACCACTTTGCGAGATATTTGCGCCAAATTCAGTCAACATAGCCCGCTATGCCTCCTTCATTTGGCACAAATCTCCCACAAACTGTGTCGCACATCTGGCAGAAAGCATTTTTCAAACACGCTCTAAGGAACTGCAGGAAAATAACCGAAGTATCCTGACTTGTCACCTGAGAACCCCTGTGGTCTTACAGAAGTTTTTTATTATATCCCCCAAATTTAACTGGTTTGAGACACACGACTCCATTGAATGGTGTGCATTTCCATATCAAAACTTCCATATCAACATTTCCATATCAAAAAAGAAACGATATCGGCTCCTCATATTTTCCATTAAAATAATAGTCAACTGTCTGCGTATCCTCAGAGTACACGATTGACCACTGCGTCTTCCACGCTCCTTCCGTCTTCGACACGCGCGATAACGCTGTTTTTATCTCCCCGCCTGTAAGGATACCCTTCTTCTCCTCATAGACAGAGCAAAGCAGTTCATAGCGCTCCCTGGCGCTCTCGCCGCCTGCCGCCGTATCGCCGTTTGCGAGGTTAAAATTTGTAAGGCAGTTTGTGTCGACCACGATCATCTCCCCATCGACAAATTCAATACTGACAGACGCTCCCGACGCATCCGAGATGGCAAGGTGATGGCTGATACCGCCAGACGCGTGAATGTCATACTGACCCAGCAACTCCACGGCCTCCTCCACAGTCGCCGCGCGGTTGAGCAGCAGACGGATTGCTGTTGTGATCGTCAGGTCAGGTTTCTCTGTATCTACTGCTTTCATTCCCCCCTCGTTCACTTCCAGATCGGCAACGCAGAGGCCAGCTTCATTGATGCCGTCCATCGGGACATAAAGCGCTGCAATCGCCAGCATCTTGTTGATAAAATCATCGGGCAACGTCTCGGCACTGCCTGTAATGTTTTTGAAATCACATGTAGAAATTGATGCGTAGCCGTCCTTTGGAACACATTTTACAATGATTGGGACAGAACCATCCCAGTCAAAGTTGCGCCCCCATACATGACCGTTTTTGTCGTCCAGCGCGGAGACAACACTGCATGATGGTCCCTCATTTGTCACATCCACCTGATAAAAGCCTTTGGAAATGCAGTTTGTCAGAAATGCGCTGACTTCGCCGTCCGATGAAGCGCCGCCGTTTTCCAGAAATTCTTCGAAATGATAGTCATTGTCCAACTCCATATAGTACACATTTTCTTTCCCTGCAATCGGACAAACCGATTTTACGATTGTCAATTCTTCCCGAAACATCACTCCCGCACCGCCGGCCATCACAGTCAAAGCCAGTACTACTACAAACAATGCGATCTTCCACTTTTTTCCTGATTTCTTTTTCATCGCAGACCTCCCCCTTTTATCCTCCACTGTAGCATTTTTACATCAACAAAAAAAGAGCCTGTCTGGTAAGTTACCAAAACAGGCCGGTGAAATGCAGGCGCATCTGTTCCGGATTTCTACAGTTCCTTATTCTGCTGAATCATCTTATTGATTTCCTGCACCTTTTTCCAGTCGTCAAAGTACGCAATCAGACATGTCCCCGCAAATACAACAACGAGCATGCCTGCAAGACACACGATAAAAGCAGCACTCATCACCACAAAATCATAGACTACAATCCCCATAAAGAGCACTACTGCCACAACCACACCAAAATACAGCAGGCAGAACCAAAAGCCGGACGTTATCTCAAAAAATCCCAGCACAAAATGAATCGCTGCGATCACAAGACAGATACACATCAGCTGAAGCGCCATTTGATTGTCTATCGGATCAAAGATTCCCATATTGCTAATCAGTACATATGCGATGACAACAAAGGCGTAAGAGATTGTGAAGCTCGCCAACGCTTTTATAACCCTGTCTAAAATTTCAACCTTCCGTTTCAATGTATCATCTCCTCACAAACTTTTCCTTCATCGCACTCACATAATGCCTGTTCACAATCAGGTGTTCCCCGTTGTCGAGAACCGCCTCAAAGCGGCCGTTCAATTGCGGTTTGATCATCTGAATCTTTCGGATATTGACAATCACCGACTTGCTGATGCGCGCAAAACCACATTTTCCAATTTTCTCTTCCACCTCGTAGAGCTTATAATCACATGCATAAACCTCTGTCTGCGAATAGACATACGTTCGCTCGTCAACGCTCTCAAAATAGAAAATTTCCTCCAGGGAAAGCTTGCTGACCGCCCCCTCCTTTGACACAGGAAGGGAAAACATCAAAGTCTGGATTTCATCGATAATGCGCTGCAGGTCAGCGTCGATCAGCCCACATTTAATGTGGATTTCTGGTTCTCTGTACCCATCGTCTTGTTCTATAAAAAGTTTCATAAAAATTTTCTCTGTTCTTGCAATCCTGCCAACAAATTGTTATAGTATAAACATAAAAGGAGCAACCGCCCACAAAGTGGTTAACCTCCATTTGGTTTTAAGCCTACCTTCTACGGCCAAGTAACAAGGTAGGCTTATTTATTGTAGGTAAACCCACCTACGGTGGCTTCGCAGTGCAATCAAGAAGCTACCGCCCAATTTTGGCGCACGGTTCCTCTACTCATGTGGACATCTGAACAGCACCACGCACTCAAACGCCCCCAATTCAATCTTGCCTGTCAACGTTTCGCCCGTTTCCACGTTCTCATAACACTCCAACAGTTCTACAACAGCCGGTTCTCTGTTAAAGTTCTGCAAAAACCACACTTTTCCCACACTTCCATTGTCTTGTGCCGGGGTACTTCTCTCATTGACCGTAACGCCTTCTGCCAGTCTGACCTGCAGGCCGCATCCCAGCCCCCTCTCCTTCACAATATCACTGTAAAAATGTTTCAAAAAGCCTTGTTCATTGAAGGAAGCAATATAATAAGCTTCCCCGCTTCCAAAAGCATTTTTTGTAAGCGCAGGATATCCTTTATAAAAATCCTGCTGGTACTCTGCCAGCACTTCGGCTCCCTTTGTGTGAATCAGACCGCACAGCCCGGTAATCCAGTAATCCGTGCCTTGGTACCGCACGCTGTTCTCACAATATCCGCCCGGCGCATCAATCTCCTCTGTCCTGATTCCAAGGACATCCTCCAAAGGGTGCGCGCCCGTATACGTCAAGTCAGAATCATCCACCTCGCCGCTCCAGCAGGTTGTGATATAGCAGCCGCCCTGTCTTACAAATGACCGGACCTTTTTTGCATAACCCTTTTTGTACATATAGTTCAGCGGTGCAATCACGACGCTGTACACATCCAGCTCTCCCTCCATATCAACCATGTCCACGTCAATCCCAAGTTCCCACAGCGGTCTGAAAAAGTCCAAAAATACAGACTGATAATTCAGATTGTTGTCCACAGCCCGGGCATCCTCCACAGCCCACCAGTTTTCCCAGTCAAACACCATGGCAATCCGCGGCCTGTTGCAGGTTCCAATGACCTTTGGGGCAATCTTTTCGAGGCGTTTCCCAAGCCTTGCCACTTCACGGAAAACCCTTGTGTCTGCCCCGTTCCGATGGTCGATTACTGCGCCGTGATATTTTTCGCTGCTCCCCCTGCCCTTGCGCCACTGAAAATACTGTACACTGTCAGAACCGCATGCAATCGCCTGAAGCGAGGACAGTTCGTGCATTCCCGGTCTCTTCAGCCTGTTGATCTGCCGCCAGTTCACGACAGAAGGCGTGCTCTCCATCAAAAGGAAATTGTTCTTTTTCAGGCTTCGCATCAGACTGTGGGCAGCTGCCGTGCCTGCCGCTGTCTGCAGCTCGTCCGCGCCGCCGTGCCAGTCCGGATAGCTGTCCCACGAGATGATATCCAGCTCCTCTGCCCATTTAAAATAGTCCAGCGGCTTGAAAAACTCCATCATATTCGTCGTGACAGGCAGACTGCTGTGACTGCGGACCGCCTTGATTTCCTCCCTGCAGAAATCGCGCTGCTGGCTGTCCACAAAGCGCTTCCAGTCCAGATTCTGTCCGTGCACCAAATCTTCCCCGCGCGGGGAAGCACTCCTAATCTGGCTCCAGTCCGTATAGGTATGGCTCCAGAAGCTTGTCCACCATGCTGCATTCAACCGGTCAAGGCTTCCATATTTGTCCTTCAGCCATTTCCGGAAAGCGCTCTGACATTTGTCGCAATGACAGGCACCATCATCCCCGTTTCCTCCGATCTCATTCGATATATGCCAGCCAATCACGCCAGGGTGTGAGCCAAACCGCTCTGCAAGCCGCGTGTCAATCTGTCTTGTCTTTTCCCGCATAACGGGTGAGCTTGGACAGTAGTTATGCCGCTTTCCCGGATAATTTCTTATGCCGTACGCGTTGACCTGCAGCACTTCCTCGTACTTGTTCGTCAGCCATTGGGGCATCCCTCCCGTGGGAGTGGCAAGAATCGTGTAAATGTCATTTTCATACAATCTCTGTACAATGTTCTCCAGCCAGTCAAAATCGTACCTGCCCTCCTCCGGTTCCAGATGACTCCACGCAAATATTCCAAGCGACACACAGTTTACATTTGCCTTTTTCATCAGCTGCAGATCTTCCTCGAAGATTTCCGGTCTGTCAAGCCACTGATCCGGATTGTAGTCCCCGCCGTGTATGATGCCGCCAAAGCTGCCCATTTTTTTCTGTTCCATGATCTCCTCCTGTTTGTTTTGATTCTTCTTTCCGTTGATATAGAATAATAATGTTATCATACCACGTTTCAGACGATGAAGAAATATCAATTTTAAAGGATTTTGTTTTGAATTTCTTAAGAAAATAAATCAAAACATCGTTTTTAGAGATAAATTAGATATTTTCGTAATATAATAAAAAACGGTAAATCGTAAGAACCATATCAAATGTATACCAAGGAGGATTTCATTTATGAAAAAACAAGCGAAAAAGGAAATGAGACTATTCGGGATGGCCTGCATAGCTATTTTGCTGGTCACTGGCTGCAGTTCCGCTCCTACCCCTGATACATCCAGCAATCAGGTGGTCAATCTGCCCTCGTCTGCTGCTTCTGACGAGTCAGAACTTTCAGAGAACAGCACAGGCGCTGATGCAGATTCAGCGCAGAATGACACAAACACTGATAACACAGAGGGAAAATGGCATGTTCTGCCTCCCGAAATCGCGGCAGCTGTCAATGCGGATTTTGAGGGCACTGTTTGGAAAATCGATGAGAATTCTTTTTATATTGTCCCCCTCGAGACAGAGATTCTTGAGGGAGGAGCTATCTTAGCCGGCTCACCCAGCCCCGATGCAGATATCCCCGACTCAGAATTAGTATCCGTAGTTTTCGATGAAAGCACTCATTTTTTCATAAGAACGATCCATAACGGCGGAGAAAGTTATGAAGACTCTGATGCCACATTTCAGGATATCGAGAAAGATCAGAAGGTCTCGTTGAAGGGCAGTTTTGAAAATGATGTTTTTCATGCTACGGAGATTCGGATTTCGAAGGTTTCCTAGTTGAATAATATGGTGAAGAGGTGAGGAAAGCGTAAGAAAAGACCTTTCCTCTAAATCCTCTATTTTCAATCATACCATTTGTTCAAACACGCTCGAAACTTTCTGACTTTTTACAGAAAAATATATTTACAGATAAATAATACAGCCAACACATACATGAGCGGTGTAACCTTCTTCGCCTTGCCACAGCACACATTCACTGCCACATAAGAAATCACTCCAATTGCGATGCCTTCTGAAATACTGTATGCAAGCGGCATAGCAAGCATACACAAATATGCGGGAATCGCCTCTGACAAATCGTCAAAATCAACCTTTATGATAGAAGATACCATCAAAAATCCTACAAAAATCAGTGCCGGAGCTGTTGCAAAACCCGGTATCGCCGTAAAAATCGGCGCAAAGAAGATCGCAATCAAAAACAAAAATCCTGTTACCATCGATGCAAGTCCTGTTCTCGCACCCGCGCCAACACCTGCCGAACTCTCCACAAAAGTTGTCGTCGTGGAGGTTCCAAGCACGGCTCCTGCCGAGGTAGCGATTGCATCTGCCAAAAGAGCCTGTTTAATATTAGGAAGTTTCTCATTCCTGTCAAGCATGTCTGCCTTGGTGGCAACACCCACGAGTGTTCCGATTGTGTCAAACATGTCCACAAACAGGAAAGCCAGGAGCACAACAACAAAATTAGCGATGCTTACATTCGAAAAATCGCCTGCAAAACACTGACCAAAGGTCTTTGACAATGCTGTAAAATCAGTTATGGCAAAGGTCGGATACAGCGAATAAAAACCATTTTCTACATCGACTGTATAAATTCCCACTGCCTGACAAATCATTCCGAGAATCCATGTCGCAATAATTCCAATCAAAATAGAGCCCTTTACGTTCAATGTGTAAAGTACTGCGGTCAGCAGTGTTCCGATAATCGCGAGCAATGCACAGATTCCAAGGGTGTGAAACTCTGAGGCAAAGCTCACATATGTCGTGAGTGTTGAGTCGCTATTCACAATCACATGCGCGCCCTGTAAGCCTACAAATGCAATGAACAATCCGATTCCTGCGCTGACTCCCTTTTTCAAACCGCTTGGAATCGCATTAAAGATTGCCTCTCTGACATTTGTGAGCGACAGAATGATGAATATAATGCCCTCAACAAATACTGCCAAGAGTGCCACGCGCCAGTCATAGCCATACGCGCCGCATACTGTAAATGCAAAATATGCATTCAATCCCATTCCCGGTGCAAGCGCAAACGGATAATTTGCCATCAATGCCATCGCTGCAGTGCCGACAAAAGATGCCAGACAAGTCGCCATCAAGACGGCTGTCGCATCCATCCCCGCAGCGGAAAGCATAGAAGGATTGACTGCAAGAATATACGCCATTGTCATAAATGTCGTAATGCCGCCGATGACCTCCGTCCGGACATCGGTGTTGTTTTCTTTGAGTTTAAATAATTTTTCAATCATTTTCACATCTCCCTCCATCGTTATTTGACTACTTCCTCATTGTATCTTTATTTGCTTACGAAATCAATACTAATTTGGCGTCTCCCCGGTAAAGGCGAAACAAGGCTGTCGGGAAATGCCGTTTACCTGCATTCCGACAGCCCTGTTTTCAGCTCTCAAAATCCATCAGCTTTTTTGTTTCCAGATTCAATTTCTCCACTTGTCACACCCCCTTTACAGATGAGAAATATCCACATCCAGATCCGCCGGAACCGTGCCCAGACCGATGGATTTCAGTCTCGCAAACTCCTGGGCATTGCTCTCCCTGGGCGCATCGGGCTCAACCGGAATCTCCGCAATTCCAATCTGATCTGTCAGAATGTGCTCCGACAACCCTTTGATCCCTGCCTTTGCAGCCATCGCCGCCCAAAGCCTTGCGATAATCGCACCGCCGAGATCGTTTGTGTGCGTGTAATCCTGGCTCTCCTCGTCATGCCTGAAATATTTCTTTGCAGTGTACAATCCAAGCGGCTCAAAAAAATCTGTTGTCGCCGTCCACAGGTCAATAAACGGAACATGCCCCCACTCCGAAACAGATTTTACCGCATCCCGGTAATCTCCCAAAAGATTCAGAATCTTACCATTGTCGTCAAATATCATCCGGTTGATCGGCGCGTTCAGAATGGTCTTCACCGCGCGCACTTTTGCAAAGTCAACATAATAGCGCAGGTATCTGGCATAGCCGCCAAAGGCATCAAGCTCTGCCTCCTTCTGGTCATTGTGCCCGAATTCAATCATCAGAAAATCCCCCGGCCGCAATTTCCGCCGCAATGTCTCAAAATGAAGATTAAAAACCTCTTTCGTCGTCGCGCCTGACTCGGCATGGTTTGACACCGCAATGCTGTTGTCCAGATACATCGGCAGCACCTGTCCCCAGCCGCAATAAGTCTTCTCAGGGTCGTAAGGATATTCCGCAGGCTGGTCAGTCACCGTCGAATCTCCAATAATATAGAGCGTGGGGACTTGCACGGGAATATATCCCGGGACAACGGACAAATCGCTGTCACAGACGATATCAATCTGTATGCCGTCCACAGTATATGCGGCATCCCTGCGTATGTAATCGCACACATTCACGACGAAGGTAAGCTTCTGCGTCTCCCCTGCGCCAATCTCCCTGTCCACAGCCACAAAGCGCCGATTCTGGCAATATACGGTGTATATCGCATCCGTATGTGCAGTGATGTCCAGCATCACCTCGTAATTTCCGTTTGGAACGGCTATCTTTGTCTCCTGCGGTTTTCTGTCGTATTGCATCATTTATTCTGCTCTCCTTTTGTCCAATTTTTGTTGTTTCATAACTCTGCCGGCACAGCTTCGTTCAGCATCTGTTTCTATTCTACACCCTGCATTTCATCCTGGAAATATCATTCTGACTTTTGCAGGAATATTTTTAAGGAACTTCGTGATACCCTGCAAAATTACTTCGCGCTAACCTACTGCTTCCCGCCTGGGTTATCTATGACAATGTTCCCGGAAAGCTGATGCAGCAATTCTTGCGTAATCTGCAGCTCAAAGTCCTCCAACGCATAGTACTTCATGGCCTTTCCGCTCTCTGACAACTCCAGTGCACTTGTGACAAGACGCGCGGTCTCGAGCTTTTTCAAATGCATATAGAGCAGCGGTCTGCTGATGTTGACCAGCCTTGCCAGCTCGCTCACATACTGCCGCCCCTCCGCTAAGATACCGATAATCTTGATCCTTGCGGGGTGGGACAGCGCATCGAAGACATTGATGTAATCCTCGTATTTCTTTAGTTTCAGATCTCCAACAAAATTCTTCATAACTAAATTTCTTCCATCATTTTATCAATCGCCTCGACCTTTGATTTCACGGTGATCAAGTCTTTTCTGATCTCTGCATTTTCACGCCGGATCTCCTCCACAAAGCGGTTGAATTTCTCCTGGTCAAGACCGCTGTACTGAGCCTTCTTTTCCATCCCCCTCACAAGCAGATACACTACGATAATAGCAATCGCCCCGACTGCGGCGATCACTGGCATGATATTAAACATACGCATTCTCCTTTCAATATTTATTAGTTGTATTAATTGTATCATGTGTAATAATTTTATTACACATGATACAATTTGTCAACCTATATATTTATTATTGTCCGGAATATTAATTGGATATTATTTGTGCCCCTTGTCAACCCTAACCCGGACAATCCAGAACCTAAACTTTGCCATTTTGCAAACAGAATCCTAAAAGTGACTATTGGAATCGTGGAAGAAATGCGGATATACTGAAAAAAATAAAGGAACGGTCGTATTTTCTACGACCGCTCCTTTATCATCTTCCAGTAAAAGCAGATTATGCTTCTACAGGCCTGTTGCGGACATCACGGTAGATCGTTCTTGTGGAAACCTCAAATTCGTTTGCAGTCGCCCCGTTCGTTTCCTTTTTCCCATTGCAAGGAACCCTATTTTCGATAATACCACTTTTTCCAGATGTCAAGCTCACCGTGCCTCTCCGCATCCCTTCTGGACCAGAACTGAATAACATCATTGATATCCCACGTTTCGTATAGCTTCCGGTACTGCTTTCCTTTGAATAATACGGTCTGATCCGACCGACGGACTTTTTTATTGGCCTGCCGCTTTCCGTATTTTTTATCCCCGCAATACTTGATTATGGGTGTCTTTCTATAACTTCTGCTCATATACCCGTCTCCTCTGTGTTCATTCTATCATATGACGCCATAGAACAAAAGCTTTAATCAATCTGATGGTGAAATGTTCTTACAGTTATTGTTCACAGGTCAGGAATGCGCATGTAAATAAATTATTTTTGAAAAAAATGAAAATTTATGAAAAAAAGTGTTGACACTTTATTAATTGGGTGTTATAGTATTTATTGTTCGGTGGACAGCACAGAAAAATCGAACAAAATGTAAATTTGCACCGCTAGCTCAGTTGGTAGAGCACCTGACTCTTAATCAGGGTGTCCAGGGTTCGAGCCCCTGGCGGTGCAGTTTAAAGGACTGTTTTTGAGGATATGAAAGCCTTGGGGACGGTTCTTTTTTTGTCCATTTTTAGATTGATGAGGTTGAGTGCCTAGTACCATAGGGGGAGAAGCTTTGTCGCAGATTTGGTCGCAAGCTGGTCGCGAGATCGTCGCAGATGAAATAAATATTGTATCAAAAAAAAGCAGGAGGATAATATACATTATGGTATATTATCCTCTCTGATATTACTCTGAAAATTTTTCAAAGCCTGATTTTTAGATAAGTCACATAGTCTTGAGATGTCTTTAATCGTTTGGAGAATTAATAATTTCTCTTCCTCACTCCGATCAAATTCAGTTTTGGTGATAGTCAACATCTGTGTTGGTATACATATTTCTGGCAATTACAAACAGCGAAATACCAGTCTTTGTATGTTGCACCAACACACTTGTTGACTATCACCTCAGTTTTAAAAATAAAAATTAATATATTTTTTTGAAAATTAACAATTTGAAAATTAAAATATGAAATTGTATTTTTTAATTATCTACAAAATCAAATGTATTAGTCAAAATGGCGTTTATTTATTATAAAAATTAAAAAAGAAAACAAGAGTTATTTTATATATTAATGTTAAAATATTAAATCAAAAAATGTCACAAATTGGACAAAAACCTAATATACAGATGCAGGTTTACTGGGAAGAAATCATCTCCCTATATATAAAGTGATTAATTTTTGCTACCATTTGTCTTCATTTACTTTTTACAAATTTCTGAGTGATTTGAATGGAGCCTTGTATTTTCAAATCCAGAATTTTAGGTAACAAAGAGAATGTACCTGAATATGAGCAAAAATCAAACACGATATATATAGTAACCAATGTTAATTTAATAAATTTATTCATTCTAAAAAACTATGTTGGCAGATTACTCAGCCAATAATCCAAGAAAGAAGGTATATAGTATGCAAAGGAAAACTGTAACGGGTTCAGTGCGTCCCATACCAACGAAAGACAATGTACAATATTATACAGTCGTTCTAGAATTGGGCAAAGATCCCTGCTATGGGAAAAGAATAAGAGCGAATTATCGTGTTGATACAACTGATAGGGACGAAGCTGAGAAATTTCTTTTAATGAAGAAATCAGAATATTTGCAGGGTGAGTTGTTGATGCCTTCAGATATGACAGTCAGTGATTACCTTGATGAGTTTATAGAATTTGCTGAAGCTAGTGACTACAGTCCAGCCATGTTAAGGAATTATAGATTTGTAACAGGAAGTTATTTAAAACCCGTGTTCGGTAAGATGAAACTGCAGGATCTACAAAAAGTCCATATCCAAAAAGCATACAATAACTGGAGAAAGAAATCCAATGTTAGTAATAATCCATTGAGATTGAAAACAATTCAACATATCAACCGTGTCTTTAAGACTGCATTGAATGAAGCGGTAGAGCGTGGGTATATAAAGCAAAACCCAATACACAACATTAAGATTCCAAAGGATAACACTACTAATAAGCAGGAAGTGTATACAATCGAAGAAATCAGGAAATTACAAAAGGCAGTTAAAAATACGGACATGGAACTCCCTTGCTCGCATCCTGCCAGATTAATGTACAATTTTATATATTGTTGGTGTGAACCAATGTCATTAACCGTAATTCCCGTAAGTTAATTCCAACCACATTTGCCTTAATATACTTCAACCAG
>CAMWXE010000108.1 GCA_947178145.1 uncultured Lachnospiraceae bacterium | reverse complement strand
AATCTACTGGGATTCACTGGCTTCTTAGTGGTACAAACTTTTTACTCTCAAGTATCTAAGTTAACACCTATTTTTGATGATTTCCCTAAGTATGAAAAATGTGAGCTTTCGGAAAAAGAAAAAATAAGTATAATGAATGGTATCAAACAATATTGGGATATAACAGTTGCGCCAGATTTTTTCTATGTAGGAAATCTATCTAAAAGTACGTTTACAAATCCTCTTACTTCTCAAAGTGATTATAATGGTACAGACAATGAACGGCAAAAAAATTCTTTAATACACGAATTTAACGAGAAAATACGGATTTTGAAGACTATAGATTATTTTACAAAAATTCTGGATAATGTTCATCTAATTCCCCTTTGCGTTACAAATTCAGGAGATACTCCAGATAAAAACATATCCATAACAATATCTATACATAATCATGGGTTTCATCTATTTTCTATGTGCTCAGAGATTGTTGGAGAAAACAGAAAAATACTGGATGTTTTAGCTGATATTTTGATTGATAAAAATATTGTTGAGACCACATTAAAAATAATGCCAACAGCAAATATTGGAATGGAACCTGAAATATCTACTTCCTCTGTTCCATTTATTATGCCGAATCCGTTTGGTGGGAGAAAACGCTATGTTTTTGATGATTTAGTCTTTGAATGGGAACTATATCAAGCAGAAGAAAACATAGAAGGAATAATAACATATGAATTTTCTTCTTTACGCCCCGGCGAGACTAAATGGTTATCCCCATATATTATCATTATTCCTGAGGCAGAAACATTTTCTCTTGAATATACCATATTATCTGAATCATCTAACAACAAACAATCTGGAATCATTGATATAAATACCCATATTTCTTTAGACTAGCCTAAATAAAGGATGCATATCTTCCACAGGTATGCGCCCTTTATTTTTATCACCCAACCGGAATATACGCCTCACACTGCGCTAACGCTTTCTCATGGAACTTATGAAGATACCGCAGTTCCAACAGCGTCTGGTTTTCAGAGCGTATTTTAGTGTCCTCTTTTTATTTTTAACAAGTTGAAAAAAGACTGATCGTATGTTACACTAAGTACATTCAACTGTAAGGAGAATTTGCTAATGAGTACAAAAGGGTATATCCCAACACCTAATCCGGCAAATTGTGCATATTATGATGACAATTCAGAAGAATGTCGGAACTGTAAAAATAAATCTGTTGATATTACCACCACCATTATTCTTCAGGAATGTGCCGCTTTTTATGATGTGTTCAAAGGGTTGGAAAAAAGACTGGAAAACAGTGGTATTGTAGAAACACCTCCTGAACATAAGAATCCGACTTTATTGGAGGTTCCCTATATTGTCAACGGAGCTTTTGCTTGTGAATTAGCTCTGAAATATTTACTGGTAGAAAATCAAATTAGTTTCTGCATTTCTGCCAAAGGACATAATTTAGAATATCTTTTTGGTCTGTTACCGACACCACTAAAGCAATCCTTAAAAGACAAGTTAAAAAATACTGCAAATATAGATGAAACTGAGCTAAGAAAAAATATACATCTTCATGCGGATAGTTTTAATCAGTGGAGATACATGTTTCAATACATAGATGATAATATGTATTACAACACATTTTTTGGTGTGTTTGTAAATCTACTATGCTCATACGTTCTTTCACCGTAAAATTTTGATTATAAGAGAGGCACATACTTCTGCGATAGTGTATGTGCCTCTTTGTTTACTCTACAGCCGGAATAAAAGCCTCACACTGCGCCAGTGTTCCCATGTAGCTTATGAAGATGCAAGCAAGACCTTTTCGTCTACAGTGCCACGGGCCACCAGATATAAATAGGTGCAGGGCATGTGGTATCCTGATGCGTTATTATGGGATTTTTAGCGGGGATGGAGATGTGTTTTTGACGGCAGCAGGATTTTGGAGAAAAAAGAACCCTGAGAAACGAATTTCCCAAGGTTCTGATATTAGAATTTTTCTTTGTTTTTGGTTATGGTTCCCGCAAAAATTTGTTTTGCAAGAACATAGTTGTTATAAGGACTGTTGGGTCTGTGCAGAGTATTGCCGCCTTACATGCCTTATCAATCAACAGCACGAAGGGACGGATATTTATCCGCCCCTTCGCATCTATGGGATTCTGTCTTTTAATCGACTATTTTAACATCATCCCCATATTTTTTGTAAATTGTTTTTTTCTTGTGATATTGTCCCGTATTATTACTGTAGGACATTTTTTCAGGAGCTCATCTTTTATCTCCAAGGCCTGCTCCATGCTGCTTACCATGTGATACTGATACCACCTGTTTCCGTCTTCATCCACCGCATAGACCTCCGTCCCTTCCCATGTAAAATCATCAAGATGGCCATTGACATACCGTTGATTTTCTGCAAGCACATCTGCCAGTAGTTTTCCCATCAGCTGCATTGCTTCCCTGTCCTGTCGCAAACTGTAAAAAGTACCAAACCCTATCAGTTTTTCAGTGTCATCATCAGTACGTTTATGCCACAACTGAAGATAGATGCCCTCGTTATAGTACAGGTCGCCTACAATTCTAAAATTAATAGATGACATGGGAATCGGATTGTCGGCTGCATAAAAACATTTTACAACATCAGGCAACAGTCCTTTTTCCGACAAGATGTTGCAGATTATGTTAAAATATTCTTCTGTTGTTATTATTACTTTTGCTTTATCATTCCCTGTTTCATTTGCTTTGTATCCCTCCTCCTTTCCCATAAAATTACTTAATATCAGTCTATTATACATTCACATATCCTCCCGCATTTTTCAGGCATGTGCCTTGTTACACTAAAACAAGCTGGCCTGTCATATTTTTGTAAGACAGAAGCCTTATCCCATCTGTTCCATATTTAACTTTGGCAGTCCAGAATTCCAAACCATTGCTGGTAGCTATCCTTAAGAATTCCTTTTCCTCTTTATCGCAATTCGCATACTGCATCAGTATATTTAGCCCATATTGGCAGACAGTGAGTAACACAACTCTCCTATACTGTCCCCGCATTGCTGACAAATATCTGGAATACTCTTTAATATTTCCATTAGCTAGAAATGGACAAACAACACTGGAATTGGTTTCAGTCCTGAAATTTAAAGCCATTAAGGGAAGCTTTACTCCTATGGCGGTATCTCCTGCAACAAAATCCAACCCACAACTTTGCAGATCACCACATTTCCTAACCAGCCCACTGCCATTAACAATCCTCTCCGTATAATTGTTTTTTAAGAAAAACTCGACCGCATCATCATACACAGCTGGTTTCAGGCAGATCCAGTGCCTTTCCCTTGCATCCAAGGCATCAAATGCAACCGCCTCTACAACATAGCCGTTATCTTTTTGGGATACCAGACAGCCATATTCGCCATCCTTTATGCCCCCCATACCCAAACTGTCTACCCCTATCTCCTCTCCATCGATGAAGATAGATGTTGGCACCGGCCATCCCTGAGCCCTTATTAATAATGCTTCTTTCAGTTTTTTATCAAACTTGTATTTTTTCAATATATATGCCCTCCTCTCAGTTTAGTTTTTACAATGACATTGTAACATTTTAGCCCTTAGCTAAATATCCGCAGAAATACTTGCTTTTCCTCCCAACACCCGTTAAATTTTTATACTGCCACCAACTTTAATGTCTGTCCGCAGTAAAGTTTTCGGAGAAGTGTCATATTTTTTCGGAAAAGTGTAATACTTTTTTCGGGGAACTGTCATATTTTTTTCGGAGAAGTGTAATCAGCCAATTCCACAAACGCTTATTTTTAGCGGTTTAAGCCCCGTGCCTCCGCCCTAATATTATAATAATCTATTATTATAATAACTGTGTGAGCGGCTGTTTGCTTCGCCGCCACTCACTCTAATAAAAGAAATTACGGTAATGGAAGAAAAAAGAATTATTTAAAGAACCTTCTGTATTCTCTTAAAGTGGTCCTTACTTAATAAATGTATATATGGGGTTACGTAATAAAAGAATCCCACTACCGAGCTGATTGTAATTTGCTGCAATCCGACATCCTCTATTTTTTCTTCATTCCCGTAAACATATATGATTCGGAATTTTATGCGGATGTACGGCATAAGACATAATCTTTCTTACTATGCCAGTCCCCATATCCATATTACTTCTTTATGTCCTATTCTCCGACAGTATTGGAAATCCGAGTATCCCCTCTGCCCTTTTTACATATTTCTCCCACCGCATCCCATAGTTTCCACATCCCCTGCATGTCCGCACAAGCTCCCTGCACAGATATCCCTTTATTTCTTTATAGTCTATAACTCCTTTCCTTTTGAATCTCCCGGGCAGATTGATCGAATAACTCCCGTTCCAATTATTGTGCAGACCAGCTGGTGTGTTCCGTGAAACAAAACCAATACCGGAAATTAACCTGACTGGGATTCCTGCAATCTGCAGCTTATCCCTGCATTCGCCGGCAAGCTGATGTACAGAGCCTAATGTATCTACATCCCTGCCTCGGATGGGGTTCATTGCATTGAGGCACCACTTGCATAGCAATAACCCTCTTTCCGACATCTTCTTTTTCTCCGCGGCATCGTAAATGTTAAAATATCCTCCGCAATTTGGACATGCATATTGGAATATGATCACATCTGATGTCCTTCTAATGGCATCCGTTTTAGACTGTGCCATCATTTTATACCCGTATTCTGCCTCGACCAGCCTTGCCATCTCCCTCCATTTGGGACCGTGTATGCCCAGTTTCGAATCAGAATCATCGTCCGGGCATGTATGCAACAGTTCATGGCACATTATGCCTTTTAACCCAAATATATCTGCATCATTGTTTCCATACTTGTGCGAAATAAAGATTGTGTATGTCCCATCATGGTTATGCCTGCACAACCCATAGGCAAATTTATCCTTCATAAAGCCAACTCCAGATACCGTTCCAGTCATCAGATTAATCTTTTTAAGCTCGTCCGCACATTCGTCAGCAATCTCCTTTAATCTTTCTACATAATCAATATAGCAACATCTTCCATCACTCTCCCTGTCTTTTTTTATGACTCCTGCAGCCCAGTTTATACCTGCCTTTGGTCTGGCGGCCGCATGCTCCATAATATTATATCCATACTCTCTGTCTACCTTTTTTGCATATTCTTCCCACGTTTTTCCATGGTTCGCGCAGTCTTTAACGGTATGGAGAATCTGGTGGCATATTATCGTCTTTATCTCTTCCAGTTTATGCCTTGGGTTTATATATATGTCCGGAATATGCAGAATATATGTCCCGTCCCGCCTTCCCCTAACCAGCTTTCCAAATATGTATTTGTCCTTAATCATATTTACCCTTATAATTTTGCCGATGGGAATCCCAATCCCATTAAGTTCACGCTCGCACTCCCCCGCAATCTTTTCCAAGTCCCATTTTCCATTCTCATCCTTCAATTCATCCTCCATGTCCTGCCTCCTTTCTTTCTGACCACGGACATTCGGAAATTTATAGATTGAATACATGGACGGCAGCATAATAACTACCGCCATGATGTAATATACCCGAGGCCAGAACCCTATAGTATTTTTCGGCGGTGCCCTTTGTTACACTTTCCACCTCCTTCAATCTTTTCTCCTATATTTAATTCCACAAAAACATTTTTCCTCCACATTTCTACAAATTGCCACATCGCCTCCTTCCTTTATCATAGGAGTTTGCTAAATTCTACTGTTTCTAAATTTCTGTTGCAAACACTATACCACAAAAAATTGTCCTTCTAATTTTGCAAAAATTAGCGTCCATACTTTTTAAGTACAGTACCATCCGCTAGTAAGAATCCCATAATTACCCGAACACAAGCCCCTTAAAATAATGTCCAAAAATACCAAAAAGCAGATAACCTTCATGCGGTTTCCTGCTTTCTGTACTGTAACTTACTACGATTCCATTATACTAATAGCACATCTGCCAGTTAGACTTTTCCATTTTTTATTCCGTAACACTCGACTCATCCGTTCATTGTGCCTGCCAATAATCCAAGAATAATTCCGACAGAGATTATCCCTGATAGTTTCTTCTTCATTTGTTCTCTTCTCCAATATCGTTTCTATTTTTGTAAAAATATACTGCAATAAGCCGGCAGCAGGTAATGAAAACCTGAACAGCCGGCTTATTCTATGCCGTTTATTTTTCCTATGCTGCTGTAATGTCTGCTGAAAAACAATCATGATGCCTGTTTCATCATTGCAGATACCTTTTTCTGTACTTCCGCATAATCATATCCCGCAGTTTCCAGCCTGATACGACGCTCCTTTCCAACACCCCACTTGCCTTTGATAACTTCCCTTGCGACTGCTTCAACCGACACACTGTTATCCGGAGTCTGGACCGGCTGGATATTCGTTACCGTATCTGTTACAACCGGCATGTCCGCTGTATTCTCTACGGCCGGTATTGTATCTGCCGGCTCTGTAACAGGGACAGTAGTATCCGTATTATCAGCTGGCTGGCTCTGTAGAGGAAAAGTGTCAACCAAATTGTTGTTTTGGTCGTATACCATTATATATCCCGTTGCCAGAACATCTTCCCATTTGTCAATGTCGCTTCTTCCGTGGATAAACATCTCTTCGCCTGCCGGTATCGTATGTATTGTATTTATGTCCGCGTCAAAATTTTCCAAAATATCCACCACATCCTCTAAGGCAAATGGATATAACATAGCCGTGTCTGTTCCCGCTTCCCACTGACCGTCCGTCATAAGATTATGGTATGCAAAATCATAATAACCATACCCGTCCGCTGATTTTCCCCACTCCTTGGTCCAATCATCACAAAACCGCAGCGCATATTTATAGTTCGGTTGTACTGTGTAGCCAAATGACATATGCCACCACTCATCTGTGCCGTCTGTGTCCAATGACACAGACAGCTGTTTATTTCCATTACTGTCCACACCAACCCTGATCCAGTCTTCCGAAGCCGCATACACTGGCATTATACTGCCTAACACCGCTCCCATTGACACGGCTCCTGCCAATGCGATGCCTAAAATCTGTTTCACCTTCATATGAAATTCCTCCTAAAATTATATTTCATTACCGATTATATTCTTTTTGTTGTTTTTTATCAACAATATACGATATATTGAAATGCGGCATTGTTCCCGCCTTGTTTCATCCAAATACAAACCATCTGCAATGCCATGTAAATACGGCCGGGCAAATCAGGCGGGTACATTTTTTCTGCATTTGTACTAATCACTTCCTTCAGGTGCCTGATTCATGACATCGCTGACACTTTTAGAAGTTTATGATTGTCTCCAATGCCTTTGAGCAGCATTAAAGCCTCGGGAACGAATTCCCAAGGCTCTGATATTGAAAATTTATTGTTTTCCCTCGCTTTTTTATAAACTGTTTCTTTTCTTGTGGTATTGTCAATCATTATTACTACAAGGTATCCATAAGGACATACATTCCTCTTGCACGTTTCGTTGTTCAGCCCTTCGGCAGTTTTTTATGCCCACTATGGCTTCTGCTGACTTCCCACAGTTCGTTGTTACTACGGCTAATGTAACCGCCTGTGAGACCTCGTGGGATAAATTCCGAACCTTTCGCCGTTTACCTGCCTGATATTTATGCATTAAGGTCACGGTTTCGCTATTGCTTCTTCTCGCCTGCGTCTCGCAACGTAAACCTTGCAAGTCGCTATTGGGTTCGTTGGCAACTACGCCCCTTGGGACTTTCACCCAATCTTCGGGATATACCCGTCATAACAAAAAAAGCAGGATAACCCCATGTGTTTTCCTGCTTCCTTTGCCATGACTTTGTAACATTTTACTGCAGCTGCATATAGCGTAACCAAGAAATCTGTTAAAACAAGTATCTCCCTGATTGTCCTAAAAGACTGCATCCGTTCATCAAAAAGGGATGTAGTTCAGTAAAAATCTATACCCTCTCCATATCTGTTACCTGCATCATCACAGACACGTAACCGTTCAATTATTACTTACTCACCCTTATGGTATAAAGCAATGCACTCATCGATTATGCTTTCCACAATCCGCACTTCGGCAGATGTAAGCTTATCCAGTTTCTCCGACAGCAGAAGCTTGTCCTTGTCAATAATATCACCTGTCAGGATATAATCCGTACTCACCCCCAAAACAGAAGCTATCTTCATCAGGTTTTCCGGCCGCATCGCCCTCTTTCCAGATTCCGCGTAAGATACAAACTGTGTTGTCAGGTCGCTCCTTTCCGCAAGCGCCTCCTGCGTCAGCCCCAGCTTTTTCCTCCGTTCCATAATCCTTTTGCCTACCTCTTTCAAATACAGTTCCAAGTCTAACATTCTACATACCTCCTAGACTATTTGTTAAATTATATCAACAGTGTCGTTAAATTTTAATCGCCACTTGTTGACAAGTTGCAACAAAATGATATAATTTATAAAACTGTCATGACATTGTTTTCTGGATGATAAATATTTTCTGAACCGTAAAACCAACAACTGACACGCAGAATACATCCCACAGCCAGTCTCCTCGTGATTTTTTGTATATTATCCACCTGACCTTTTCTATACTGTTTACCATGTGTTTTTGCAAAAACAGAAGCGGGCCGTATATGTGTTATATTTATCATATCAAAAAGAGAGGAGTACATACATTATGGCAGATAAAACATTTAAGAGCCTCCATGGCAATGAATTTTATGATATGGGCACAGCAGGACTGATACAGGGCAGACAGGCTCCACCCCTGCATGGCAGGACAGAATTACAGACCTACCGGTTTGAGTTCGGTAATGAAGAAAAAATTTATTCCATCTCCTTTGGCGGAAGAATTTCCGATGCGGAAGTCCGAAAGATACTGGAAGTCATGCACAGCCAGCCATATGCAGATTGTTCTGGGGCAGTCTGGACATATCTGGAACAAAACAAACTGGAATACTTGGATTTTAAAACAGGGATATCTGCATCCAGACATAAAGATATCATGTCCACTGCGAATATTCTGTTAAAATCATGTTCCTGTGATATTATTGATAAACAAATCGGTGGGACAGATAATTATTATGTAGTGATGGATTACCAAAAACAGATAAATGCATGCTGCTGTGAGGGCTGCTATTATGCCGTCAAACGTATGGCCATCAAAAATGTTTACAATTACCACATTGTTGGCCAGACATTCTCTTCTGGCCCAAACGACGACATACAGAGCGGGTATTTTGCAATCCGTACCGGAGACTGCCAGCAGCTCCATGATCTTGACATAAAAAACGATAATCTTATATTTCCCGCTTTTGGCTGTATGGACATGTTAGGTGTCCTGTTAAACATTAACGCCATCCATACTGCCAAAGATGCTGAAAAAATTGCTGTGAAATAATAATATGCCAGTTACGGAATGGGGCGGAACAGCATGCTCCATTCCTTTTTCCCTATCCGCAGTCAATTTAGCCAATATCATAAGAATAACTAAATTGGGATATAATTAAATAATCACCGAATTATCCTTGCCATCAAATATAGTTTCCTATAAGTTTCTGCTATCCCATTGTCGTTTCTTCGGTACTTTCCACTGCTTCCAGATTATTAACCGTAGCCGTTTACCTGCCTGATTTATGCATTAAGGTTACGGTTGCCTTTTGGATTTCGTTGCTTCTGGCTAATTTATCCACTTAATATGCCTTATTATTAGGTTTCTGCCCGTCAGGCTACGGTTTCGCTATTGCTTCTTCTCACCTACGCCTCGCGATATAAACCTTGCAAGTTGCTATTGGGTTCGTTGACGACTACGCTCCTTGGAACTTTCACCCAAACTTGGTGATATACCGCCATACCAAAAAACAGGGACTCTCTCGGATCCCTGCTCTCTTAGTTGTTGTCTCAGGTTACATGGAACAACATTCTTAATCTTATTTATAGCGGTTTCTGACCAGTTATATCATACCACAGATATTTACCCTCAAACTCCATATTGAAAGAATGAGTTATCATTCAGGAATCTTTCTGCGTCATGTACAAGTTCGGTAGCATCTGTGCCATCAGCCAATATAACTTTTCCCGGGATACAGATATCATCTTTTCCCATCCCGCACTTTGCTTTTTCGGAGCTAAAATAGTTGTGTTCTGCCCCAAAAGTTGGTACCGGCTGAAGCATGCAGCTATTATAACAATCAAGTATTGCTGCAGCAGAGATTCCTTTTGGATTGATTGCCTCATAGAGCGTAAAATCTGCCGTCTTTGCAATACCAGACATGCGATAAAGTCTTGCCGTTTCTGTTATGATCTCTTTTTCCCGGTCATTGAGCGGATGGAAATCCTTCATAAATGATACATTATCTTCTACCTGCTCAAGTGTAGACATGCCAGATAAAACTGTAAGGACACCGTCAAGACCTGCTGCAAAACGGATCGCCCATGATGCAGGCGATGCATCAGAATCCGCTTCTTTCATGAGCATTTCTGCCTCTTTTGGCACTTTTGCAAGCATACCGCCTTTGACCGGCTCCATGACGATCATTTGTCTGCCGTGCTTTCGGATCACATCATAGCAGGCTTTTGCCTGAACAAAATATGCGTCCCAGTCAATATAGTTGAGGGCAATCTGCACCGCTTCCACTTCCGGATGCTCACTTAGTATTTTATCCAATACCTCTGCCGTATCATGGAAAGAGAATGCGATATGCCGTATCTTTCCTTCCTCCTTCCACTTCTGCATATGCTCAAACATATGGCAGTTGGAGATAACCTGATCATACCGGATGCCGTTTACATTGTGGAGCAGATAGTAATCTGCTCGTGTCAAGTAAGGGATAAAAAATTTTTCACCTTTTTATCCCTTTACATCAAAATTTCCTTTATACTGTTTCCAGCACTTCATAAATTGCACTTAGACAATCTTCTATTGTTAATGCCTTTCCATCTTCAAAGAACACTGACATCACAGGTCGGTTTTTACAGCTCTCTTGGATGGATAATTCATCATCAAAAATATCTCTCACCTTATCTAAATCTGCTTTTGAAATATCCAGTGCCTTCTTCCAATACCTCACAAAATGCTTTCTGAAAGAATCATGGTCAGCATAAAAACCAAAAGCATTTTCCATCCGACTGTAGTCCACTGGCTGAAAAAGAGAAAATATATCCCTTATATAGTCATATATCAAAGTCTCTTTTCCCCTAACATTCGACATATTAGCCGCCGCTGAATTAAGATCCATATTAAATTGTGTCAACATCTGATTTTGAAACTGATTTCCTGCGATAAAAAATTGTTGCATATTCCAATCCTTCTTTCCATATTTTTTCAACTAATTGTTGCCAATAACTCTCTACAGTTCCTATACCTATCTTCCAAATCCCCTGCCAGACACTTCATCACAGCATCAATCTGCCTATCTGACAAATGCGGTGCAGCGTTGCCTAAATATGATTTCATATCGCCCCCATGGGGAGCCCTCCCACAAAGCAGCCAATACCAGATCGCACCTATTGAATATATGTCACTCCTGCAATCTCTCAATTTAGGATTCTCTTGCAATACAGGATCAATAAAGGCTCCGCCTGCCACAGCTTTTCCCGTTTTGGTAAGTTTTGTATTATTGTCTGTATCCAAAAAAGCACTGACTCCAAAATCAATAATCTTAAACAGCTTCTCTTTCGTTGAGAACACTATATTACTCGGCTTTAAATCCCTATGTATAATCCCCTTTCCATGAGCGTATTCCAGTCCATTCAAAATAGGTCTAATTACTTTTACACTGTTTTCAAAACTTAACACACCATACTTTTTCTGCAATCCAATTAAATCATATCCTTCAATATATTCCATCCTTATGAAGGGGCCTTCCGCTATTCTTCCGGCATCATATATCTTAACAATATTTGTATGATTTAACTGGAATAACATTTTGGCTTCTCTGAAAAAGCGTCTCTCTCCATCTTTCTGTTCATCCGATGAAACAAAAATAGGCGAATATACTTTCACTGCAAAGTCCATATCCAAACAGTCATTATGGTATTTAAAAACCGAACCAAATCCCCCCGAACCAATCTGCTCAACCCTTTTATATTGCTTTATCTGCAAAAACGGGTCAGCTTCTTCATCAAAATGCTCTTCTATGTATTCAACCAAACTGTTTATTGAATCCGTGATCAGCTTTCTTCTTCCAGCGTAGTCACCGGACTCACTCTGCATATACCTTCTAAACTCATCTGCCGTTCTGCAGCTCTTGATAAATTTGGGAATCTGATTTTTAATGCTCGTATTTTCCAACAAAGAATTTCTTGTCTGAATATAATATTTATCGTCAATCGTTCCATTTGTCGCCTTTGACATCAGCCCCATTTTATATTCATCCAGCAATTCTATCAGTTCCGTCTTTGTCACTGCACACCCATCTCCTTACTCCAACTATCATTTTGCTGACAGGAAAATCAGCAATTGCATGAAAAATAACAAATCCACAGGCATCACTGCCCATGGCTCATATTCTACCACTACTTCTTCAAAATTGGAACTGTATTTCATACAGAAACTTCACTGTCAAACGGATTCCGCACTTTCCACACGATCTCTATGGCATCCCCACTATACACAACCACCTTCTCGATCAATGCTTTCAGCCTGTCCACATCAAAGTTCTCCAGCACGGAAAGCCCTGCCAGTTCCCCATCCGGTATCTCCTCCGATCCGGCCATCTCCTGCATACGGTCAAGTTCCATCTGCGCCTCATGTCTGGACTGCTCCAGTTCCTCCATCCGCGCCCTGCCTCTCTCGATCCGTTCCATTTAATCTTCCCTGCTGATCTCCCCGGCCTTATACTGCTCATACAGATATACCTTTGCACCCTTCCACTGTGACATCTCCCTTGTGGCATCAGAAACTACAGTTTCAAATTCCGATGCCTTATTATCTTTCCGAGCTTCCCTGCGGATATCCCTTTCCTCTAACAGCATATCCGCCATCACCCTCACCTGCCCCAGCACTGCATCTTCCAGTCCCTTCTTCCTGACGTTCACCTTCTGGCAGTCATTCTCCACCTGCTGTGTACCGCTCCGGCAGAAATACTTGTCATTCGCCCTGTTCCTGTGTTTCAGGGTCTTCCCGCAGTGGCCGCAGACAAAAAAGGGATTCTTCTTCCCTGCCGCTCACGTCAAGTCCGATGATGTTCTCATTTGCCTTATCATAAAGTTCCTTCGTCACAAGCGCCTCATGCTGGCCTTCCACAATGATCCATGTCTCCCTCGGCTGCACTACCCTCTTTTTGCCCGGTATCCATCCCGCACCTCGCCCTGTTCCATAGCATCGTCCCAAGATATGTTTCATTCGTGATGATATCCCTGACCGCGCTGCCGTCCCACCTCTTTATACGGACGTGGGGCTGCTTATCGGGGAAATTGTCGCCTTTCAGCCTGTGGTAAAGGTACCACGTTGGGATGCCTTCTTCATTGAGCTGCCTTGCGATCTCCGAATGGCTGGTGCCTTCTGCCGCCATATGGAATATCCTGCGCACCACCCGCGCCGCATACAATTTGGCGAAACTACCGGCTTTTGCCAAATTGTATAGGTTTTTGCCAGATTGTATGGGGGTTTTGCCCAAAGGTATCACTTACGTCAAATTGTATCCGACTTTCGCCAAATCGTTTATACTTTTTTGCAAAAACCCAGAACAAAAGCTCGCCCACTCTCAAATGTAAAAATGCCCCTTAAAACACAAGAAAATAATGTATCTTTCAGACCTATGTAGTGGAAGAAATGCCGTATTTACAGGCTTTCTGAGGTTTCCGCAACTTTATCCACCGAAAACCAAGACACCTCTTGGTGACAGAGTTATTGCCTCGTACCTCAATACATACAGTTAAAAACAACTTTGAAATTTATATAGAGGCTGGGATACTAAATAATTATCTATAAATGAGCAAATTTAAAAAATTGCACAATGAATCTACGCTACCAAAGCC
>CAMWXE010000107.1 GCA_947178145.1 uncultured Lachnospiraceae bacterium | reverse complement strand
CTCTCGAAGAAATATCCTGCGCAATCTGCATCACTTATTTTTCTACAGTTCCTTATCGACAGAAATCCAAAAAGCACGAATCTAAGGAACCGGCTATCCTATACCTCGAATAGCCGGTTTCCATATGAAATCGTTTCACAAATATCTCAATCAGACATTTTTGCGTTTTTCCACAAATACAGGGAAAGATTCTGTTCCCTTCAATTCCTTGTAAGAAGTGATCTTCACATTCTTGTCTGTGATAGCATACTCCACTGTCGCGCCCGTCTCGATCACCGTGTCCTGCATCAGCACACAGTTTCTCACCTTAGCGCCCTTTCCAATCTTGACACCCCTGAACAAAATGCTGTTCTCCACTTCGCCTTCAATGACACAGCCGTCAGCTGCCATCACATTCTTTGCGTGAGAACCTGCCGCATATCTTGTCGGATTGTCATCACGAATCTTTGTATACACAGGATTCGGTGAAAACAGCGCATTGATGTTCTCTTCCTTTAACATCTTCATATTTTCAGCAAAATATGTATTAATGTCAAGAATGCGCGCAAAGTATCCATCATGCTGATAAGCCTTTACATTCAGCTTATCAAGCTGCGGTGCAATGATATCGCGCTCAAAATAAGTCAGGCCATTGACATACGCTTCCCTGATCTGGTCAATCAAAAGCTCTCTCTCGATGACATAGATGTTCATGGAAACATTATGCTCTCCGCTCTCCTTATCGTTTACCACGATTTTCTGTACTCTGCCCTCTCCGTCAATGTCCAATGTATAGTACAGATCTTTTTTCGTCATATCGATATCGCGCAATGCCTTTGGAATTTCTTCTCTCGTGTACGCAATTGTCACATCCGCCCCACTGTCTATATGCTGCTGCAGAAGCTTGCTGAAATTGAAATTGACTGCAACATTCGTATCTGCCATAATGACATATTTTTCCTTCTGACGCTTCAGATAGTCGATAATGCTCGCAATCGCCTCAACTCTGCCGTTATAGATATTGACTGTCTTCTGTGCAAATGGCGGAATAATGTTCAAGCCGCCTTTTTTACGTGTCAAATCCCACTCTCTGCCTGATCCCAGATGGTCCATAAGGGAATGATAATTTCTCTTTACAATCAGAGATATATTGTCAATACCACAGTTAACCATACTTGAAAGCATGAAATCTACCAGTCTGTAACGGCTTGCAAACGGTATGGATGCCATCAGTCGCTCAGACACAAGCTCTGGTACTAACGAATCATAGCTGTTTGGGAACAAAATGCCCATTGCTGAATCTGCGTTTGAATTGATCATGCCTTGTCACCTCCCTTTACATCTGCTGACACCATTGCATCAGGCCCTACTATTGCTCCCTCGCCAATCGTCACATTGGAGCCCACTGTCGCAACGCCCTTCTTATTTCCCTCCGGCATTTCTCCTACGACTGCATTCTTCTCAATCACAACGTTCTCCGCGATAATGCAGTGTTTGATCTGGGCGCCTTCCTTAATCGTACTGCCACCCATAATTACTGCATCCTCTATCACAGCGCCTTTCTCTACCTTGACGCCTGCAAACAGTATTGAATGCTTCACTTCGCCGTCAATGCTGCACCCGTCAGTGATCATACAGTTCTCAAGCACTGCATCCTCACCGATGCGATGACCTGTCATACCACTGTTTCTGCTGTAGATGCGCCAGTCATCATCAAACAGGTTAATACCGCTGTTCTCCGGGTCAAGAACTTCCATATTGGCCTCCCACAGGGAAGAAATCGTTCCTACATCCTTCCAGTATCCCGAGAACCGATATGCATACATTTCTCTCTTATCGCGAAGCAGACTCGGAATGACATTCTTGCCAAAGTCATTCTCAGACTCCGGATCGTTTTCATCCTCGATCAGATACTTCTTTAAGATGTCCCAGTTGAAGATATAGATACCCATAGACGCCAGATTTGACTTTGGCTCCTTTGGTTTCTCCTGGAACTCTGTAATCTTGTCATTGTCATCCGTAACCATCAGTCCGAAGCGGCTTGCCTCATCCCATGGCACTTCCATAACTGCCACGCTGAACTCAGCGCCCTTCTCCTTGTGGAATCTGAGGAAATCACTGTAATCCTGCTTGCAGATCTGATCACCGGACAGAATGATCACATATTCGGGATCATATCTCTCAATGAAATTAATGTTCTGATAGATAGCATTTGCTGTGCCCTTGTACCAGTCTGAGCCCGTTGCCTGCTGATAAGGCGGCAGCACATGAACACCGCCGTGCAGCCTGTCCAAATCCCAGGGCTGTCCGTTTCCTATGTACTCATTCAGCACAAGCGGCTGGTACTGGGTAAGGATACCTACTGTATCGATACCAGAATTAACGCAGTTGGATAGCGGGAAATCGATAATACGATATTTCCCTCCAAACGGAACTGCAGGTTTTGCCAGCTTCTGCGTCAGTGTATAGAGACGCGAGCCCTGACCGCCGGCAAGCAGCATTGCAATCATTTCTTTTGCCATAAAATACCTCCAATCCTATTTTGAGCACGCGCAATGTTTATCCGTAAGATCTATGAAAATTGTCTGCTCAATTTGTGTTTTCTGTAACTATTCTTCCTAGTATAATTACATCTTCTAACCGATTACACATCAGCATCTCCGTCACCGATCTATAATCGTGCTCCGAATAGTTACAATTATACTATAAACTTCAAAAAAATGGTAGTGTTTTGTTTATTTTATTTAAAGTTTTTTCAAAGCCCTTTGTCTTTCTATTCATCATGCCAATTTCATTTCGCTTATCTTTCGCCTTTTTTCGTCATTTTTCCTCAGAGTGTGTCTGGAAATATTTTCTCCTCATCGGCGTGTGCATCAAAAAGTCCTGCACAGCTGTGCAGGACTTTTCTCTATGATACTCTATTGTAATTAATCAAACACCCTTTAAGGATAATCTGTCGCTCTTCGTCCGTAAGTTCGCCGAGCGTCATCTCAAACTCTGTCTTTTTGTCCGCACCGGCAGTGCCGCCAACGACATACGCTTTAATCGTATCGGCTTTCTCCTCCACTGCCTTTCTGATACCTGGAATATAAATATAGTCCAAATTCCTGAATGGCAGCTCCCCTTCCTTGATGATAAACGGAAGCATTCCCCAATTGATGAGATTCGAACGGTATCGTTTGGTCGCATACTCGTGTGCAATATTTGCCCATCCGCCAAGTACTTTCTGGCAGCTTGCCGCCTGTTCCCTCGCGGAACCATCCCCCGGCTTCACTGCGAAAATCGTACTTCCAATCCCAGTATTGCTGCGGTCCGCATCCGGCGTGATCGTCTTCATTACGCGCCACGCTTCTTCCAGCTCCCGGAACTTCTGTACAGGACAGGCCTTTTCCTGCCTGGCCTTCTCCGCGGCCTGAATCTCCTTTGCAAGTCTTACATAATTCGGGTCTTTGCGCGAGAGCGTAAACTCTGCAAGACCTAACGGATTCGAGCGGTAGGAAGAAGTCTCCCCGGAAGGAATCAGTTCGTCTGTCGTCGTCACCGGATCATGAATCTCCGAAACCACCTTCAGCATAAGATTGTCTGTCAGCG
This sequence comes from uncultured Lachnospiraceae bacterium, assembly GCA_947178145.1. GTDB lineage: Bacteria > Bacillota > Clostridia > Lachnospirales > Lachnospiraceae > COE1. The sequence continues at coordinate 10,397 of CAMWXE010000107.1, read as the reverse complement.
CCACCATCGCCGGCCAGTCCTTAATATTGGGGCCAAACTTGATTGCAACAGATTCATCGGCAACTCCCTGCGAGTCAAACACGCGGTTCTCATAAATCTTCTTGTCAAAGAAATACTGATACTTCGCAAACGCTCCGTCAAATTCGGTAGCTGGTGTGAGATATCCCTTGTTTGCCGCTGTCGCCGCGATAGAGCGCGCATCCATCAGCGCCACGGACGCAATCTGTCCGCTCTGGAGCTTGGAACCCTCACGGTTGGGGAAGTTTCTCGTTGAGTGGCGAATTGAGAACGCATTGTTTGCCGGTGTGTCCCCGGCACCAAAGCACGGACCGCAGAACGCAGTCTTTAACACTGCCCCTGTCTGCATCAGTTTGGCCGCACAGCCGTTCTTTACCAGTTCCATATAGATTGGCATGGAGGCCGGGTACACGCTCAATGTGAACTCATCCGGCCCAATGCTCGCGTTGTCCAGAATGTCGGCAGCCGCACAGATATTCTCAAATCCGCCGCCCGCACAGCCCGCGATAATTCCCTGCTCCACATACAGTCTGCCGTTTCTCACCTTATCCTTCAGCGTGAAATCAACTGCTCCATCTAGGCTGACAAGCGCCTTCTTCTCACAGTCATCCAAAATATCCATGAGATTTGCATTCAGTTCTTCAATCGTATAGGTATTGCTTGGATGAAATGGCATGGCAATCATCGGTTTGATCCTGCTTAAATCGACTCTGATACAGCCGTCATAGTAAGCGATCTCACCCGGATTCAATTCTGCGTAATCCCCGCTCCTGCCATGAATATCATAAAATTCTCTGATCGTATCATCTGTTCTCCATATCGAAGAGAGACATGTCGTCTCTGTCGTCATGACATCAATGCCAATTCGGAAATCGGCAGAGAGCGAGGACACACCTGGCCCCACAAACTCCATCACCTTATTCTTGACATATCCGTTTTTGAATACTGCGCCGATTATGGCGAGCGCCACATCCTGAGGGCCTACCCCTTTTACCGGCTCTCCCTCTAAGTATACTGCCACAACGCCTGGCATATTGATGTCGTATGTCTGGTTCAAAAGCTGCTTTACAAGCTCCGGTCCGCCCTCGCCCATAGCCATCGTGCCAAGGGCACCATAACGTGTATGGGAGTCGGAGCCAAGGATCATTCTGCCCCCACCCGCGAGCATTTCCCTTGCGTACTGATGAATCACTGCCTGATGAGGCGGTACGTACACCCCGCCATACTTCTTCGCACAGGTCAGCCCAAACATATGGTCGTCTTCATTGATTGTCCCTCCCACTGCACAGAGGGAATTGTGGCAGTTTGTCAGCACATATGGCACAGGGAATTTTGTCAGTCCCGATGCGCGTGCTGTCTGTATGATACCTACGAATGTGATATCATGCGATGTCAATTTATCAAACTTGATCCTGAGCTTGTCCATGTTGTCTGAGGTATTGTGATTTTTTAAGATTTCATAGGCAATTGTCTTCCTGGAAGCCTCTGCTTTGTCCGCGTCTTTGCCTGTCTTTGCCCTGACGGCCGCTGCAGCTTCTGCATTGTCCGCAATCAGCTCTGTGCCATTTACAAGATAAGCCCCTGTCTCTAATAATTGAATCATTTTGTGCACCAATCCTTTCTATATGTACTATTGTACTTTTTTATCATTATATCATTTATCTTTCTCATCCCAAACGAAAGTTTTTCAAACTGTGACTACACGTCCCACGTATAAATATACTATACCTTCCGATATTTATGCAATGGTCAAATTGCCCAATAAACAAAAACAGCCAACAAATACTTGCAATATTTCACGATATGCTATATTATATTACAGTAACTAATAACAATTGTTTAAGTTTTTTAATGGATCAAAAGAAAACTTGACAAATTACTTCTTAATGTATGAGATGCAATCTACAAGGTGCATTGGAAAAATGCTATCGGAAACCGTTCGGCACAAAGGTTTATGCCATGCCGCATGGTTACTTTATTTTATAAACAAAGATTGCATATGGAGGGTATCAAATGAAGAAGGAATGGAATGTAACTGACAGCGCTGGGAACGTACATAAAGTACAATGCAAAATAGGCGGCTTTGGCGGAAACAAAGTAATCGTTGACAACGACAGCTACAAGCTCAAATCAAGCAACTGGTTCATTGTCGTAGTCGATTATCAGATCAATCTGCCCGGCGCCGTATGCAACCTCGTTGTCATCGGAAACAATGCCAGGCTTGCCGTAAACGGTGTTTTCCTGGATGACGGTAAGCCATACGAGCCTGTGAGCAATGTTCCTGTATGGGTTTGGGTCTTAGTCGCAATCAGCTGTGTAGGAGGCTGGTTCTTTGCCGGACTCATCGGTATGCTGATCGGGATTCTCTGCAGTATGTTTGCTGTCAGGGCTGTTTTGGACAAGAAAACAGGGTTAGCGATTGGACTCCTTGTTCTTTCTATTGTGGTCTCCGTGATTCTTATGTTTGTCGTGGCATCCCTGCAAATCGTATAGTTTGGGGGCTGTAAAACCATGGACGAAAAAGAACTGTACGGCCAAAACCAAACCTCAAACCAGAATCAGACCTACGCCTCAAACCAAACATATAATTCCAATCAGGCTTATAACCCAAATCAGACATACAATCCAAACCAGGGGCAGCCATACCAGCAGTCCTACTCCGCTCAGCCTGCAAAGGCTGTCGTGTATGACACAATGCCCATGAAAAACAACAATGTGGCAATTGCGGGGCTTATCATTGGTATTTTTGCACTCCTGGGATGCTGGGTTCCATTTTGGAATCTGATTTTAGCGATCGCCGGCATCATCTGCTCCGCGATTGGACTTTCTCATAAGGGAAGATCAGGTATGGCAATCGGAGGGCTGGTCACATCGATTTTAGCGCTCCTGATTTCGATTGTTATGTCAATTATTTATCTTGCCGCCTTTTCGATGGCATAAAAAACGACCGCTGGTGCGGTCGTTTTTTATTTTAAGACAGTACTCAAAATGTAAAAATCTTCGCTCCCAGATCCCGTGCTTCCTTTCTGTCATGCGTGACAAAGAGGACTGTCTTCCCTTTCGTCTTTTCCAGTACATATGCCATAACCTGTCTCTTAATCACATCGTCTAATCCCTTAAACGGCTCATCCAGAAAAAGGATCTCGTATTCTGCCAGCAATGCTCTCAATATACTCACTCGCCTGCGCATTCCCCCTGAAAGCTCGGATACCGGCTGACTGCAGCAGGTTCCCAGTCCGAGATGCCCCATTTCTTTTGTGATTCCCTGAATCCTGAGCGCCGGAGTGACAAGCCTGATATTTTCTATTGCTGTCATGTTCTCACACAAACGTTCCTCCTGAAAAACAGCGCTAAACCGCATTCCCTCCAACCCGGTGATGCTCCCGCTGTCAGCCTGTTCCAATCCCATCAAAATCCGAAGCAGCGTCGTCTTTCCGGCACCAGAGGGAGCCATGATGCAGACCGTTTCACCTGTCGGAATCGTCATATCCATATCCCGAAACACAACTTTGCCGTCAAACGATTTGGTTAACTTACTGACACATATCTGATCTACCATAGAATATATTTTCCCACTTTGCCACGTGTATCCGCAGCACATAATCCTTGTAACACATCAGGAAGAAACCTGCGAGTTGTCCCATAGTTCTACATTGTGCTCATAATGGTGCCTTTGAAACATCGCAGCATAAATCCTGTCCAGATCCTCCAAAGAAGCGCAGCCATTAGTTCTTTTGTCAAAATCATAAGAGAGAATGCTGTATGTTACACCAAACAGCTTCGAACCAAGGGATGTCATTGCACAGTCGTTCTGCCTATAAAAGGATATCCGCTTTTCCCTGGTTCTTCGGTCACTGGCATCAGCAGCCGCTTCTACATTTTCTGACTCTATGATAAATCCCCTCAACATAGGATATTTCGCGGTAAGCACATCCTCAATCTGCCCAAAAAATGCATGCCCCACACCTGTTCCGCGATGTTCCTTTACCACCGCAAGATAATCGAGCAGTCCATAATTTGCCCCTTCCGGTACTATAAAAATGGCATACCCTCGCAGAGCGTCCTGCTCATAAATGCCATACGCACAACACAGCCCGATTTCCATTGTATACAGAATACGTGCAAGCGGCTTGCGTTCATCCGGCGGAAAATCGACCATCATATATTGATTGTAAATATCTGCCACTGTATCTGTTGAAAGTGCTCGTAACTCCATATTTCCGTTCCCTAACTTCTCTATTTCATTTTCTGCGTCAGCATCATTGCATGTTTGAGCAGAAATAATACCACTTTCTCAAAAATAAGGCTTGCCACCACGATCACAAGTGTCCATGCAAACAAGTCCGGCGTATCCAGATACACCTTCGCCTGCTGCAGACGCTCCCCTACCGATCCCCTCGGAATCCCAATCACTTCCGCCGCCACACCAGCCTTCCAGCTTAGTCCAAGGGCAACACTGCAGGCGGAATAAAAAAAAGGCATAATCTGAGGCAGATAAAGATATCTTATCACACGCAATTTGGAAATTCGAAAAACCCTTGCCATCTCTAAGAGCTGTCTGTCCACGCTCCCAATCCCCCCCAATACATTCATATAAATAATGGGCAGCACCATCAGAAACGATATCAGTATGGAAAGGTTTCGCGATGAAAACCATATCAGCGCCAGTATAATAAACGAAGCGACCGGCACTGACTTGATGACGAGCATCAGCGGCGCCAAAAGCTCCTTGACTCTACGAATGTATGACGATAATGCCGCCAGTACGCTCCCGGCCACAACCGCCAGCAAAAAACCCAGCGCAATACGAGACAGCGTAAACAATACAGACCTCCAAAACACAGCTGTCAGCATCAGCTGCCCAAGCCTGCACACCACGCGCACTGGCGATACAAGCAAAATATCGCTATCCAACCACATGCTGACAAACTGCCAGATCATCATCCAAAACAAAACTGCCCAAATCCGAATTTCGTGTTTTTGATTCATCTGTCTCCTAAACTTCATCGCACACAGGCACAGGTCCATTCCCATAGACATCAATTTCCGTAATAAAAATCATCCGCCGGAAGTGCCTCCCCCACCGACTTCGGATTCTGCTCTAGCAGCACTGCAAGATACCCCGAAAGTTTCTCCTTCATCTCGCCGCCCGTAATACACACTATGTTGCATTTGGGAACTGCCCTGACTGCCACTGCCGCCGGCACAATATCATACTTTTCAATCAAAGCCGCCGCATCCTCCACATTTTCATTGACGAACTTCACTGAGTCCTCATAATGATCCATAAACGCCTCGACCGCTGCCGGATTCGACTCGACAAACGCTTTTCTCGCCACGACCACGCCTGTCAGAAGTGCGGAGTCCGCGCCAAGCTTGTCCCACTCTTCGGTGAGATCCAGCGCAGCCCGAATCTTCTCGCTCTTCGTCTGTGCCGTTGTCACAAAAGGTTGTGGAAGCATTGCAATCGCATTCTCCTCAGCCATCAGTGCCGACAGACATTCTGTGTGTTCACTCTTCCATTCGATTGTCAGATCGCTCTCAGGGTCAATCCCGTTTTGTGCAAGGACATAGTTTAGCGCATACTCCGGTGTGGCCCCCTTTCCGCTGGCATAAATCGTCTTACCCTTTAAATCACTGATACTTGCTACCGTATCCCCACTCTCCACAATATAAAGAACTCCCAATGTATTGATGGCGAGCACGCTTACCCCGCCGTCGGTATTGTTGTACAGCACAGACGCAAGGTTGGCAGGAACTGCCGCAATATCAACCTGTCCCTGCACCAGCTTCGGTGTCACCTCATCGACTGCCGCCGCAATCTCAAAATTATAATTGTTATCCGTGATTTCACCAGAGTCAGACTTGTCCATAAAGTCTACCATCCCCATGGCAGTAGGTCCCTTCAATGCTATGACATTCACTGTCACTGGATCTGCAACTGTCTGTGCAGTTTGACTGCCTGCACTGCACCCTGTCATCAATGCTGTTCCAAGTACCAATGAAACCAACAATGCTGCTAATTTTTTCATAATCTCCTCCATATCAGTATCCCGTGCAGAGCCTGTCTCAAACGTGCTCCATCTTCACATATTTATTGTAAAATTCCTCAACAAGCAAAGGCTTATCAAAATAATAGCCTTGGAGCAATCCTGCGCCAGCTTTGTTCACAATCCCCATAATGGCCGTATTCTCGACCCCTTCTGCACAGACAATAATGCCAACATTATTACAGAAAGAAATAATAAACTCAATCAGTTTTCTCTCCTTGTCTGTGCCGACTACTGATTTGATCATCGTGTGATCGAGCTTTACGATATCTGTTGGGATATCCTTTAACACCGCAAGCGACGCATAGCCAGTGCCAAAATCGTCGAGCGCAATGCCAATCCCCTGGTCCTTAAATTTCTGCAGCCGCTCTGTCAGCTCATCGATGCGCCCGATTCGGCAGCTCTCTGTCAATTCAAGCACAAGACGCTCTGGTGCAATACCATACTCCTTCAACTTGCCGACTGTGTAATCCACCAGCTCGTCATCCTGCAGCTGAATATACGAAACATTTACATGAATCTTCTCGATTGGATTGTCTCCCTTAGCATCCCAATCCTTGAGATTGCTTAACACCTGATCGATAATCCATTTTCCTACTGGAATAATAAACGCAGTGTCCTCAAGAACGGGAATAAACTCCATCGGTCCGACTCCCGGAAATCGCTCATCGCTCCATCGGAGAAGTGTCTCACAGCTTGTTCCCCTTCCAGTCCTGGAATCGATAATCGGCTGCATCACGATCGAGAACCCCTGGAAATTGTCATTGACACTCTCACAGATGGCGTCTCTCAGCCGCAGCACGCGTGTCTTTTTCTGATACATTTCCTCCGAATAGAGCGACAGACTTGTCATGCCTGCGCCCTTGGCATTTTCCAGCGACACAAGCATATTGCTCATAATCTGGTCAAAGCTGTTTCCATCCTGGGGAAACAGGACTGCTCCTGCCCTAAAGTCGAGATAAATCGAATTGCTTCCAGCATTCAACGCAGCAAAAATCTGCCGGATCTTCTCGATCTCTTTGGTCACAGTCTCATAGGTTCCATTCTCTAACAAAAATATGAAATCTAAATCATCCTTGCGATAGATGTGCGTTCCCTGCGCGCTGACTTCCAACAGCTTACGGGCAATCGTATGGAGTATCTTATCACCATAGGAGTATCCAAACTCATCATTAATCCGCTGAAAGTTATTCAGTCCAACCACGACGGCCGCACCGCTTTTGTTATCGTGCAGCAATCTGTCTATATCTTTATGAAATTCTCGTATCGTACGCAGCCCTGTAACGGGATCAATCTTGTTCCTGACGCCCAGATTGATGACAAATCCAGCAAAGAAGTCCATCCGGCCCTCCTCATCGTACGTCATATGTCCCTTACAGTTTACCCACACATATTCGCCATCTGCATTGCAAACCTGGCAGTCTGTGTCATAGTTTGCACTGACATGATTTGCCATATCCGCAAAAGCCTTCCTGCAGGCCGCCTTGTCATCCGGGTGAATCCGCTTCAACCACTCACTGTCCGCCGGACAAAGAATCTCACTCTCCAATCCGAAATACTCCACAGCGCCTCTTGACCACCTTGCCGTATTCTCCTTCATATTGCTGGCAAAGAAAAAGATCCTGTCCGATGATTGCGCCAGTGTATCAAACAACTTTGAATCATAATCATTCATTATGTCATTAAAACCCATCATTCTCATCCTCTTAGAAAATTAATCGCATGCGATGCAAAAACCATTTCGGAACGCATGGCTTCTCTCCATGAAAGTGTCCTCTACTTTCATATTGTATAAAAACTTTCCAAAATAATACATGTATACCGTAATACTTTATTATTATATCGTAAAATGGGTTGAAACTCAATCGAGGAAACGACATTTTTTGAGAATAATTCGCGCGGCCTGTAACAATTCACTCCACTTTCTCAAAATGTTGGTAGTCCTTGCTGCTGTTCCAAGCCCCGCCCCAGCTGAATCCATGTTCTATAAAAATCCTGTAACATAAATCATTCCTGTCAATTTTATACGGAAACTCCGCACTGCGGTCCGCATACGGCACAGCGTTATCCGGCGAGATCAGCTCTTTGCCGCCACTCGTCCGCACGTAGGGATTGTACAGCGGGTTGATGTCTATGGCACAGCCGTAGGAGTGGTTGGAGAGCTTCGTCCGGCCGGGGACTGTCCTGTAGTTGAAGCAGGAAGTGTTGTTGTCCGCCATCGATGCCTCGTCGTCCGCGTCGTACTCATCTATGAGGCGTATCTGCTCAATCGGATACTGGTTTTCATACAATTCATAAAAAATCTCCGCCAAATCCTGCGCAATCGACTGGTTGCAGATCAGCTCGCCCTCCTGAACCTGCCCCTCAAAATCATAGTGAAGGACATGGACATACGCCAGATCCTCATAAGAAATCTGCAGCGGCTCCTCTGTGTCAGGATAGGATTTTCCGGTGATGCGCGCCTTGATATCGTCTGTCAATGCCGTGTAATAAAAGCTGTCCGCAGCAGCTGAAACGAGACACTCCCCGTCAGAGCTTGTACCCGGAGTATCTGTGTCAAATGTATCTGCATGAGCGGTATCTGTCTCCGATGTGTCTGTATGAACTGCATCTGTCTCATATTCATCTGTCTCATATTCATCTGCCTCATATGTCCCCGGGGCAGATATCTCTGCACTTTCCCTGATTCCTTCCCCTGACCGCTCTATTTCCGTTTCGATTTCTACTGCGTCCTTTTTCTGACACCCCGTCAAAAAATATATTATGACGAAAAACAGCGCAATTACATTTCCATTCCATTTTCTTTTCATATTTACACTCCATTTCCGCGTAATTCAACGCTCATACAGAATCTTTCAGAACACTAAAGCGGCAGCACTACCACAAAGGCCATGCCGTCCGTTTCGTACCCGGCAAAAATCTCGCCGCCCATCTTGTGCATGATTTCCTTACAGATATAGAGTCCCAGCCCGTTTCCCTGCTGCCCTCTCGTGTTTTCCCCACGGAAAAAGCTGTCAAACAGGTGTACAAAATCTTTTTCTGTGACAGGCTCCCCCGTGTTGAACACGCGGATCAGCTGGCAGTAGTCCTCCTCATAAAACGAAATCTGTATCTTGCGCCCATCCCCATACTTGAATGCATTCTCAAAAAGATTTTCGAAGACTTCCAGCAGGCGGTTCAAATCTCCCTGAAAAATACGGTTCTGATACGTTCCGACTGTCAGCGCACACTTGCGCAGCGCGCATTTGTCACCATAGACGGATTCCACGCGCCGAACCAGTTCCCTTAAATAAAACTCGCCTTTTTGAACCTCAATCCGGACAATGTCCTCCCTTGATGCCTTCACAATCTCGCCGACAAAATCCTCAATCTGCACTGCCTTCTCGCCAATCTGACGATACACATTCTGCCTCTCATCCGCCGTCGGATAGACGCCGTCCCCCAGTGCCTTCGCGTAGAGTTTTATCATGCTCAGCGGTGTCTTGATATCGTGTGACAGGGAGAGCAGCAGCATTTTTTTCTCTCTTTTCAGTTCCATCTCCCGCTTGCGGCTTACATGGAGGGCATCTTTCAATTCACTCAGTCCCCACAGGAATTTCCCGAGGTATTGGTTTTTCTCCGCCCTGACATCGCCCTGCAGATTCCCCTTCGACAGTTCATAAGTTATCGACTGCATTCTGTCAAAGGGCTGTATCAGATGCCTCTTCAGGTAAAAGAGAACACACAGCAAAAACAGCTCCATCAAAAGCAGCGCGCCCTGTGTGGCAAAGAGGTATTGTCCGCCCGGAACGGATCTCTGGTAATCAAACCTGAGATAACCCGCAATCTGTTCCCCTTCGGATGATGCGCTGTCATGGCTGTCGTTTGCATATATTGGATATACGGCACTCTGCATCCCGTTCCTGCCACGGTAAAAATCCATGACTTTTCCCCGGTCTGTCTCGGACACGGGAAGATACGCAACTGCCCTAATATCCTGATATGCGCGCAGGTCAAGCGCGTCCAAGGCATCCCCCTGTTCGATTTCCGTTATGATACGATTCATCTCCACTTTGTAGAACTGTCCCTTTTCATCCTGCCGTGTCCTGAGCGCGACTGCGGCAGAGACAGCCAAAACTGCATAGATTACAAGAGACACCATCACCAGTTTATTATAGTTCCTCATATCAGTCCCCACTCCCACCACAGATTCCCAACATGCTATCCCTGCCACCACACTGTATACCTGAAAAATGCCCCTCACAATATCAGGGGCATTTTTCTGACATGTTATCTCTCCACATGTTCGATCACACAGTAAATAAAATCGTCGTACACCTTCTGCACTAA
>CAMWXE010000106.1 GCA_947178145.1 uncultured Lachnospiraceae bacterium | reverse complement strand
GGTTGAAGTATATTAAGGCAAATGTGGTTGGAATTAACTTACGGGAATTACGGATAATTTCTTCCTCCTGTACTTGTGCTAACGATAGGTTGCACAATGCACAAATAAATTGAAATAAGGGGTCCTCTTCATGAACTTCGTAGTAGTCGCCGAAAGAATATTCGATATCTATATGTCGGTCAATTATTGGAGTATCCCCGCATTCAAATACATCTATACGATACACAATTTCAGATACATCTTCGCTAAGATTATCATTCGATATACCATTTTCCAAAGATATTTTCTGGCTTATCTGTTTGACACCGTCAATTGTAATCATAATGTCTATCCTCCAAATTCTGATTGTTCCCGAAAAATCACTATATGTAAATCCTCTCTGATACATACTTTCAAACAGAATCTACCCGGCGATATAGGCGTCCTCCATTCCGCCGTTCACTTGTGCAATCAGCCTTTCTGCCAAATTTACATTATCCTTATTCATTCATCTTTCCCCTGCATTTTTCTCCGTTCCATCCTTTCTAATCCAGCCAGCAGCAAAGCTGTTTCAGCCGTACGAGGTCGTCTATGCCTTCTAAGGAAACAAATTTGGTGTCTGCCACTTCCAATACACGCAGCTGGGGCATCGCTCTCAGGAAAGTCATATCCTGATATTTTGCCCCATAAAGCCGCAGCACCTCCAGCCCGGAAAACAAACGAATATCCTGCTGAATAGACCACCCTGTCCGTCGATACCATTCGTCGTAAGCATCGTCGTCGCTAAAATTCTCTCTATATCTTTCGCAAAGGATAGTTTTCTCAAAATCCTTCTTCTTTTTCTCAATATCTCCCCACTCATCTTCATCTTCTTCCGTCTCTAGTTCTTTATATTCTTCTTCATATTGATGCCAAAAATAAAAGTTCGAAAGCTGCAAAGAACGCTCTCCTGTTTCCGAATCTATGCCATCAAATGGATTTTTCTTCGCATAGTCTATGTAAAGCTGGATGAAGCTGCCGGTCAAAGGCCCATATACGCCCGGATCCCACTCATCACCGCAGTATGGGTCGCCACAGTAGGGTTCCGGCGGCGCTGCCGTACTCATTTCAAGCGAGTATTCGTAACCAAAGTGACAATCGCCGATACGCAGATACTTGATTCTCTCCATATCGCTTTCGTAGATGTCCTCTTTTTGCAGAAGTTTCTTTACTGCATCCCCAATCCATTTCTGTGTAAATTCAATTTTCTTTTCCTCTTTCATTTCATTTCCTTTCCTTTCAGAATCTATCCTAAATCGACTCCCCTGTCTGATACAGACACTTCCAAACCCATACAGATTAACATCCTTCACCGCACCATCCATATCCGATAAACTTCGCCATCCACTCCCAATAATCTGTTCTTTTTCCGCAGCAGGTGCAAACGCATGTTCCGCATGCAAAGGGCAGAAACCGGATAGTTTCTTCATCTCCTATCCGGTGAAGCAGACCTTGAAACCACACAGGTTCGTTATCTATGGACTTACCATCCCATGGAGTAATTGGGATTGGTTCCATGCAAAGATCATCCTTGTCTGTGCGAAAAGAGATGACATTCTGCAAGACTACTCATTCATCAGTTCATTCAGCCGATTCAGCTCCGCAATCGCGTTTTTATTGCCCTGTGCGGCAGCGGCAGTGTAAAAGGACATTGCCAGATTCAGGTCCTGCCCTACACCGTCTCCGTTCTCGTAACAGGCACCCATATTAAACTGCGCACAAGCGTACCCTTGTGTGGTGGCTTTTGCATACCAATACGCCGCCTGCGCATAATTCTGCTCTACGCCTACTCCTTTCTCATAACACATCCCCAGCCTGTATTGTGCCTGATCATCCCCCTGCCCGGCGGCCTTTTGATACCAGTATGCCGCCTGTTCCATGTCCTGCTCTACACCTGCCCCGTCCTCATAAGACCTCCCGAGATTGCGCTGTCCAACCATATCTCCCTGTCCGGCAGCTTTTTGATACCAGTATACCGCCTGCTCAAAATCCTGCGCCACACCATCTCCGTTGTGATAGCAGCAGCCCAGTAAACTCTGTGCCCTGGCATTGTCCTGATCGGCCGCTTTTTTGTACCAGAATACCGCCAGCCCGAAGTTCTGCTCTACACCTTCTCCATCCTCATAACACACTCCGGTTTCTAACTGCCCTATTGCATTCCCCTGCCTGGCTGCCTCCTTGTACCAGAAAAACGCTTTTTCTTCATCCTGTTCCACGCCTTCCCCATCCTCATAGCACCCTGCAAGGTTTGCCTGTGCTAATGCGTTCCCCTGCCCGGCCGCTTTTGTCCACCAATATACCGCCTTGCTGTAATCCTGTCCTACACCTTTTCCATCGTAATAGCAGTTCCCTAATGAATTTTGCGCTTTGCTATGGTCTTGTTCGGCTGCTTTTGTGTACCAATATACCGCCTTGCCGTAATCCTGCTCTACGCCTTTTCCGCTGTGATAGCAGAATCCCAAATTGTTCTGTGCTGCCCTGTCTCCATTTCCAGCAGCCTTTACGTACCAGTACACCGCCTGCTCTATGTCCTTCTCTACACCTTTGCCGTTCTCATAGCACAATCCGAGACAGAACTGTGCGAACGCATCCTCTGCATCGGCTGCCTTGCGGTACCAGTACACCGCCTTGCTGTAATCCTGCGCCACACCCCGCCCCGATTCATAGCAATATCCGACCTGCTGCATGCCTGCGGATGCCCCTGCCCGGCTGCTTTCATCCACCAATATACTGCCTTGCCGTAATCCTGTTCTACGCCTTCTCCATTATAATAGCAGTTGCCGATGTTGCGCTGGGCGTCTGTATCACCTGCCCCGGCCAGCTTTTGAAGCCTGTCGATATCAAATGTATCGTTTGTATCTTCCATGTTATTGTTCTCCATAATAAACCTCATGTCTGTTCAGCTTGCTGCGATTTTTATTAATTCTCCGCTCCATTCCCACTCCTATAGCACTTATGCACGTTCGTACTCTCCAAGCCAAAAGAGGCACAGCCCGCAGTAAAAAGGCCATATTAATCACCCTTCTGCACCTGCCTCAAGCAGCAGTTCCACAGTCTGCGGCAGCTGCGCCTGAATTGCATAGGACAGCGCATTGCCCTGCAGGTTGTCCACAGCATTCACATCTGCATTTTCCAAAACCAGCATTTGCGCAAACTCGCTTTTGCCTTTGATCACAGCATACATCAGGGGAGTCTGCCCTTCCAGTGTCTTCGCATCAATGTCGGTGCCTGCAGCAAGCAAAGCCTTTCCCAAAGGTACATTCCCTAATATGGCTGCCAGATGCAGCGCCGTAACACCCTTTCTATTCGAACAGCCTGCTACCGCACCTGCTGCAAGCAGCTGCTTTACAATCACCAGATTGGAAGTCCTTGCCGCCATCATAAGCGGCGTTTCCCCAGCATTGCTGGCTCTGTTGACGCTGCCCGGATTTTTATCCTGATTTTTATCCTGATTTTTATCCTGATTTCTTTCCTGATCTTTTTCTAATAAAAGCTTTACAATTTCAACCTGCCCATACTGGCAGGCATAATGAAGCATTGTAAAACCTTCCAAATCCGCATCATCCGTATCTGTTCCCATTAACGGCAGCAATGCCTTTGCAAGCTGCGGCTGTTTGAAGGCAACTGCATACATAGCCGCTGTCAATCCGGCATTGCTTTTGATACTGACATTGACCATTGGATTCTTAATATAGTCGAGCGCGGCAGCCGTTTTTTCCTTCATTGCCATATACATGAGCGGCGTAGTGCCAGTGTCATCTGTACAGTTTACATCCGCCCCAGCTTTTACAAGAAGATTGATGATGGGAAGGGTGCCCAATGCCGCCGAAAAGTGCAGCGGCATACGGTTTTTCTGATCTCCGATATTCGGATCGGCGCCATGGTCAAGCAGCATTTTTACGATTTCAAGCGCATTGTTCTGACAGGCATATATCAGGGGCGTACCGCACTCCTCGTCCCGCTCGTTAATGTCTATGCCGCCGCGCTTTAAAATCACCTGTACGGATCGTTTTTGATTGATTTTGCACGCCTGCAGCAGCGTGTCAGCCTCCATGAGTTCCAGGGCGCGGGAATATCCCTTTTTCACTGCCATATCCACCGCAGTTATGCCTTCGTTGTTCTGGATCTTACAGTCTGCGCCCGCCTTCAAAAGCCAGAGTACCGTTTCCTCCTTCGCCTTCATACAGGCATACATCAGGGGCGTGTTGCCGTCATTGTCCTGCACATTGATATCTGCCCCGGCCTCCACAAGCGCTCTTGCCACTTCCTCCATTTCCACCACAGCCTGATGCAGCGGACGCCTGCCGTCATTTCCTGCGGCATTGACATCCGCTCCCTTTTTGATCAGCTCCAGCGCAATCAGACGGTTTTTCTTCGGTGATACCCCGTTTCCAAACCCGGTATACCAGAATTTCATGGGAAACAGCGACTTCATCAGCACGGTATATCCCTCCGCATTTGTGAGGTCGAGCTGTTCCAGCAAAGAGATAATTTCCACTTTTGGGGCATAAATAGGGTGATCGTCCTTAATACAATTGCCACAAAATTCGATAAAAAAGTCAACCGGATAGTGTACCAGTGAAAAAACAGGCGGATTCCCCTCCGCGTCATAGACGGCTTCGTCCGCCCCCGCCGCAAGCAGCATGCGTACCATCTCCACATTGCCGAACCGGATCGCCAGCGCAAGCGGGGAAACGCCGTCTGTCTCCACCTTCAGCTTTTCGCCGGTAACAGGCGCACTGCCAGCTGCATTGACATCAAAGCCCCGTTCAATCAATATCCTGGCAAGCGCGTTATAGCCCCTCATTGCCGCGTACATCAAAGGCGTCGCACCGTACTTGTCCGTCTTGTCAAGCGGCGTCATGTCATAAAATTCAACCATATAAACCGCCGCTATTTCCTCCCGTCCCGCTAAAATGGAAAGCAGATTGTCGCCGTCTAATGTTTCCGAACAGACGTCCGCGCCAAACCTGACCAGCTGCTTCATCACCTCAAGTGGAAATTTCCTGTTCTTCAGCGCATCATCCGCATATTTTAACAGAAGGCAGTCGCCTCCCGCGAGCTTATAGTTGATGTCATAGCCATTGGAAATCAAAAACTCCACAAACTTTATATTGTTTTCATCCAGCTTTAACGCACGTAAAATGATATCTGTCATATCACACATATCGCTGTCGTCGTCAAAGCTGATCTGTCCAAGATGTTCTTTCATGTACGGAAGCGCCCCGTAACAGTCTGCCGGGCTGCTTTTTTGGCTAAAGCATTCTTCCAGCTTATGTTTCATCTCTGCATTCATCGTCTATTCCTCACTTTTTATTATCTTTACCAGCTTCTTCCTTTTTCCGGGTGATATCTTTTCTGTTATGATTTCTCCGCTTTCCCTGTTTCACAGATAATCGCCATCCCTATCGGGTGAAGCAGGCCCTGAAACCACAGGCTCGCCCTCTATGGATCTGCCGAGTAATCCTTTCGTCCATTTCCAAAAAACTTTATCAGACTTACATACGCCTGATTATACCACTGCCGGACAGTTCTGCAAAAGCACTCTGTCCAAATCGACATATAAATCGGCAAAATCGGCATTGCATAAATAACGATGAAAAACAGCAGGTGCTGTATTCACTGTTATCGCCTCCTTCCACCGCCTTGCGCTGACGCAAACATCAGGCACTGATTACTTCAAGATTAATGCAGCGCTGTACTGGCAAGACAGGATTTTGCGATGGTGAGTATTGCGGTAAAGCGCTCTCCGTTCTGCTCGATATAAAGCAGTCCTCCGTATTTTTGCGCGGTATCCCGCACGTTTGCAATTCCAAAACCATGATTCCCGGCGTCCGGCTTTGTGGAAGCAGGCGTGCTGTGTTTATCTCCGTCCTTGACGGCAGGCGGTCTTAAACAGGTGTTCTCCACTTCCATCACAAGAAAATGCTCCTGCGCGTGCAGCGCCGCATGAACGCTGCCATGGGCACACTGCCTTGCCGCCTCAATGGCATTGTCCAGAAGGTTGCCTGCCATGACGATCAGATCCTTCCCCGCGATGCAGGCCCATCCGGGATTTTCTTCCGCCGCGATATCCATCTGAACGCCCTGCCGTTTTGCCAGCACGGATTTCTCCCAGAGAATGGCGTTCAGAATAGGATTGGATGTATAGCGCTTTCCGGTCAGGGTATCCAACTCCACCTCCATATCCCCAAGCAGGCTTAAAATCTCTTCGTTTCCGCCGTCAGCGGCCAGCGCGGCTATGGAAACCATGCAGTTTTTCAGGTCGTGGGCATACCGCCTGTGGCCTAGGTCGATTTCCTCCAGACGTTTATAGTAGCTCTGCTGCAGCACGGCCTGCTGTTCCATGGCCTGCACCTTCATATCATAGGCTTTCTTTTCATCCGTATGCTTTATAAAATAGAGCAGGTACAAATCCACCAATACAATACCGCACATATTGACCGCAAATATTCCATTGTTCAGATCATGCGAAAGCCCCTGGATGGTCACGAGCATATTCACAAAACTGTATATAAAAATGACAAAACAGGTGGTTTTCTGCAGTTTGCCATGTGTGGCAGGGTGTTTTCTGACCAGCCCCCTGATCGCTGTAAAATATACAAAGAGGACGATAACCTTTGAAACAGTCACTTCCAGACAGGCTTCCATGACCGGGTTTTCGGGCTGCGCCTTTGCTGCCTGTAAAATCCATTTGACAAGTAACACGCCAAATGCCTCCGTAAACGTAATTACAATCAGAAGCGCCTCGCATTCCGCAATTCTTTTTATTCCTTTTCTGCTGTTTTCATAGTAAAGGACGCCTGTTCCGATGCCGGCCAGCACCATCCATGCGGATAGATTTAAGAATGGTATTCCCATGAGATTCAGTATTGTCATAAACACAGTATTTCCCACACCCAACCAGATGTAGACAAGCCGGTTCTGACAGGTCCTGTGATATCTCTCATCCATAAACTGAATCATAATACAGGTTACGATAAAGCAGGAAACCAGATAACAAAACGCCAATAAAATCATATCCATTTACACACCTCCATACCGTCCTCCCAGAACAGATAATCTGTGCCATCACAGACAGCTGTTTCCGGCATAGGCGCCTCCGATTCCTTTCACGTCACTGCGTATCCTGTCCATCGTTAATGACAAGACAGGATTTTGCGATGGTGAGTATTGCGGTAAAGCGCTCTCCGTTCTGCTCGATATAAAGCAGTCCTCCGTATTTTTGCGCGGTATCCCGCACGTTTGCAATTCCAAAACCATGATTCCCGGCGTCCGGCTTTGTGGAAGCAGGCGTGCTGTGTTTATCTCCGTCCTTGACGGCAGGCGGTCTTAAACAGGTGTTCTCCACTTCCATCACAAGAAAATGCTCCTGCGCGTGCAGCGCCGCATGAACGCTGCCATGGGCACACTGCCTTGCCGCCTCAATGGCATTGTCCAGAAGGTTGCCTGCCATGACGATCAGATCCTTCCCCGCGATGCAGGCCCATCCGGGATTTTCTTCCGCCGCGATATCCATCTGAACGCCCTGTCTGTCAGCCAGCACGGACTTTTCCCATAGAATGGCATTCAGGATATGATTTGATGTATAACGCTTTCCAGTCAGGGTATCCAGCTCCACTTCCATATCACAGAGCAGACTCAGAATTTCCTCGTTTCCGCCGTCTGCGGCCAGCGCGGCTATGGAAACCATGCAGTTTTTCAAGTCGTGGGCATACCGCCTGTGGCTTAGGTCGATTTCTTCCAGATGCTTATAGTATCTCTGCTGCAGCATGGCCTGCTGCTCCATCAGCTGCTGTTCCCTGTTTTTCTCGCTGACAAAAAACAGTTTGTTGATCGTGTAAAAAAGCAGTATGTCCGCCAGCGGCAGAATGATAAGCCCAAATTTCAGACTGTACTGCGCCCATACGGCGCCCTCATTTCCAAAGAAAAGGCCAAGATAGATCAATGCCGTGGAAAGGGGCAGGATAAAAAAGGACAAGGGGAAATGTTCCCGCATCGTATACCGCATGCCCAAAAAACAGGTTTTCAGTGCATGCAGCACAAGCCAGCACAGTATGTGTGAAAGGATTCCCATGATGTACCTCTCTACTTCCTGTGTATAATGAAATTCTTCCCTGAGCAGCTGCCACAGCGGAAGCCTTGCGAAAAAAAGCGAGGTCGCAAGTTCCGAGAACAATGCCATCGCCTCCCCGATCAGGAGCAGAAATGCCTTTTTCCTGTAATCGTCCTTAAAAACCAGCAGCACCTGCGCTGTCAGAACTGACATTCCAAATATCAGGTTCACAAGACTGCTGCCAAAAGAATTGACCAGCATTAGAGCCGCCGCGCAGAACAGCAGGATCAGAAACAGCTGTTTCCAGTTCTGCACCCTGGGCTTTAGCTGTCCCCTGAAAAAATCATAAAAAATCAGGTTCACAAAGAAACTCCCGCCGAATTTCAATATAACGCTCATGACAGCCGCCATCACCCCTCTCGTATACTTTTATGGAAATACATGGAAAACCAGCTCGTTCTGCATGATTTTTGTGACAGCCTTCAGGTTCACGATGTAACTGGTATGCGCGTACTCAAATCCCTGCGCGCAAAGCTGCACATACCACTCTTCCAGCCGCTCATTGCTCTGCAGCGTCTTTCTGCCGGCCGCAGCTTCCACAGTTCCTTATTAACAATTCCCGGGAGAGCATTTGTCAAGGGGGATTTCACCTCAAAGATGAAATCCCCCGACAAACAAGACCAATATACGATTATATCCCTATGCTTATCATCTGTCAAAATTTCTTTTACTTCCATAGCCATTATCTTTTTTGCTGCCTCACTTACATAAACTTTTATTTATCGTTTGCTCTGCTCAATCATTCCCGCATGTTTAAATTGTTTCATCTAAAGTATAACATAAAGCCAACCAGCGTTCAACCCTGTTGCTACTTGTCAAGGACGTATTCATCATTTTTCGTTATTGTTCACGCCCCATCTGGTTCTGTGATAAATTTGTTTATTGAAAGCGTAGTTTATTCCTCTGCATCCAATATTTTCATCAATTCGTCTTTTTGATTTTGAACACAGCTTTCAACCGCTTTCATGATTTCATCTTCGGATATGCCTGGTGGAAACATCTCTCTTGGCACTCCGTGGCCAAACATCGCAGCATATTTTTGTTCCAATTCAAATTTCTTATCATCAAAGCCATTGATATCTTCATCAATTAATTTATGCATAAAATATAACATTTTATCTTCCATAATAAGCCCTTTCCTGCGCAAAATACTTTTTTCCAGCATACTCTCCAACATTCCAAATAGAGAAGATTCAGCCTCTTCCTATGGCCGCGCCTCCTAATGCACACGCCAGGGGCGCCATTGCAAGCCCTCCTGTCACGACGACGGCCACCGCCGCTGCTGCAAGGGCTCATTGATTACTTTTGCCGGTGTCTGTTTAAACCTATAGTTAATATGTCAACAGATTTTGAAACACACCCTGTTCATCACGGACTTTTATCTCATCCGGTACGCACGGGATTGTAATGTTGACTCCTGCTGTTGAATGCACTTCAAATAGCCAATGTCTCCTCTTATATTGATAATCAAACTCCGGCGCGCGCTTTTTCTACCTATAATCAGGTACTCCCAACCGTTGTGCTGCTTCTCTCCAATACTTCTCATCTTCAAAATCTTGTTCCCCCGCTTCTCTTGCCAATTTATGCGCCAACTCAACTAATTGTGATGAATAGTCAGTTCCTGTTAAGAGAATTTGTATATTGCTATTCACAAACCATGGTGCTTTGTTGAGCAAACCGCTTATTCTTATATCCTGTACGACTCGCTTATTGTCATAAGGAATTTTTAAAAAAGCAGGGTTCCATGCTATCTTACCATTTATACAAACATCTTCAATAATCATACACTGCGCATAACCACAAATACCAATAGCAATTCCTACTGAACCACAATTATAATAATGTTTCCCTTGATATTCCAATTCACCCGGCAAATGCGTATGTGCACAAATTAGATAATCCGTATTAATCTTGTTTAACCATTCTTTGGTATTTTCCCCCTCAATAAGCAGACGTTCGCGGGAGCTTACAGGAGAACCATGACAAATAGTTACATCTGGATAACCTGTTTTTTTGTACTGAAAGGAAATTGGTAATTGTTCAAAAAAGGAAAAATCTTTTTCATTCAATTGCCTATATGCAAACAAAAGATTGCCTGTTGCTGAATTCCATCTCCATTTTCCGTTTTCAACACCTTGAGCAATTATCCTTCTTTGTTCCAACATATAATCTTCTCTGTTTCCTCTAAGGAACAAGCAATTATGTTTTGAACAAAAATCATACACATAATCCATGGTTTCCCTTGTGTAAGGAGTATCTGAAATATAATCTCCTAGAAACAAGTATTCATCACAAGGAACTGATTTCATATATGAAATGCAGGCTTTCAGTGCAATAATATTACTATGTATATCCGATATAATACCGATTTTCATGATTTACCTCCTCGTATAACTTCATTTTATCCATGATACATACGATTGCTTTATTACGCAGAACACTAAAATTTGCTTTCTTTTTATTATACCACTTCCGCTTTCCATTTTCCTCGAAAATATGTGGCGCAGCAACCGCCATGCCAAACACTTCTTATCGTTCCAACTGCGCCCGCACTCCCTCACGGCAATCCTGGCAGACAGTTTTTTCATTGGAAACGTAATGAGCGGCACAGAAATATGCCGCAGGGTACTGGAAAAAATGTTCAATGTCCCCATTGTTCATCCGACTGTGTCTGTTCCGCTTTCGGGTTGTTCTGCTTCTGCCAGCTCCTTAACGCCATAAATGCAGTTATCACAGCTGAAATGACATCAGCAATCGGTTGTGCATAAAGGATTTCGTTCATTCCCCAACAACGGCCTTGGCAATCGCGGCACCTGCGGCTCCCATATCGAACCCATAGATGAAAATCGGGTCTAAATTGTGAATTTGGACAGCCTGACTTCAGACAGCCAAAAATCATGTATCGAAAGTATTGAAAAAAATGTAAAAATCCTATCTGGAACAAAACCTCCGCGAAAAAGAAAACATACCAGGAATTCCAGAAACAGGCATGGCTGTTCTGCATCAACAATATGTTCTTGTGGAAGCTATCGAGAAATGGATTGCTTCACTGAGAGAAAAATTTGAATGACGAACTACTAAGAAACAGAAATTACCGGGTAATCTTTCTTCCAACACTGACGAGTCCACCTCCAAACCACGCACCGAGCGTGTTCAATACCAAGTCATCCAATTCGGAAAATCCCGTTCCGAACACATATTGCAGCGTTTCGATCAAGAGGGAAAACAGAAACCCATAAAAAGCCGTGCGCAGAAGTTTTTTCTGTTTTCCCATATACTGCACATACATGCCAAAGGGAACAAACCAGATAATATTGCCGACAAACAGATACGTAAACGCAAACCAGTCCCTCCGCCTGATCAGGTCAAGATACCCGTCAAAAAGCGTCAGAACCATCCTGCCATTCTGACACAGATTCTGCAATGTAAAAGTGGACCGGAACACTGTGATCCGCAGCACGACAGCAAGATATAGCAGAAACGGAATCGTAACGAAAATAGTGACAACTACTCTGCGATGTTTTTTCATCGTCTGTACCCCGCAATCGATTTCATATCTGCTTTCATATAGGAAATTAACGGATTGATATACACCCTGGAAGAATTGTCAAATGATCTTTGAATTCCCTCCTCAAAGCCAATATCCTGTTCCGTTTTGTTCTTTTTATGCTTGATCATAATTGCGGCCACCTTCATCATCAGCCTGTCAGTCAGGGACATTTTCTCATAACACAATCCGCTCTGCATGTAAAAATGCGGCAGCTTTGTCATCTCATCTTCAGAAAGATTCTGCCTCCAGAATGCTTCAAGGACATCCGCGGCAGCGTTGGGCGTCGCTCCCGTCACAAACAAAACCAGCTTGCCGACATTGCACTTTTCAAACAATTTCTTCGCTTTTTGATACCCGTCAATCCTGCCCGCATGTGCGCGGGTTCCAAAGATGACAATATCGTACTTAGACAGCATATCCGCCGACACTTTTTGATAATCCTCCAGTGCACACTTCATTTCATTCGCAATCATCTCCGCATATTTTTTCGTAAAACCTGTGCTGCTCCTATAGATAACAATCATATTACTCTGCTTCACAATCTTTCTCCTCCAACATTTGTCCTAAAAATGCTTTGTAAGCGTTCTCCTGCTGCTCCAAAATCTCATCTGCCGAAATTCCCGGCGTGGTCACCGAAAATATCGTCCCAAGACCAATCGTATAAATCAGCATATGCAAATGCAGCTGCCTTGCCTGCGATACCTGAATGTGCAGCTGTTCCGCGATAAAGTCCGCGACGTCCGCCCCCGCTTCTGACCGGTACAGATCGCGCAGCGCAGAAATTCCACTCCTCTGCCGCAAAATAAATATTTTAAACAGATTTGGCTCTTCCTTCGCCAGCTGAAGATACGCATTGCCTGTACTGCGAAACAAATCCTTCTGATCAATGCGCGCCGCGATATATTCCTGTATAAAGCGGCTCACCTGCTCCGTCACATCCTGGCGCAGACCTTCCATATTTTTGCAGTAGCTGTAGATTGGCTGCACGGAACAGCCTAACCTGTCGGCAATATTTTTGACCAGAACCTGTTCCATACCGCTGCTTCTCGCTATCGCAAAAGCAGCATCCACGACCATTTCCTTTGTGATTCTCTGTTTTGGCATTGTTTCTCCTCAATATATAATCATTTTATATAATCATTTTATATAAACTATTTATATAAAATGATTATATATATTCCCCTATCGTTTGTCAATGCCTTTCCTACAGTTTCTAAATAGGTTGGATCACGATTTTCTGTTACTGTTCACTCCCAATGTCATTAACTTAAGACCTTAATACCTAGGATTTGTGAACAAATACAATGATTTATTGGGCATTTTCCAGCACAATTTGTTGGTCAAATGCCTTAAGTTAATGACATTGCATGTGAACAGTAACGAATTTCTTCCACAAAACAAGGCACCTGCATACTATGATGCAGGCGCCTTGTTTTGCATTTCAATGCATATTATTCATATGTCCTAGGCTTACATGCCAGAATCACTGCAGCCAGCGCTCCCAGTGCCACAACGACCACCACGGCTGTCATCAGCGGCAGAACAGAACTTCCCTGATACGCAACGGAATTGATATCAAATATCTCAACATTCACATCCGCAAGCTTCACTTCCGCCTGGCCACCCGCCGCCTCCACTGCTGCAACGCTGCCGCCAAGTGACTCCACCAGATCCTTGTCCGCCTGCAGCTGATCCATCAGCACCGTTCCGTCCGGCAGCCGGAAACTGATGCGCGACAGCTCAATATTTGCAGTATCCGACACGGTATTCCACCAGGAACCATAACCGAAATACAACGCCTCCGCACCTGACAGCCATGTCAGAACATTGCTGAAATCAGAGGTTGATGTAAAATCGCCCGAGCCCGCTTCCGGATTGTCCAAAATCGTCTGGTCGTAACAGAGCACGTCGTCCGAATAGACCTCAAATCCATCCGGCAAAAGCTCAATGCGAATCAGTGCGCCATTCTTGATGTAATCCGTAACGATATTATAATTAAACAGGTTCGCATCAAAGAAACCACCAAAATCAGCACTGTTAAATCCCAGGTAAGAACCCGGCGTAAAATAGAGCTTTCCATCATATTCCCCGGAACCGTTAATCGCAAATATCGTGCCCAGCACATGCACGTCCCATGTGGGATTGGCGTAAAATTCGATAACCGCTCCCTTTGACGTATCCTGACCCCGGAAGGGATTTTCATACGCGTAGACGGGCGTGCGGTCGCCAGTTGTCTCTGCGTGCAGCGAGAGGTCAATCACATCGACGTTGACCATATTTCCCTTGGGAATCACAATTTCCTGTACCGCACTATCAGAAGCCTCTCCATCAGAAGCCTCTCCATCAAAAGCCTCTCCATCAGAAGCCTCTCCATCAAAAGCCTCTCCATCAGAAGCCTCTCC
>CAMWXE010000105.1 GCA_947178145.1 uncultured Lachnospiraceae bacterium | reverse complement strand
CTTGCAGAATTTCTTCCGCTCGCCAGGGGAAATCAGCTATGCTGATTTCGCAGCTCGCACCATAAAAATAATTATACCATGCAATATCTTCCATCTTTCTGCTTCTACTGTTTTTTATGCCATCTGGTCAAATCTGTTGTGCATAATGTCTGCATTGGAAAGATCCTGCAACATTCCGTCCTTATAGCCAATACTCAGATTCAAGTCCGGAATACGGTAAAATCCCTCTGCTAGAAGTTTCTTGATATTTTCCTCAAAGACATTATAGGCAGCCCCTTTAAACTGAGCAGGTACTGCATCGGAAGTCTTTAATGCCTCCCTGTATACATCCAGAATATTTTCACCCCTGCCATTCACAAGTCCGGATTCTGTCTGCCTGTACTGTCGTGGATCTTGTCCTGTCACGCTCACGAAACTGTTCAGAGTATGATATTTCGCCTTTGCATTATCAGATATGGATGCTCTGTTACTGTGCATGATATGGTAAAAAAGTTCTCGCGCGTTATTATCCTTATTTAACAGCTTTTCAAGCATTGCTGTCAGTCCTGCATCATCAACACCCGATACTTTGAGGGAATAATTGTAAGGATCAATTGAGAAAGTCATGTTGTATTTGCTCAGCATTACACTGTCAATCCCCGCATTTCCAAATATATTGCACAGCTGCATGTTGATTGTCTTTCGATTGTACTCATGTGCCTGTTTCTCCGTTACATCACGCACTTCGCCTTTTAAATGGGGATCGTCTACATTCCCTCCACCGTTCAAACAACCATACAACGTCATATGCAATTCATTGTCATACATTGCAGTTACTTCCAGCTCACTAAACTGCTTATAATAATTTGAAGAATATTTTTCACTGAGTGCTGCATACACTTGACTTACAGTCTTATATTTTGCCCTGTTTCTTACTCCCATGGCATAGTAAGTATCTTCCAGCTTTTCAAACGCTTTGTATCGTTCACTTTCCGGATCATGATTATTGCTTTTCACTTTATCATCTACAAGTTCAAGTTTCCTTTTCCAATCTGGCTTTTCTGGTAGATTTGATGTGTAGCGATAAGAAATATTATAATAATTGTAATACGCCGTATCCTTCATATTATCCCCTTAATTAAGTTATCTGGATTCTTTACTGGAATCCCTAATGAACTTCCCGATGCATTTCTCAATCCTACTTCCATTCCTGTATGGGCTGTAAGAAGAAACTCTTACATAAGTCTTTTCTCCTGCCGCTACCGTGAACCGAAACCATGACTGCTGTTCACCGCTATACAATATGGCTGTATCGTTTATGGAACTCCATGTTCCAAAATTATAAGCTGAACCCATGTCGTGTTTCCGGTAATAGCAGATGCTGCTTGTACAGTGTTCAAATTATTTCCCATACCCAGTGTTAATGTCAATACCATTGCCACTGCTAAAAGACTACAAATTAATCTCCTTTTTTCATCAAAAATTCCTCCTTGTATGTATTTATATAGTAAAAGCCAATACGAACTATACGCTAAAAAACCGTCTGTCAGACTGTAAAGCAAAAACACTTGTACTGGCCGGCAGCAAAGAAAGGCCAATTATGAAACAGTCCGCGCGCGCTATACAAGAGCGAATGCCCAACAGCACATTAGAAACCTTAAGGGGCTTCCATCATGGGGAACTCAGCGTCAATCACGCCGCTGCGTATGTGGACAGAGTAAGGGGGCTGTTGGTAGATGCTTTTTAAGGAACCATTAAACAGACTAATCCCTTATCAAATAGTCTGCTATTTGAGTACATAGAATTATTCTTATGATATCGTTCCGTATATTGCTGCAGTTTTGCTTTTACCATATCTTTATTGGATGTCTCAGAATAATATTCTCTTAACAAATCCTTTATATCCTCTTTTTCCCGACTGTAAAAAACACACTGACTGGAAAGCAGTTCATCCTTATTTATAAGGGATTGTGTATTTTTCCCAATATCTTCATACATATAAGCCGGAGTCATTCTCTCCATAATATTGTCCCTGGCTTCCTCATTAAAACGGACATATTCATCAATTAACTGTCCAAAATCTGAGCGCAGACTTTTCGGAACCATCGTGTTCTTTATATTTTCCAGCGCATATCTGCTGGATTCCAGCAATGCGACTGATTCAAATGACGTCCCACGGTAACCTTCCATAGAGTTGAGCGTATCCATTGCCTCCGTAGCATTTTTTACTTCTTCCTGAATCCTTGCATAGGTCTCCTCAGAAAGCTCATCCGCATTTTCTTTCAGCCATCTATGGAACACCTCGTACTGACATTCTGAACAGCTCTGAAACAGGTTTTCCTCTCCGAAAACAGAAGACGCTCGCAATTCCATTTTGAAAGGATCTTCTACTTTATACCTTTCAAGTGATTGGGAATTTGAAAACTGTTCCATGAATTGCTGCATCAGTAATTCCAATTTTTTATCCAGAGACCTGTTTTCATTTTGCTGCCTGACTGCCTCATCGCTTATTGTCACGCTGTCCATCTGTTCTTTGCCTGCCTTCTCTGCTGTATCATTTGATTCCAAACGATTTTCCCTGTACATTGTCAAACGATTTTGCATCGAAGTGGAAATCTCATAATTTATATCAGTCATTTTTTTTCCTCCTAACAATCATAATAATAATTTGCTTCAACACCACACCTGCGAGTCCATCGCAATACTACTCCCGCATCATATATCGGATTAGGTGTCATAACGTCCAAAATCTTTCCTGTTCCTGAATCAATCATCAGGAACAGCCGCAGCATTCTTACACTCGTCAGACTGTCTGGTCAAATCTGTTGTGCATAATATCTGCATTGGAAAGATCTTGTAACATTCCGTCCTTATAGCCAATACTCAGATTTAAGTCCGGAATGCGGTAAAAATCCTCTGCCAAAAGTTTCCTGATATTTTCCTCAAAAACGCGATAGGCATCCCCTTTAAACTGGGCAGGTACCGCATCGGAGATCTTTAAAGCCTCCCTGTAGACATCCAGAATATTTTCACCCCTGCCATTCACAAGCCCGGCTTCCGTCTGCCTGTATTGTCGTGGATCTTGTCCGGTCACGCTCACAAAACTGTTCAGAGTGTGATATTTCGCCTTCGCATTATCAGATATGGATGCCCTGTTGCTGTGCATGATATGATAAAATAGTTCACGCGAGTTATTATCCTTATTTAACAGCTTTTCAAGCATTGCTGTCAGTCCCGCATCATCAACACCTGATACTTTGAGGGAATAACTGTAAGGATCAATTGAGAAAGTCATGTTGTACTTGCTCAGCATGGCACTGTCAATCCCTGCATTTCCAAAAATATTGCACAGCTGCATGTTGATTGTCTTTCGGTTGTACTCATGTGCCTGTTTCTCCGTTACATCACGCACTTCACCTTTTAAATGGGGATCGTCTAAATTTCCTCCGCCACCCAAACATCCAAAAAGCGTCATCTCCAGTTCATTATCATACATGGCAGTTACTTCTAACTCACTAAACTGCTTATAATAATCTGAAGAATATTTTTCACTGAGTGCTGCATACACTTGACTTACTGTTGTATATTTAGCCCTGTTTCTTACACCCATTGCATAATATGTATCTTCCAGCTTTTCAAATGCTTTGTATCGTTCACCTTCCGGATCACGATTATTGCTCTTAACTTTATCCTTTTCAATTTTGAGGTTTTCCTTCCATGCAGGTGTTTTCGGCGTATCTGGTGTGTAACGATAAGAAATGTTATAATAATTATAAAATGCCGTATCCTTCATACTTTCCCTCCTTAATTCTGGCACTTTTCCTATATCTTTTGGTCGAAGCCATTCCTTCTCATCATATTATCAGAAATCACTATACCCGAATCAAATGGTAACTTTATATTTTTACCTGGTTGCAGCTCTTCTAACTTTTCATCCTCTTGTCTTCTTTCTTCTGCCTTTTTTTCCTCTTCTTTCTTTTCTTCTCTTATCTTCTTTAATTTTTCCTTCAATTCCTCTCTTGCTTTTTCTGTTCCAGGATCAGCTTCAAACCGACCAACCATTTCTGTAGTTATGTCATCGTATCCATTGACACTGATATTGCAGCTTAATATCTTACTACCACATGTTGCCGCTGCCGATTTCAAATTATCAAATACTTTTGGTATCAAAGACAGATTGTATTCCAACCATTCTGATGTCTTTTCATCTCCTAACGCTTTCGGCAAAAGAGAACTGTCTATTTCCACAGAATACGCAGTGCTTTTCAAGCAATTATATTTTTCTGTCAGATAATTTCTATACTCCCGCGTATTGCTGTACGTTTTTTCTGCCGTCTGCTGTTCTGTTGTATTTTTTGCATTTTCAGAACGATCCTTTGGTTTCGTTCCAGTGTAGTAATTTGCATACGATGTATTATTATTTACTCCTGTAATCGCCATAATCTTACCTCCCTATCTTATGAAAACTCGTTACCATGCCTATACAATCAACTTTCATCCAGTATATACAAATACCATAAATGCATTGGTAATCTGGATTCATTGCTATCCAGTCAGCATCATCCGACACGCCTCTTGTTTCATTCCATCTGCGATACTGCAAAACACCATATAGTTCTATACTTTCTAACAATTACATCAGCCCTCGGCTCTGCAGATGTATTTGTACTCATAGTTTGATACGAACCACTGCATTCCGCTGCACGAACATTTACTTTCACCTCAATCATTATTTTTCACTTTTTTCTATGACAGTAAAATCATCTTCTAACATCATTTGAGCCAATTCTTCACTTATATGAATATCTTTATTTTGAATGTGGAGAAAATAAGTTCCATCATCCGTCTTTATCAAATACGAATTACCACGATTCACTTCGTAAGCCCCCTGCTCTGTTTCTATATCTTCCTTCGGCGCTTCATATTCAGTCTGAAAAATAAAAGAATAAGAAAAGAAAAGCAGAAAGCCGGAGATAATCCATGCAGGAATCTTTCCTTTCTTTACTAAAATACGCCTTTCCTCTGCAACCAATTGAAAACGCTCAAGAAGCAGCCTCGGATTATCATAATGGAGCCCGGCAGAATTTCCGGCTTTAAGATGGTCTTTGTATTCATTTAGAACAACCGCCAGGTATTCACCTTTTAACTGATGATTCAGTTCCTTCACTGCCGTCAGGTCACACCGTATTTCCAGGCTCTGACTCAAATCCTTTTTTAATAAATATACGCATGGATTCCACCAATAGAGTGCACACAATATGTTGATCAGATTCTTTACCAGGATATCATTATTTTTCAAGTGGGAACACTCGTGAAGGAGTATAAACCGCAATTGTTCCTCTGTATACAGTTTATCAGGTATTATAATCTTTTTTCGCAGTATGCCAAAGCAGCAGGGCGTTTTGACCGCTGCAGTCTGAAGTATGTCCGGCCTTTTACTGCCGTTCCATATTGCATCTGCGATTTGTGCCGCTTTACTATTTCTTTGTACCGGCATTTCACCAAAACAACGGGCAATCTTCACGTACTGAATCACATAATGCAATAAAATCAAAACTGTTCCTGAACACCAGACCAAATACAACAAATCAAACACAGAAATATAATTTCCTATCTTTCGTTCGACACAGGAAAAATAGTATATTCTGTTAAAGAGTGCTCCTCCGAATATTATCTTTGTCCATGGAAATTCAACAGGAACGGCCATTCGTATCATGCAAAACAAGTATAAAACAATCACTCCTGAGATACTGCAGATATCGATTAATTTATATTTTTTTCTCAGCACATAAAAAATCAGAATAAGAATACTGCTCCACAATACTGTCATCCAAACGGAAAAAAATGTAATATGCATATGTTTCCCTTATTGATCCTTGCGCCGTCCTGCCTTGAGGGAATCAATGACTTCTTCCAGCTTGGCAATCACTTCTGCATCTTTTTCCAATGGATTTTTTCTGCTTACACCAATCAATGCGGCAGTGAGATCTGCCAGGGAGTTTGCACTGATCCCTCTTTTCATCAAAACAGACGAATAGTATTCCTCTTTGGTGAGAGAAGGCATCAGCTTCCTCGCATATGTTTTTGTAGCCTTTTCAAGTCCTGCCACTTCAAGATAACCGTTATCCGATAAGGACTGCACTGTTCTGCATAACGTGATATTGGTCCATCCCTCGGTATCCAGTTGCTTTGCCATCTCGCTTGCAGTCAAAGGTTTCTTGATTTCCCATAGATAGTTCATCAGTTCTTCCTCTCTTTTGTTTAAGACATCTTTCTTTTTCAACATCGTCCTCCTGTTCATACTTTAACATTAATCAAAAACGTATATCATTTTGTGATATTTTATATATTATATCGTCCTTCTTTAAATTTTCTTAACAGCAAACTGATCTTTATTACGACATATGCAGAAAATTTTATTTATGAAGTTACTTTTCACACCTACGCCAAAGTAGTGAAAATCATGCGCCAAAATGCTTGCCTTTTAGCATTTTGTGTGCAAAATCTGTTATAATTCACACTTCGATAACTTACAAGCTGATGAAAACTGGCGTTGGTGTGAATTGTAACTTTATGAAAGGCGGCAGCGTTTTGTGCCATTCCTCATTGAAAAATCTCCGCTTTCCCATTATAATATAACTGTATCCCATTTATCTTCCAAGGCTCTAATGCCAAAGAGAAATGAACAAGTAGTTATAAGGAATCGCAGCAAAATAATTTGTGCAGATGACATCGGATAAATTTTCACAGAGGCCATGCGGATGAATGATCCGCAGTGGGCTGCGGCGACTGACGGCAACGACGACTATGGAAATTTAGACAAGCCAGATGCGCAAGTTCCTTCAAGACTGTTCCTGCAGTTCCTAAATATGGTGATGAAAATGAAAAACAGAAAAAATTATCTGAAATCCCGCAAAAAGAAATGGCGTTGGAAACAGCTCGGTTATATTTCCAAGGATTCCGTCTGCCCAAACTGCGGGGAAAAATCGCTGATACTATTCGACGAATATGATGCGTATGCCTGTATGTCCTGCCTGGAATGGCTCGACCCAGTATGCGGAGTGCCAGACTGTCCATATTGCAGCATGCGCCCGCCGACACCCTATGATGCATATGAACGGGACAGCATCAACGGGGAACCCGCCGGTCTTAAAAAGCGCTGGAGATGCGATAATTACCAGCACAAAACAAACGGCATGACCAGACACAACACACGAAGACAGCAGCATTTGATATGGAAAGAATCCAAAGAGGGAATATAACGAGTGCCGCTGCCCTGTCAAGGCAGTTATGTTATCATACCATTAATCCTGATACATAAATCACAGAATTTAAGACAAGATAAATGCAGCCTAAAGTTATCCTAAAGGCTGCATTTATATACTGCCGCTTCCCTACTGGAACAATTTATCTCCAAATCTTATTATGCATAAACTCATCCCGTGTCATTGACATAACGATTAAGTCATTCCTTTCCCCTGTCGCCAAATCCACTCTTCTGCCCCTAAGCCTGCCGTCAACGTGAAATCCTGTTTTTTCCAAAAGTTTCAGTGAAGGATGGTTCGTTTCATTGCATTTTGCTTCCAGCATGTACATATTCCGATTCATCAAGTATTCTTCCAGCATACTTTGAATGGCCTCAAACGCGTATCCCTGTTTCTGATGCGTTTCTCCGATAACATATCCAATCTCGCCGACGCCTGTTTGCCTGTATGGTATATCGAGCGTAATATAACCAACTATCTTCTCAATCCTTTTATCCTCAATTACCCATGCATTTGTATTAGAACGGAATCCCCGCACCAGATTCTCCATCTGCTTAATATTTGTCATTGGATACGGCACAATATATTTGCCAAGGGATTCGTCCTGTCCCCAGCTTTCCCAGCATTCATACACATCGCTTTCCCTGAAATGACGTATCCATAACCGCCCTGTTTCCAGCACCCTTTCTTCGTCCATCATACCCGCCTTTCCTTATTCTGACATCCCGCCGCATCCTATTACGCTTTTGCCTGATGACCAATTGCTTTATCCTCAAAAAACAGCCTGCGCATTCCGCATCAGTTACTTTTCTACAACCCCTCTCAGCTCTTCAAGCGTGATATTCATTTCCCTTTTTAGACTGTTTCTACTTCTTTTTCATAAAATTGGCCCGTCTGTACTGTCTGTTTTTAAATGCCGCTTCACGCTGTTTTGCCGCTTCGACGTCGCCTTCCATCCTTCCCGCACAGACACAGCCCGCCGTCAGGCTGCGGTATTGCGGGTGTTCCATATGGTGTGCATATCGTATGATCTGATAACCGCACATCGCACAAATGCCAACTGGCGCACCCAGATCCTCGACCCCGACACATGTCCAGCCAGAATGCGGCACATCGTCACACTTCCATAGATTCGGGCTGTTTTCCCTTAATTCCAAAGCGCTCTGTTGTACTGCCTGCAAAACATCAGCATCCTCAGATTTATCCTCCTCCTTCTCATCCCCATCTTCTTCATACACTTCTTTGTAGTCCACACAATCAGATTGTATTATCATATCACAATACTGTGCATTTCTCTCTGTCTTCATTCCTGAATCATCGCTCTGTTTGATATATGCTGATGGTACATCTGTCACTGCCTTTTCATATTCCATAACGTTCTTCGACTCTTCCAGTGAGTTGTCCTGTCCTGAAAAAATGTCCCTATCCGCCGCAGCCATCTTCTGCTGTCTGCCCATGCCATCTTCCGGACCAGACTGTTCTGTCTTTTTCTGTTGAACCTCCTCCCGTTTTTGTGCAAAATAGCGGATTGAGATGCTTCTTGGCTGCGCAAGCTTATCAAACCGAATCTGATAACTCGCCCTTTTCGCATCGATTTCCTCAATCACGCCCCTGCCAAAGATATGATGCTCTACCACATCACCAACCTCGCGGGTATCCTCTTCCTCCAGCTGGATTTCGCGGTTCAGCTTTGCTGCATAGTTCCTGCTTTCATGCTTCAAATCCTCCGAAATCTGCCCGATTCGAACATAATTCTCTTCCCCGATCTCCTCGATAAACCGGGAGACCAGCTTCTGCGTCCCGTTCTGCGATGTGCCCTCCGACTCCATCAGGAAAAGGTATTGCTCCGCTCTGGTAATCGCCACATAGCACAGTCTGCGCTCTTCCTCCAGGCCTAAATTCTTCCGTTCCCCGATTGTCTTTGCCGAAGGAAATACGCCCTCCGTAAAGCCAAGGATGAATACTACCGGAAATTCCAATCCCTTTGAGGCGTGTATTGTCATGAGTTTCACTGTATCCTTTTGGTCGCCCCCGTCCTCCCCTGCCTGGAGTGCAATCTGCTGCAGGAACTCCTCCAGATTTAGATTCTCCCCAAATTCGCGCTCAAACTCATTGGCAATGCGCTTAAATTCCGCGAGGTTGTCTAGGCGCTCCTCATCGCCCAATTCCCGTATGTACGCCTCATAACCAGAATCTCTTGTCACTTCATTGACAATATCAGATATCCGTTTATCCCGATAGCTCTTCCGCACGCTATCCACAAAACGGACAAAATCCTCCGCGCCGCTGTTCTGGAACTCCTTCGCCTCCAAATGCGCCGACAATGTTGCAAAAAGAGAGTTGTCGGATTCTTTCAGCCCC
The DNA here is from genome assembly GCA_947178145.1 of uncultured Lachnospiraceae bacterium. Taxonomy (GTDB): domain Bacteria; phylum Bacillota; class Clostridia; order Lachnospirales; family Lachnospiraceae; genus COE1. The sequence continues at coordinate 4,520 of CAMWXE010000105.1, read as the reverse complement.
TCGAGATAATTCATCTTTGCGCGTCCAAACCGCCTGCGCGGCGTATTCACGATGCGCCGGAAACAAGTGTCATCATCGTATGCAATCAATTTCAGATAAGCCAGAATATCCAAAATTTCCATTCTCTGATAAAAACGGACTCCGCCAAAGATTTCATAAGGAATGTTCTTTTCCACCATTTTTTTCTCCACCACACGGGACAAAAAGCCGGAGCGGTATATGATGGCAAAGTCAGAATACCGAAAGGCACCTCCCGCATACAGTTTCTTGATATTCTCAATCACATGGTCCATCTCCTCAAAGTCATTTTTGGAATGATAGTGAACGACAGGCGCACCTGCTGCATTTTTCGTAAAAAGATCCTTTTTCAACCGGAGCCGGTTCTTCTCGATCAAAGTGTTCGCACATTTCAGTATCTGTGGTGTGGAACGGTAATTCTGATTCAAAATAATGGTCCGGGTAGGTTCGTGACTCTTGTCAAAATCTACGAGCAGCTTCACATCGGAACCGCGCCACTCATAGATATTCTGGTCCGGATCGCCCACAATCATTACGTTTTGATACTGGTCTGACAAAATATCCACCAACCGCATTTCCACCGCCGAGCTGTCCTGAAACTCATCCACCATAATATAATTCAGCCTGTTCTGCCACTTCTCCCGCACCCCGGCATCCGTCTCCAGCAGATGAATCGCAAACGCAATCAAATCATGAAAGTCCAGTGAGTAGGTCGCCTTCTGTCTCTGCAGGAACGCTTCTATAATACGGTCGTCCTGATTTCTAATCTCGTTTAATATCTGGCATGGCTGCGGATTGCACAGCTTCGCCACATAGGCTCCGTCCTTTTTCGCGTATCCGATTTGTCTCAGAATCGATTCAAAGCTGGCATAGTCCAGCTTCAGTTCAAATTTCTGATAGATTTCGCCAAGGATTGCCCGCTGCTGCTGGCTGTCAAGGATCTGAAACTGCTTGTTCAGAAACAGCTTTTCTGGATTTTCGCGCAGCAGCCGGTTGCAGAACCCGTGATAGGTACAGATCAGACTGATGTCATACTCGTCCCCGATCAATGCGCGGATACGCCGCTTCATCTCGCCTGCCGCCTTGTTCGTAAAAGTCACGCACAGGATATTGAACGAATCAATCCCATAATCCTGCACAAGATAGGCATAGCGGCTCACGAGAAGCTTTGTCTTACCGCTTCCCGCGCCTGCAATCACCCTGACATACCCTTCGGTCTCAAGCACTGCTTCCCTCTGCTTTTCATTCAGGTTTTCCAACAAATCCGCCATAATAATGCCCCTTTCCACTGCAGAGTGTATCCGCCTTGTGTCTTGTTGTCACATCGGTCTGCATGTTCCTTCTTTTCCTGCTGGGTTCACTGCCTTCATCGTTCAGACATCAAGCCATGCAAAAACTGCTTTGCAGTCGTCAAAGCCGCATACCGTGGTCCGATGCGTCTCACAATTCACGTGTTCCCGCAGACAGCGCAGCCCAATGCTGCATAGAACTTTTTATTTATTATAACACTGTTCTGACATCCATTCAAGCAGAGGGAATCATGCGCCAAAATGCTTGCCCTTTCGCATTTTGTCAGCACATTTCGAATATACTTTCGTTTTTTATCTTGACATTGATCCGATTATAATGTATCATAAAGAAAACAGAACAAATGAACGATTGCATATATGCCTCAGTACTGATATAATAGAGGGGACTACATAGCAAAAATACGACAGTATGCCTGTGGTAGACTTGTGAATGGAGGAAACAGCAATGAAATTAATTATCACGGACATCAAGCTCTTCGATATACCTGTTGAGGGTGACTATACGATTATCAGACCGCAAGGAAACATCCATCATTGCATTGGTTGTTTTGGCTGCTGGGTGAAAACCCCGGGGAAATGTGTGATTCACGACGGTTATGAAGGAGTCGGAATTGACATGAGCAAATGTACCGAGCTTATCCTAATCAGTCAATGCTGCTACGGCAGTGTGAGCCCTTTCGTAAAGACCGTACAGGACCGGGCAATCTCTTACATTCACCCGGATTTTGAGCTTCGCAAAGGCGAGATGCATCACAAACGCAGATATCAGAATGTCATCGCAGTATCCGCATATTTTTACGGCGAGAACATCTCAGAGTCGGAAAAAACGACTGCACGAAATATCATAGCCGCGAATGCAGATAACTATGACGGATTGGTAAAGAATGTCTGTTTCTATAACACCGCAAGAGAATTGGAGAATATCGTTTTATGAAAATCGTACTAATCAACGGAAGTCCCAAGGTAAACAACACCGCCAGCGGAGTCCTGCTGGCAGATCTAAAGCGAAATCTGTCAAATAATAATTCGAATCACCATTCCGGCAAAACGGAAATCAAAGAAATCAGCCTGCGCAATCCTGTTGTTTCGCAAGAAACCTTAAAGGCATTGAAAAACACCGATGCCTGGGTATTTGCCTGCCCTCTGTATGTAGATGGCCTCCCGGCGCATCTCTTGTCCTGCCTCATTCAACTGGCCAAAACGGATTGGCAAAATGACCAGATACAGATCTACGGCATTGTGAACTGCGGATTTTACGAGGGCATTCAGGCCGAATTTGCACTGGATATTTTGCAAAACTGGTGTGCGAAGACCGGATTGCACTGGTCCGGGGGCATCGGTGTCGGCGGAGGCGGCGCTCTTGGACAGTTGCCAACCCTGGAAAACGGACATGGGCCAAAGGCACCTGTTGAAAAGGCGCTTCGCGCAATGGCAGGTAAAATCGTTCAGCGGGAAACACAGGACAATCAGTATGTATCTATCGCCTTTCCAAGATTCCTGTATCAGATGGCTGCCCAGATCGGTTGGCGTCAGCGCATCAGGGCAAATGGCGGAAAAATCAGAGATTTGGGAAATTGTCCAGCCCTGTCCGAAAAATATATCAAATAATTGATTTAGGGTATTTTCAAATTGCATGATTTGGTTTATTATAAAAGTATGGAGACGTACCGAAGAGGCCATAACGGGACTGACTCGAAATCAGTTTACCGGTATTATACCGGTACGAGGGTTCGAATCCCTCCGTCTCCGTTTTTTATATGCAGCGACAAAGATATCCGATCTGCTTTGTGCCAGGCAGGATGCCATATTGTCAGCCAAGATCATGCAGCATAAAAACAATATTGAAAGGAAACGATACGATGAAAAAGCGACACAAAACAATACTTGCCTGTTTGTTAACATGCATTATGCTGTTCTCCCTGCTGGCAGTATCGCCTTCCATGGAAATCAGCGCAAAGGCTGCTGATACGAAAAAGGCCTGCTGGATTTCTTTCCTGGATATTGAGGTTCTTTTACAGGACAAAACGGAAAAAGAATTCAGGGCCAAAGTTTCTGACATGTATGACAATGTCATCAAATATGGAATGAATACTGTTATCGTCCACGTTCGTGCCCTGGGCGATGCCATGTATCCATCGGACTACTATCCATGGGCGGAATACTTCACCACTGACAGGAGCGATCCCGGTTATGACCCACTACAGATCATGCTTGATCTTGCCCACCAGAAAGGTCTGAAGTTTGAAGCATGGATTAACCCTTATCGTCTCTCCCGTGACAGTGAATCGACGGCCAGTTTTAAGGCGACACCTTATTATGAACGGTTTCGTCCCTTTACGATTGAATATAAAGCTTCCGCCAGACAGACTTGTCTGGTTCTCGATCCCGCAAAGCAGGAGACAAGGGAGCTGATCACAAATGGGGTAGAAGAAATCGTCCGCAACTATGATGTCGACGGAATTCATTTTGACGATTACTTCTATGTGTCCGGCATGGCAGACAACCTGGATATCGCCTCAAAAAAAGCGAACGTCAACGCATTGGTTTCGCAGGTGTATGACACAATCAAGTCCATAAACCCAAGTTGTACCTTTGGAATCAGCCCAGCAGGCAATCCCGACAATGCGCGCAAACAGGGAGCTGACATTGACACATGGCTGTCCGCTCCGGGATACATTGACTACATTATGCCACAGATTTACTGGACTGACATCTATGTGACAAGCAAAGGCGTGGAGCGCATGTTTACAAACAGATGTACCGCATGGCAAGAAATAAACCAACAGGGCATTCCCATCTATGTCGGTCTTGCCCTTTACCAGGCCGGTACAAAATCCAAGACTGACTTAGGCTGGGCGTCAAGTGATAACAACCTTGCCTATCAGTACCTGACCGCAAAGCAGCTCGGCTACGACGGCTATGCATTGTTCCGCTATGAGTGGCTTGAGAAGGATATCGCCACGAAAGAATTGAACCATTTGAAAGACTATTAATCACTTAAAAGGGACTATCATAAATCAGATAGTCCCTTTTTTGATAAGAGTGGACATACAGAGAGATTTCCAGCGATATTCCACTACTCAGCTTATAAGTGATGAATCCGTGTCTGCCGCCGCATGTTTTCCGCCTGCGCCTCCCTGTTTTTTTGCTGTTCTTCCTCAGATGGCCACATCATCCGTCCTCCACCTCCCG
>CAMWXE010000104.1 GCA_947178145.1 uncultured Lachnospiraceae bacterium | reverse complement strand
ACCCACGTATCCAGCTTGGAAGGCTGGTGTTCTACCATTGAACTACACCCGCATATCCGTTGAAAATTGTAAATACAATCTATCATTGTATATCCAATCGGGGTGACAGGATTCGAACCTGCGACCTCCTGGTCCCAAACCAGGCGCTCTAGCCAAGCTGAGCCACACCCCGCTGTTCAACTTTCAATCAATTGTTTCTCACAGCGACGAATATCATTATACACAACTTTTATATTAGTGTCAATACATTTTTGAATCTTTTTTATTTTTTTAAATCATTCGACATATTTCAACTCAAACTTAGCCTCACCATGCTCATCAATTTCCATAATAATATAAGACGGCTTCCTGTTCTCCTGTCTTGGATAAGACAAACTCCCCGGATTAATTGCAATGATTTTCTCCGAAATGTCAATCACTGGTTTGTGGGTATGACCATACATCACAATGTCTGCACCTTGGACAATTGCTTCCTTTTTCAGCATCTCATTTCCCATGTTGATATAATAATGATGGCCATGCGTTATCATAACACAATATTTACCAATTTGTAAAGTCTTTTCTGAAGGTAAATTCGAAAAAAAATCATTATTTCCCGCAACCATCTCCACGGGACATCCGGCCGCTTCCTGAATCGTATACTCACTCCCCTCAATATCACCGAGGTGAACGACCAGATCGACTTTTCCGACTTTCTGCAATACCTTCAGATAATTTTCATTTTTTCTGTGTGTGTCACTGACAACCAGTATTTTCATAATGTCTCCTCTGCGGCCTGTTTCAACACCTTTTTCATTTCTTCCAGCGCTTTTCCCCTGTGGCTGATGCGATTTTTTTCTTCTGGCGCCAGTTCTGCTGAATACATGCCATAGTCCGGCAAATAGAAAATCGGGTCATAGCCAAAGCCATTTGCCCCTCTCTCCTCATAGCCAATCCGCCCCTCGATCGTGGCTCTGGCAGAGCATTCCCTGTCGTCGGGAAATACTGCTGCAATCACACATACAAATCGGGCTGTGCGCTTTTCATCAGGAACTCCTGCAAGCCGTTGTATCAGATTCGCGTTTTTAACAGTGTAAGAAGTGTCCTCTCCCATATATCTTGCCGAATAAATACCGGGTTCTTTATTCAAATAATCTATCTCAAGTCCAGAGTCATCCGCAAGTACAATCGCCCATTCATCTCTTTTTCGAAGTTCCTGCGCAATTGCCCTTGCTTTTATCATGGCATTTTCCTCAAATGTTTTTCCGTCCTCAACGATGTCCACAGCAATCCCCGCCTCTTTCATTGACTGTATCTCAAGTCCGAGATCGGCCATGATCATTCGTATCTCTCTCATCTTATCAGCATTTCCTGTCGCAAATATGATCTTATCCGCTTTCATTTGTCTTCTCCTCTGCCTTAATATTGTCCTGTAAAAAATATCACCTATTGTTTTCTCGGCGGGCGCGGCCCCATAAATTGATAGTAATACGTTTTCATCATGCCGTTATAAATCTTTCGATTTTTGTCCGCTTTTCTCCCGATTGCCTTTTGGGCATTCTCATAGGAAGTAATCAGATACAGCGACCACGTGTCAAGATTCTTAAATCGCTCTCCAAGCTTTTTATAAATCGGTGGTATATTCTCCTTTTCTTCGAGCCGCTCGCCATAGGGAGGGTTCGTTATGATAAATCCATATTTTCCCTCATGAGACAGCCTGCTTACATCCATTTCTGTAAACTTTATCATGTGCCCTATACCCGCAAGCTGCGCATTCTGCCTTGCTATTTTGACCATCTCCGGATCGATGTCACTGCCTTCAAGATCTGCTGCAGCTGACAGGTCAACCATTTCCCTTGCCTCCTCATAACAGTCATCCCACACTTTCTTGTCCACGAGATGTCCCCACTTAAGTGCCGTAAATCCTCTTCTCATGCCCGGGGCAATGTTTGCTGCCATCAGTGCTGCTTCTATTAATATTGTTCCGCTGCCGCAAAAGGGATCTACTAAAATTCTGTCACTTTTCCATGGTGTCAGCATAATCAGCGCTGCTGCAAGATTCTCTGCAATTGGTGCCTTCGCTGTATATTTGCGGTATCCCCTTTTATGTAATGACTCGCCTGTCGTGTCAAGTCCTACTGTCACATTGTCCTTCATCAGGAACACGCGCACAGGAAAGCTCTGCCCATCCTCGCGAAACCAACTGACATGATAAACTTGTTTTAAGCGCTCTACCATCGCTTTCTTCATAATGGACTGTATATCTGACGGGGAAAACAGTCGGCTCTTGATACTCGCCGCCTTCGCAACCCAAAATTTTCCGTCCGCAGGTATATATTCCTCCCACGGAAGTGCTTTCGTATTTTCAAAAAGCTCGTCAAAAGTCTCTGCATGGAAACTCCCCACCTTGATGAGTATCCGCTCCGCAGTCCTAAGACCAATATTCGCACGGCAAATCGCCTCATCATCACCTATGAAGATCACTCTGCCATCCTCCACCTGTGATACATCGTATCCAAGATCTGTAATCTCCTGTTTTAAGACTGCCTCCAGTCCAAAATGACAGGGTGCTATCAATTCGTATCTCTTCATATATATTCTCCGCTATCTTTTTTGATTATGTTTTCCTTTAATATCTTATATTCATTACATCCATCTGTCAAATAAAAAATAAGGATATCAACAGAAAAAGGCAAAGCCTGTTATCAAGCCCTGCCTTCTCCTGCTGCAGCACAAATTTATTTGTTGTTATTGTTGTTTGTGCTGTTCTTGCTGTTCTTCTGGTTGTTGTCAGAACTGCTGTTGTTTGTGCTGTTCTGGGAATTCTGCGAGTTCTGAGAATTCTGTGAGTTGTTATTTGACTTGTTCTGATCGTAGTTGTTGTTTGTTCCAGCCATAATGATACCTCCAATTTTTTCGGGAATATACTCCCTTTTTTCTGACATACAGCTGCACTTGCATTTTTTGTATGTCATAAGCACCTCTTTTCATGCTACACAGATATCATTTGCACAAATGCACATTTTTATACAATATTTTTTATTTACATATCTTGTTAACTTTGGAAACACTGCCCAAATCTGACAATTATTGTTTGGTGGTTTTATTTTCAGAAATTGGTTGACCTTTTCGATTACTATTGCTATACTGAAATTAGTAAAGAGATACTCCTTCAATCCTCTTTACAACCCTTATATATTAATTATTTATACTCCCCTTAACGAAAAACGACCACCCAATGGTCGTTTTTCATTTTTAAGCCCTTTATTCCTCTGGCTCCTACGCCTGCGATAGTATTCTTTGCAGATAAACATTTATCCTGCGTAAAATTAACAAGTTTTTTCTTAACAGTACCTAATGACAGTTTCACTTTCGCTGCCACCAGCTTCTAACAGTCCTGACCAAAAATCCCACCAGCAAAAATACAATAATATACGGTGCCAGAATTATGAACACCCGAAATGCAAACGACAAAAGCAAGAATACTATGATCAGCACAATACTGGTAATCAGCCAGCCCGGGATTCTGATACGCTTTTTCTCCTCTGACTTTGCATCCTCGTAGTCCGCACTTCTTGCAGAACTGTAATATGCGTAATTTCCATTGTTAAAATCACCTGCGTATCCCCTCTGGCTCTCCCTGCCTGACGCAAACTTGCTGCTCTCCTCAATCGTCTTTGCGAGGAGTCGCGGATCGCCAAGCATTCCAAGTACATCAGACTCACTCTTGCCGCCTGCGGTCTGACTGTTGATGTATGACCTGTAATAATTCACATTGTCCTGTATTACGTTCTCTGATACTTTCCCATCAAGAGCGTCATGAAATTGCCTCAAAAATTCCTCACAGTTCATAATAACCCCCAACTTACCGCTTACGCCTGGTCCATTCCTCTGCCCATTGTCATCTTTTTCACATACGCTGCAGGTTCCTTCTTCATGTCAATCATATCCCGGAATGCGTGAAGCACCATCCTGTCCTTATTGCAGGCATCTGTATTTTTCCCTGAGTCCCCGATAATATTGTATCGGTTCATCTGCCAGATATACAGGTCAGTAAGTCCATACCCTTCACAATGTACTTTATCTCTCAGGCAATGGTGTTCCATATAGAATACAAGTTCCTCCAGAAGATCTGTGTCAAATACGAGCTCCTTCCAGAGTTCGTCGCACCACTGTTTTGTCTCATCTGCAATCTCTCCGAGTGCCAAAAGCCCCTCATATGCCTTGATGCGCCTGGCATCATACAATATCCCCGCCATATCCCTGCCTCACGTCTTCTTCCTTAGAAAAATTCCAGTACTATCATACTTATCCTATCATATGAAGCGAATAAGGTAAATTAACGAAATATAAAATTTACAGAAAAAATAAAAATCAGAAAGCAGTCCGATGTTGGCTACACCAGACTGCCTCCACTCATATTGTTCCATAATCAGCCCTTGACAGCGCCAGCTACCATTCCCTTGATGATCTCCTTGCTGAAAACAAAATAGAGAATGACGATTGGCGACATTGTGATGAGCATTGCTGCCATCTGTTTCGGATAGTCTGATGCAAACTGCCCCTTAAACTGTGTTAACGCCAAAGGAATCGTCTGTAATGCCTGATCCTTGATTAATACCAATGCAAACGAAAATTCATTCCAATTTCCGAACGTTGAAATAATCCCTATCGTGACAAGAATAGGGCGGCAGATTGGAAGTATGATACACCAGAGCGTCCTTGAAAAACTACTGCCATCAATAGCTGCAGCCTCCTCCAATGCCACCGGAATCCCCTTCACAAACCCCTCCACTAAAAATATTGCAAGCGGCAAGCCAAATGAGATATACGGAAGCAGCAGTGTAAACCACTTGTTTGAAATTCCCACCCTGTTGAACACGACATAGATTGGTACCAGCAATGAGTGAATCGGAATCAACATACCCATCAGAAACATACCATAGAGCAGTCTGTTGCCTTTAAATTTCACTCTTGCAAGAATATATCCTACAATAAAACCGAACAACACTATAAATACTACCGAAAGCACTGTTGTCCGCACACTGTTTATCATGGATTCTCCCAGATGATAATCGGAATTGGTCAGAATTCTGGTATAATTTATAAGCGTCGGTTCTTTAGGAAGACCAATAATATCCGCATTGAACACCCGCTTTTCCTTGAGCGAAGAATAGATCATCCACACCAGAGGGAAAATGCAGGTTAGTGAAAATATCATTAACACAAGATTGAGAAATACACCAAGTATAGCATCCTTTATCTTATTCGTCTTAATCTCCGAATTGTTATTTGAATTTGCCATATCGATTTTCTCCCCCCATCCTAGTCCTTTTCCTTTGTAAAACAGTTCAAAATGCGCTGTGAACCACCGATTACAAGCAATGACAACACAAAGATTCCCACTGAAATACAGCTTCCATATCCCATATTTGACTGATTAAATGAAATCTGATATCCATACATTGCCATAACCATAGACGATGTCCCCGGACCGCCTGCTGTCATGACATAAATATTATCAAACGCCTTCATATTTCCGGCGATACACAGTGTCATGCACACAATCATAGTATTTTTGATCAGCGGCAGCACGATATAAATTGCACGTTGAAAACCGTTTGCCCCATCAATCTCTGCGCTTTCGAATATCTCTGTATCTATGGAAGCTATAGCCGACATGATAATAACCATATAATAACCTATGTACTGCCATATCAGTGGTATGCTCACCAAAAGCATTACCAGACTGGGCTCATTCAGCCACACCTTACACAGATCAGGTTTGCCGATCAATTTTAAAAACCAGTTAATAATACCATATTGATAATGATAAATCATATTCCAGATCAGACCGATACACACTGCCGCAATCGTACTCGGAAAAAAACCAAAAGTACGATGAACGCCTTTGAATTTTACAAGTTTGGAATTGATCATCAGTACCAGTACAAATGCAATTCCGACCTGACCAATGATGCATACAACCACCAGATATATATTATGCCAGAATGCCTCCCAGAACGTCTTGTCTGTAATGAGCATTACATAGTTATCAATTCCTATAAAAGTCTTCTTTGGACCACCTTTCCACTCAAAAAAACTATATACAAAGGCTGTAATCAACGGCATAAATACAGTAAATACAAATAAAGCTACCGGAACAAAAAGATACAGAGCAACTACCCAGCCCTTGGGTTTAATTGTCTTGAGCATAATTCTCCCCCCTGTTCTCCTCAATCACTCATTTATTAAACAGATAAACAAAACCGTTCTGGAGCAATCTTCAAATATGCACCAGAACGGCTCTGTCTAAAACATAAAAATCAAATAACGAAGCTTATGTTAATGATTCTTAATAGTTTGCTTCATACGCCGCCTGTGCGTTTGCTGCTACTTCCTCTGGTGTCTTGTCGCCATTCATCAGATCCTGCAGGTCTGTGTTAAACACATCCCAAACTGCGCTGTTGATGTAAGAATCATAAATTTCACATGTCTCTGTATCAATATATGACCAGTTATAGAAATCCTGTGTTATTTGATCGAATTTGCTAAGATCAACATCAGCAACCTTTGTAAGTCCGCCCAGTGCATAATTTTCAGCTACAAAAGATGAGAATGCAGGTCCCGTAATATACTCTGCCAAATCAATCGCTGCTGCCAGCTTATCAGGATCTTCAGCTACTTTTGGATTGATCGCCACAGCATATCCAAGACCGATATTCTGTGAATTCGGTGCCTTTGTCGCATCCGCCGGCTGCGGAAGTACGGCAAATCCTATATTTGCCCACTTATCAGGATCTGACTCCTGCAGCGTTGCTGATATGTATGACTCATCCCAGTTTCCGCCGATAAACGCTGCCGCTGTACCTGCAATATAGTACTCGCGCGCATCCTCGTTGGTCACTGCATTGTAATCCGGATTGAATATTTTTGTCTCTGTAAATAATCTTTGTGTCTCTGCTAACGCTGCCACAAACTCTGCATCCTCAAAAGAAGCTCCATCCTTTGCAATGAGACTCGAGAACCATTCCGGACCGGTGTATCTGTTTCCAAGTGTTGACATAAAGTCTGAATTTGCCTGCCACTTTCCACCATTTCCAAATGCAACCGTCGTAATGCCTTCTCCGTTGAAATAGTCAGATGCTTTCTCAACTTCCTCCCATGTAGATGGAAATGAATCATATCCCGCATCCTTCCACATCTGCTTGTCATAAATAACAACAGTACATGTGCCGCCCGTCAGGCAGGGGAATCCATAGATTTTATCCTCTGTTGTAAACGGTGTAAAATATGCCGTGTTGTAATCTGCGTAGTACGGCGAATTCCTGATGGTATCTGTCAGGTCATACACCAGCTCCTGCTTTGCCCACTCAATGGTATTCATACCTTGTAACAGAAATACATCCGGCAAGTCATTTGCAGCGGCAAGTGTTGCAATCTGTGTCTTGTATTCTGCATTTGCCAGAATATTCTGTGTCAGTGTAATGTCCGGATGCGCTTCATCCCATGCAGCCAGTACTGTTCGGAATCCATCCGAACCGCCATTTCCCTGCGACTCCTCTGATGTAGAGTAATGCATAATCTCAAGCGCTCCTGCATACGCAAGTGCCTCACCGTCCGCAGCTGCCACTGGTGCTGCCGTCTCTGTATCCGCCTTCGCTTCCTCCCCTGTTGTCCCTGCAGAGTTGGTTGTCTCTGCGGGCGTTGAAGCTGGTGCATCATTGGTTCCTGATGTTCCGCCGCATCCTCCAAGAACAGAAGCGATCATCGCTGTCGACAATAAAATACCAATCATTTTTTTCTTCATTTGATTCATCCTCCCTTAAATTTCTTAATTTATATCAAACCGAAATGGTTTCATATCATTATATACGCGCCACCGAACCGCCTTTGATCAATCGTCCGTTCATCACATACTGGACAATCGGTGTCGCCTTGGGGCTCTCGATCAGACTAATAAGCTTTTTTGCTGCCATACTCCCAATGCCCACGGTATCCTGTCTGTAAGTCGTAAGCTGCGGCTCAAGCTGTGATGCTATCATAATCCCGTCATATCCTGCAATCGATATGTCCTCTGGTATCCTAAGCCCCCTGTTTTTTAAAACATTCATGCCGCCTATCGCTGAAAAATCGTCCGAATACAAGATGCAGCTTGGCCGGCATTCTAAATCGAGAAGCCTGTTGGTAATCAGACCCGCTATGTGTGAATCTCTGTATTTTCCTTCCTGCAGGAACTCTTCCCTGACTGTCATTGCCTTTTCTTCCAGGAATTGGTAATACATAGAAACCCTGTTGGTTGTTACTGTGGACTCTTCTCCATGTATGTATGCTATCTCCCTGTGACCCTGTTCATATACATATGAGAGAAGCTCTCTCATCCCTGAAATATTGTTTGACATAATGGATATTCTGCCGTTAAACACATAATCAATTGTGACAACCGGAAGTTCGCTGCGCAGAAGCTCTATAACTTCAGCATCCTTGTAATCAGCAATCGCAATCATCACACCGTCCATTCCTCTGTATATGGAATGATCAAGATATGACATCCTGTCTTTCCGTATCTTGGAATTGCTTAAAAAGGTGATATCATATCCACATTGCTCTGCTGTATTTTTAAAATTCTCCAACACCTGTGAAAAATAATCATGTGTCAGCCCGCTCCCTGAACCCTCATGGTATAAAACGCCCATATTGTATGAGCGTTTTGTCTTCAATGCCCTGGCAGAAGAATTGGGATGATAGCCAAGTTCCTTTGCAGTACTCTTTATCTTCCTTTTGGTTTGTTCCCCAATGTCACCATGATTATTTAAAGCTTTGCTAACCGTAGCAACCGACACACCGCATATAACAGCAATGTCTTTCATGGAAACCATTTGTTCTCCTTCCGCTAAAATATTTTAGCTTTATTTTACTTAATCGTTTGCGTATGATTATCATACAACATTTTGTATATTATTTCAAGCTCTAATTGTATTTTTGTGTACATTTTTACCTTTTAAGCTTTTTAGGTCTTACAAAAAGCCTTTTTCTATTCATATTTTTGGTTATATTGACGAAATTGCCTCGTTATCACCACAACCATATATTGACCCGTTTCTAATTTATGAAGTTATTACTATACATTATCTCCAATTTTTACCTTGCGTTTTGGCAGTGTATTGTGGTAAATTTAATATGTATGGTTCACTTAAACGTTTTCGTTGTGGTTTCATACGCAGAACCCGTTCAAAAATTTTATTAAGGAGAAAAATGCTATGAAATTTGGATACTTTGACGACGCAAACCGCGAATATGTCATTACCACCCCTAGGACTCCACTCCCATGGATTAACTATCTGGGCTGCAAAGAGTTCTTCACACTGATCTCAAATACCTGCGGCGGCTACACATTCTACAAGGACGCAAAGCTCCTGAGGCTCACGCGCTACCGCTACAACGACGTTCCCTATGATACAAACGGCAAATATTTCTATATCAAAGACGGCGATACTGTCTGGAACCCGGGCTGGCAGCCGACAAAGACAGAGCTCGACTCCTACGAGTGCCGCCACGGTATCGGCTACAGCCGTTTTACCACCTCCAAAGACGATGTACGGGCCTCTGTGCTCACATTTGTACCAATGAATGACAACTGTGAAGTTTCACAGATAAAGATTCAAAACAATTCCGCTGCGGAAAAGACAATCTCCCTTTTCTCCTATGTGGAATGGTGTCTGTGGAATGCCGACGACGATTCCAGAAACTTCCAGAGAAATCTGAGCACAGGCGAAGTCGAGGTAATCGGCTCCACCATCTACCACAAGACCGAGTACCGCGAGCGCAGAAACCACTACGCTGTCTATACCGTGAACACCGATGTGGACGGGTTTGACACAATCCGCGACAGCTTTATCGGTACATACAACGGCGCTGACAAGCCCGAAGCTGTACTTGCCGGTAAGTGCACAAATTCGATGGCGAGCGGCTGGTCTCCGATCGCAGCGCATCAGATCAATATCACCCTTGCCCCCGGCGAAGAGAAATCTTACGTGTTCCTCCTCGGCTATCTGGAGAATCCTGTCGAAGAAAAGTTTGAGGCGCCAAATGTCGTGAACAAGAAGCCTGCAGACACGATGATTGCAAAGTACAACTCCGATGCCGCCGTCGACAAGGCTTTTGCAGAGTTAAATGCATACTGGAAAGACCTGCTTGGCCGCTATGTGGTGGAGTCTTCCAACGAAAAAGTCAACAGAATGGTCAACATCTGGAATCAGTATCAGTGTATGGTGACATTCAACATGAGCCGCTCTGCCTCTTACTATGAGTCCGGTATCGGCCGCGGAATGGGATTTCGTGATTCGTGCCAGGATCTGCTTGGCTTCGTGCATCTGATTCCTGACCGCGCAAGGGAGCGCATTATCGATATCGCCTCCACGCAGTTCCAGGACGGAAGCGCTTATCACCAGTATCAGCCGCTCACCAAGAAAGGAAACTCCGATATCGGAAGCGGTTTCAATGACGATCCGCTGTGGCTGATTGCCGGAACCAGTGCATACGTTCGTGAGACGGGCGATCTGACTATCTTAAAAGAAATGGTGCCTTACGACAATGACATGAGCGTTGCCACAACATTGATGGAGCACTTAAAGCGCTCGTTTGACTACATCGTAAACCACAAAGGGCCGCACAATCTGCCGCTCATCGGACGCGCTGACTGGAACGACTGCTTAAACCTCAACTGCTTCTCCGAGCATCCGGGCGAATCCTTCCAGACTTTCGGACCGAGTGAGGGGCCTGTAGCCGAGTCTGTATTTATCGCCGGCATGTTTGTCAAATACGGCGAGGAGTACGCACAGCTCGCGGAACTGCTTGGCGATGATGCCGAGGCAAAGCGCGCCAGGGACGAAGTTGCAGTTATGTATGATTCTGTTCTAAAGGACGGCTGGGACGGCGAATGGTTTGTGAGAGCCTATGACGCATACAGCAACAAAGTCGGTTCCAAAGAGTGTGAGGAGGGGCAGATTTATATTGAGCCGCAGGGCTTCTGTGTGCTTGCCGGCATCGGTGTGAAGGAGGGTCTGGCTGAGAAAGCCTTGAACTCCGTAAAGGAAAGGCTCGACACAAAGTATGGTGTGATGATTTTACAGCCTGCCTACACAAAGTATCATGTCGAGCTTGGCGAAATCTCCTCCTATCCGCCTGGATACAAGGAAAATGCAGGTATCTTCTGTCACAACAACCCTTGGGTTTCCATCGCAGAGACGGTGATTGGACGCGGCGACAGGGCATTTGAGATCTATCAGAAAACCTGTCCGGCCTATGTGGAGGATATCAGCGAGATTCACCGGACAGAGCCTTATGTGTACTCGCAGATGGTCGCAGGGCGCGACGCCAAGTATCACGGCGAGGCGAAAAACAGCTGGCTCACCGGCACTGCCGCATGGACTTTCACGAATATCTCACAGTATATCCTCGGCATATACCCGACACACAAGGGACTCAGCGTCAATCCATGTGTGCCGACGGGTTTTGGGGATTTTGCGCTTACAAGACGCTTCCGCGACGTAGTATATCACATCACTGTCAAGAATCCGGACAACGTACAGAAGGGCGTCGCTTCCATGACAGTTGACGGCGTTCAAGTTGACGGCTGTGTGATTCCGTTTGCGGCTGGAAAGTCTGACGTGAATGTTGAGATCGTTATGGGATAGAGCTTTTATATCGCAGCAAAATCTGTATAGAAAAGAGAAAGCCAGAAAGATTTTACAATTACTTTCTGGCTTTCTCTTTTAGCCACTAAAGGATGTTTCTCAACTGATTCTATTTGTGCCCCTTCTTTTCGCCCCATTCCTATCCTCTGTCCGAAGCGCCCGCACTGATATCCGTGTACATGTCGAGCAGCCCCACAGTCTCTGTGGCTGGTCTGCCATAACTGTTGCAGCATTTGTGTGATACCAACTTCGCTTCCCTGGCATTGTCATCAAAGATCACACTCATCCGCGCGGCTCCGTGCTCCAGCTCACTGTCCAAATGCCTCAATACCTCATCAATCATTTTTGAATCATTGTCCATAATGCCACCCTGTCCTTTTTCTCACAACTGTTTCAGCTCGAATTCAACCCTTTTGATACCCCGATCTGCACAGACCATGCAGCCCACGATTCCAATTTCTGACGAGATTTTCCAATGCAGTGCCTTCTTCTGGTTTCCTTGTCAGCTGCACTCTTTTTCCACAGGTATCACCCGGAGACAATTTATTGCTTATTTAGAAATTCACCCAGTTTTTTATCCTCCGTGCTGATATGTGAAACAAGGACACTGATATGCTTGTTCAGATTCCCCAGCTCCACAATCGTCGGTCCGGATGCCGATATGCGTGACGTGATCTCCCTGAGTGTCTTCTTATAGTTTTCGTGGAATGCCCTGTGTGCTGTTAAGCCGGGATAGCCGCTCTGTCTCTGCAGCTGCTCCTCATGTGCAAAATGTTTGTCCACGTAACTATTCAGGAACTGTATCGTCTCGTCCATGGAAGTCCGCCCCTTGCCCGCACTGCAGGCATCGAGCAGTTTGTTCACCGCCTGAAACAGTTCCCGGTGTTCTTTGTCTATGATCGCGTTTCCGGTCTCCAGTTTCTTTGTAAATTCATATCTGCTCACTGACATCCACCCCCGTTTCCATCTTCATACGTAACCGCAACCTTCATAATCCTGTTTCCCCTTTCCTTCTCCGGCAGTTTCAGCCGCATATTCTGCCCTGTCACACTTTTTAGCGCAGCTCATCCATGCAGAACCGTTACAGAGCACATAATTGCCGCCGGAAATACAAAGTGTCTACTGCTCATGGGTTCTCTTTTCATAGCCGATCAGACGGACTGCTTCCAATTCGTCCACGGTCAGCAAAACCTGCTCTGCACTTTCCTTTCCACATGGGGCAAAGCGGTCATATTCAGAATCAGAACAAATTCTCCTGCACCGGATCGGTCTTGCCATGCGCTGCCTTCCATTTCCGACATTTAACGATAATATGATAGCACAAACACAGACGAAGTTCAAGATACGATGAAATCGGGATAACGGAATAACGGAAAGCCTTCCCTACTGAATATACATATTCGAGTACCCCATCAGGCTCTCATCGACTTCGCGCGCGCACTCGCGCCCCTGACGGATTGCCTTGACGACAAGGGACTGCCCTGTGTGCATATCGCCCGCGACAAAGATGTTGTCCGCACTGGTCCTGAATCTGCCCGGCTCTGTCTTTACATTGGTGCGCGCGTCCAGCTCCAGCCCAAACGCGTCCGCGACATATTTCTGGCTGCCGAGGAAACCTGCCGCGATCAGCACAAGCTGGGCTTCCAGCACCTGCTCGCTCCCCTCGATCTCTTTCCTGTTCATCCTGCCGCTCTCGGGGTCTTCTTCCCATGTGAGTTTGACGATCTTCACGCCGCAGAGATTACCGCTCTTGTCCTTGATGAACTCCTTGACTGTGGACTCATAGATGCGGGGATCCTGCCCGAACAAAGCGATCGCCTCCTCCTGACCGTAGTCGGTCTTGCAGATTTTCGGCCACTCCGGCCATGGGTTGTTCTCTGCCCTGGTATCCGGCGCTTTGGGCATCATCTCGACCTGCGTCACTGACTTTGCACCCAGTCGAATTGACGTTCCCACGCAGTCATTTCCTGTGTCGCCGCCGCCAATAATCACCACATCTTTTCCCTTTGCAGACACATAAGCATTGTCCGCAAGGTTGGAATCCAGAAGGCTCTTGGTCACACCTTTTAAGAAGTCTACCGCGAAATAAATCCCTTTTGCATCTCTTCCCGGCGCACTGATATCCCTTGGATTCGAAGCCCCGCACGCAAACACGATTCGGTCAAATCCCTCCACAAGCTTCCTGGACTTGACATCCCTGCCGATATCGGTGTTTGTGAAAAATTTGACACCTTCCTCCTCCATAATCCTGATCTTGCGGTCGATGATGTGCTTCTCGAGCTTCATGTTCGGAATCCCGTACATCAGCAATCCGCCAAGGCGGTCACTCCGCTCAAACACGGTGACGTTGTGTCCTCTCTTATTGAGCTGGTCCGCCACGGCAAGTCCAGCAGGACCGCTTCCGACCACGGCAACGGTCTTGTTGGTGCGCACTTTGGGCGGTTTCGCGTCCGCAAGCCCTGTCCTGTATGCATTCTCGATAATGGCATACTCATTTTCCTTTGTCGCCACTGCGTCACCGTTCAGGCCACAGGTACAGGCATTCTCGCAGAGCGCAGGACACACTCTGGAAGTAAACTCCGGAAAGTTATTTGTCTTTTTCAGTCTGTTATATGCGCGCTCCCAGTTGCCCGTATACACCAGGTCATTCCACTCCGGCACCAGATTGTGCAGCGGACAGCCGGAGGTCATTCCGGCGATCGTCATCCCGGACTGACAGAACGGCACGCCGCACTCCATACACCTCGCGCCCTGTTTCTGCTGCTCCTCCACAGGAAGATGCTCATGGAATTCATTGAAGTGCCCGATCCGCTCCTTTGGCGCTTCTGCCGTGGAAGTTTTTCTCTCATAATCCATAAATCCTGTTGGTTTTCCCATCTTCTATAACCCTTATTCCTTTCTATATTATGAAGCTTATACCGCGTAGAACGCTGCTCTTGCGTTCTTCTTGTGTGAAGTTTTAGAATTTCTTAGGCGGCGTATTTTGCCGCCTTAGTAATTCTCTTCTTCCTTCCTATATTATGATACTTACGCCGTGTAGAACGCTGCTCTTGCGTTCTTCTTGTGTGAAGTTTTAGAATTTCTTAGGCGG
>CAMWXE010000103.1 GCA_947178145.1 uncultured Lachnospiraceae bacterium | reverse complement strand
GGAACACAGGCAGATTCCATAATGGACAGAATCATCCATAACTCTTATACGATACCTACGACAGATAATAATCTGAGAAAACTGTACGATTCCAAGAGGGCAAAAGCTATAATTGATTCATTAGGCTGATTTCAGATGTTTATAATAACGGTGGCATGGCTATGACGGTAGTCATGCCATTTGTGATAAAACTATATATAGTATTTTATGGTGGCTCTCAAGCATGATAATTATGGTGAAAATGCAGTGGCTCCAAAGTGTGAGCACAGTGGCTTCCAAGCGTGATAATAATCACCATGCCAAACCGGAAAGTTTTAGAGAAGAAGGCAGACTGCCTTTCCGGGCAAGATTAGCTTGCCTTGTTCACTTTAAAATATCAAAAATAACCTCACCTATATCCCCATTCAGGCATATGGACTGTCCCTCAATATCCTTCGGGCAGACAGCCTCACCATAATTTATGCAGGCATACATAGCCTCCGGATTTTCTGCTGTCATCTGCCAGAACGGATATTTAATGATAACTGGGGTATTTCCTCCCACTCCAAGCTCCAGAAACAGAATACGCCTCTCTTTATGCCGACGGATAAAATCATTGTACCGCTCTGATGCCGCATACCAGCCTTCGTCCTGCACAAAAGTATCGTCACAACGCAGATTCATTGTCATAGGCGCTCCACAGACGGAACATTTTGGTATCAGTTCCGTCGGAATCTTCATATCCCTTTGCTCTGAAATCATCTTCCGTACCGCATCCTCATTATCATACGTTTTATGATGGCATGGCCCGGAACACTGCCACAGCCCATAATCCCCCTGTGTATAAAACAGCCTTTTTTTATTGAATCCCGCTTTCTGGAACTGGTGGTCTACATTCGTTGTCAGTACAAAATAATCCTTGTCCTTAACCACCTCATACAATGCCGGATATACCGGCTTTGGGGCATCCACATACCGGTTATAATAAATATGCCTGCTCCACCATGCCCAGTATTCTTCCAGAGTGGAGTATGGATAAAACCCTCCAGAATACATATCCCGGATATGGTATTTTTCAATAAAATCCCCGAAATATTTCTCAAACCGCTCCCCAGAATAGGCAAACCCCGCCGAAGTCGATAAACCGGAACCTGCGCCTATCACAACAGCATCCGTCTCTTTTACCGCCTCTTTCAGCCTGCCGATACCCTCAGAATAATTTTCTGTAGATTTCTTTGTCCAGATCCTTGAAAACATTAAAAACCACCTTCTTCACACTTGTTTCCTGCTGCATAAATTCCATAACCGCGCCTACCGCAATCTGCGCCGCCTTGTCGTTAGGAAAATGGAACTCCCCAGTAGAAATACAGCAGAACGCCACACTCTCCAAGTTGTTTTCCGCCGCCAGTTCCAGACAGGAACGATAACACCCCGCCAACATTTCACAGTCTGCCTTTGTAGGAGTACCGCTGATAATCGGCCCCACCGTATGCAGAATATATCTGCATGGAAGGTTATAGGCTTTCGTTATTTTCGCCTTCCCCGTTTCTTCCTCATGCCCCTGCATCCGCATCATTTCCGCACAGTCAATGCGGAGCTGTATCCCGCTGAAAGAATGGATGCAGTTGTCAATACACCTATGGTTTGGCACATAACATCCCGTCATGCCGCTGTTTGCCGCATTCACGATGGCGTCACAGCGCAATGTAGTGATATCCCCCTGCCAGAGATATAAGCCTTCCGATACCGAATCCAGGTCATCCAGTTCCGTAATCCCTTTCGCAGCCGTTTCCGCCTGCAGATATTCATCCTGCACTTTGAGGAACTCCCTGCCGATCCTCCGGGGAGGCCGGACATTCATCAATCCCCGGAGCAGCTGCCGTTGCTCCTCTTCCCATGCCGGGATCTCACAATCCTGGTACTGCACATTTTCCTGCAGAAGTCCCCGTATCAAAAACTTCCTCCGTTCACCCTGATCCATGTCTAACTCCTTTTCTCGATAACCTGCTTCGGGCAGATTTCCGCACACTGCCCACAATGCAGACAGCAGTTCTGGTCAATCACCACAGGTTTGCCTGATATGTCGATACATTTCTGCGGGCAGACAGAATAGCACAATTTACATCCGATACAGCCCTGGCCTACAAAATATCCTATCTGCTTTGTTTTTATATCCCCGATCACAAAGCTGTCTCTGACTACATGCGACGGGTCGCCGATATCAAAGTATTCCCCTTCGGCCTCATACACGCAGAACACCTCCAACGCCGTGCGCGTATCATCTGGATAGATTTCCTGCATATATACATTCTTCTCAAAAATCTCATCCAATCTCTTCGAACCAATATTTTTCACTTTCCCCCGCAGGGAAACGGAGACCTTGCCTTTCGTTGCGGAAACCGCGATAAACTGCTGCTCCATGACCTGCCTGTAAAATTCCTTCCCTTTGGCCGTCAAAAAATATACACCCTTATCATCCCAAAGCATCATATCGATCACTCGGGTCTGGGGATGGCCGTCTGCCCCTATCGTAGCCACTGTTGCGGAATGAAGCTCCTCCACCAGTTTTTTCAAATACACTTTGTTTTCCATAATTTAGCGCACCCCTTTCAATACCGGTGTAAGCCTTTTATAAACTACCATTGTAAAAGTCCCAATCACCAGCCCTTTCAGCACATTGAACGGAAAAACATTAAACAGCACCACGTCCAATTTCGTCCGAATAAAAGGGACAAACGCGCCAAAAGAAGCAATCACCTGGTCAAGCGGCATAAATATCTCAAACATGGGAAGCAAGATAAAATAGTTTGCAACTGCCGCAGCGATCCCCATAATAAAACTGCCCACTATGCAGGAAACCCATGCCGTCTTCTTTGTTTTATGAAATCTATATACAAAGCCCGCTTCCCACACAAAGGAAGCCCCTATAAAGAAATTCGCCAACTCCCCGACACCTCCCGTTGAAGTAGATAGCAGCTGCAGCCCATTTTTTACAAGCTCAATCATGATTCCAGAAACCGGCCCAAAAGCAAACGCCCCGACCAGAGCCGGGAAATCCGACAAATCCATCCGGGCAAATGCCGGGGACAGCGGAACGGGAAATTCCACAAAACCCAAAATATACGAAACTGCCGCAAGCATGGCAGTTATTGTAACTGCCCTTGCATTATAACGAACCATTTTTATATCCGTTCTTCTCTTTAAAATAATTGTCTTATTCATAAATCTCCTATGAGATATGATTTGGATTAAGAGCCCCTTCAAAACAGCCCTTGTCATATCTTCTTCCATCCGGACTATTACGGGGAACCACCCTCCGGATTGCTCCCCGCATACCTCTACAGTAACCGTCGGTCACGGAATCTCACCGTATCAGCCGTTCGCCAGGTCGCAGACTATACTGCCGGTCAGGAATTTCACCCTGCCCTGAAGACATATCTTATCCCGCCTTAAAATTCATATGGAGGATTGCCAGAGAAGTCAGCAATCACGCCATGGGGATCTTCAAGATAGAATACTTCAAAAACCGGATTGTCCGCAGTCTGATACTGCCCCTTGACAATCGGGTTGTTCATGCAGCCCTCCTTGACAGCCATGTTATTCTCAAACACAGCCTTTCCTGCCAGACGAATCCACGCATACTCAGGGGATGAAACAGACACCTCAACCTCCGGATTTGCCTGCATATCCTTATAAACATCCTTCGTATTGTTGGTGCAGAACCACAACTTCCCGTCCTGCTCAAAGCAGAACATGAACGGGCGGCACTTTGCCTTGCCGTCACGACCAACTGTCGCCAAATATTGAACCGGGTTTGCTTGTAAAAATTCCACTACTTTCTTCATTCTGGGATACCTCCATCTTTTATAATAGATTTATTTGATAACAATTGAATATGCCGGTTTTATTTCCGAACCACGCTGATCCGCTCCTGGATATGTCCGCCTTTCACGATCTCATCCACCATGGCAACGGCATAATCCGCATAGCTGATAATGCTCTCGCCCTTTTCATTCAGTGTCAATTCCTCTCCACCAAGGATATATTCGCCGCTGCGCTCGCCTTCCGCCTGGAAATCCCCTGCAGGGCTTATGTAAGTCCACTTCACATCATTTCTCTGCCGAAGCTCAGAAAGCGCCTTTGCCATTGCGGCTGCAAGCGGTTTGAACATATCCGGGAAATCCGGGCCATCGGCAACGCAGGCCGTATGTTCTGGATTTACATACAAACTTCCGGCGCCGCCAACCACCAGTAGACGGATATCTGTACCGGACAGCGCGTCACACAGAACTTTCAGGGATGAACTATGCAGAGGAAGCGTTTCTTCCGTCCATGCTCCAAACGCATCAACCACCGCGTCAAAGCCTTTCAGGTCTTCCGCCATGATGTCCAGTACATCCCTGCTTATGGACTGGGACGCTGCTGATTTGTTTTCGCCCCGCACAACTGCCGTGACGTCAAGCCCACGCTGTACCGCTTCCTTAGTGATCAACTGTCCTGCCTTACCGTTTGCACACACTACCGCAATCTTCATAATAAATACCTGCCTTTCGCAATTTGTTTGTTGTAAATATCTTAGTTACAACTAGATATTAACACACACTTGTTGTAATGTCAATAGTTACAATTAATTTTTCAAAAAAAATTTGGGGCTTTGGTAAAATGCCCCAAATTCCAATTATCTCAGATCAATTAATTTCTTTGTATCCTGCCTGATATCTTCCAAGGTGATGGAAGACAGCTCGGTCTCCATGGCCTTTTGCACCCGCATCAGCTTATCATCCAAAACCGCATGGATATTCCTTCCAACCGGACAATCTGTATTTGGATTCTCATGAAAGTGAAACAATTCTCCGTTTTCAATACATTCAACCGCATTGTAGATATCAAGGAAAGAAATCTCGTTTAAAGGTTTGGTGATAGAAGCCCCACCGGAACCCCTGGCCACCTCTACAAGCCCTGCCGCCTTTAACTGCCCTAGTATCTTACGGACAATCACCGGATTCACATTCGTGCTGCCCGCCAGAAAATCGCTTGTCACCTTATAATCATCCTTAAATACATCTATGCAGGCAAAAATATGAACTGCCAAAGTAAATCTGCTTGAAATCTGCATTGAATAACACCTCTCTTTCCTCCCTGATATTTTATCCCCTTTTTGTTGTAATGTCAACAATTACAATAAGACATAATTCCAACTAAAGAAATATGCATGCTCCTACTTTTCATACTTGCTTTCATGCTAAAAATGTGTAATCTGTGTCACTTAGAATTAAAAGATAATTTTAAGGAGGACATATCAATGCTCAATATATCCGAAATTGTAAAGAAAACCGAGGAAATGTTTGACCTATTTAATAAGCATTTCTACCATGGAGAGCTTACCCGCCCGGCCATCACCGTGTCCCCAGACGGCGGGCACGGCGCGTATGGCTGGTGCAGCATCCATGAAGCTAGCCGCCTGCAGACAACCGGAAGCTCCAAAGGCGGGCGCAAGAAATCCATCAACCGAAGCATCAAATAGATCTGCCCCTGCTGCTCTCCGAGGGGTGTGCATCTGCCAGTATAATACGATTCCCGAGGTTTAAAGATTCCTTATTCCATGGAAATTTGAGAATCCAGCGCAAAGCATAGAAAGAGATGAAATCCAAGAAAGCCCACAGAATAAGGCTTTTTCATGACTTGCAGAAGAATAGCCCTCCGAAATGAAAGACTTATTTTGTATTAAAGTTTGTCCCTTTAGACAACTCCATCCGCCAGAAAAGAAATGCCGTCCCAGACTGTTCTGTATACATAATCGAGGTCAGTACCTGCCCCCCATCGTTCACAAAAACCTCTGTACTGAACCGAAAATCTTCCGGTCAATTTTCAATATCGAATCTCCCGGATTTCCTTCCCGCAAAAAAGCTGCTGCTTTCACAATTTACAACTTTATGAAAACAACAGCTTTTTCTCATTTATGATATTTTACGATACAGCACAAAAGCCTCATAGGGTTTCAGCGTCATCCCGGCTTTGTCATATTCATTCTCTACATTGGAAATCAGGCAGGAGGCTCCTACAAAGTCCGTCGGTATGGTGAAGTTTGTCGCATGGTCGCAGAAACTGCACACGACCAAAAGCTTCTCGTGATCCAACTCTCTTGTGTAGACAAACAGCTCTTCACTATCTTCCATCACCGCCTCATACTTACCGTACACCACAACCGGATTTTCCTTTCTGAGTGCGATCAGTTTCTTATAATAATGGAACACGGATTTGACATCTGCGGTCTCTGCCTTTGCATTAATCTCCGTATAGTTAGGATTAACTGCTATCCAAGGCGTTCCTGTGGTAAAACCCGCCTGCGGCGAATCGTCCCACTGTACTGGTGTTCTGGCATTGTCGCGGCTCTTAAAAGTAATGCATGGCCAGAACACCTCGCGGGACAGCTTTCCTTCACTGCACCATTCCCTGTACGCATTGATACTCTCGATATCACGGAAGTCGTCCGGACTCTGGAAAGGATAGTTGGTCATTCCCAGCTCTTCTCCCTGATAGATGTACGGCGTGCCCTGCAGCATATGCAGACAGGTGGCAAGCATCTTGGCAGATGCCTCCCGGTACATGGGACGGTCGTCACCAAAGCGTGAGACGGCGCGGGGCTGGTCGTGGTTATCCCAGAACAGGCTGTTCCATGCCTTGCCATAAAGCTCCGTCTGCCAGCGGGACAGGATTTTCTTCAACGTGACAAGCGGGATTTTCTCATCCGTCCACTTTCCATACTTGCCGTCCCCCTCCACATGCTCAAACTGGAATACCATGTTCAGCTCATGCGCATCCTCACCGGCGTACTGCTGTGCCTGTTCTATGGTCACACCCGCTGTCTCACCGACAGTCATAATATCATACTTTGACAACACCTTCTCATTCATTTCCCGCAGATACTTATGGACATTCGGTCCGTGGATGCAGTAGGGACTAAAATCCCCATCCTTGCCGTCCGGCATCTCCTTTGTCTTGGAAATCATGCTGATGACATCCATGCGAAAACCGTCGATGCCCTTGTGGCACCACCATGTCATCATATCAAATACTTCCCTGCGCACTTTGGGATTATCCCAGTTCAGGTCAGGCTGCTTTTTCGAAAAGAGGTGAAGATAGTACATGCCTGTCGTTTCGTCATACTGCCATGCTGATCCGCCAAAACAGGAACCCCAGTTATTCGGCGGCGTCTGCGCATCCCTGCCCTCACGCCAGATATAATAATCACGATATGCATTATCCTTCGACTTTCGGCTCTCCACAAACCATTGATGTTCGTCCGACGTATGGTTCACCACC
The DNA here is from genome assembly GCA_947178145.1 of uncultured Lachnospiraceae bacterium. GTDB lineage: Bacteria > Bacillota > Clostridia > Lachnospirales > Lachnospiraceae > COE1. Next base: position 7,642 of record CAMWXE010000103.1, on the reverse strand, counting down.
AGGTCCATGACAATTTTTATCCCGCACTCATGGGCAGCTGCCAGAAGCTCGTCAAAATCCTTCACTGTGCCAAATTCGTCCATAATATCCTGATAATCGCTGATATCATACCCGTTATCGTCGTTGGGCGACTTATACACCGGCGAGAGCCAGATCACATCAATCCCCAGATATTTTAAATAATCCAGCCTGCTGATAATCCCCTGCAGGTCGCCAATCCCATCTCCATCGCTGTCCATAAAGCTGCGCGGATAAATCTGATAAATAACAGCTTCTTTCCACCATGTTCTGTTCATACTGTTTCCCTTCCTTTTCTCTCCATTTCTTTCTATACTACGCACTCATTTCCAACACCAAAACCTGATATCCGTGTAGTCTGACTGTCCCGTTTTCCTGCGCAATATCGTGGTAATTATTCAACAGCACGTTCTTATACACTGTTGGCAGTTTCACCTCCTGCTCGTCCCTCTGGTAATTTCCGACCACCAGCAGCGTCCGCTCCCCTTTCTGGTAATATGCCATGAGGTTATGCCGCTCTGCCCACACTGGTTCCAGCGCGCCGTACACAATCGTTTCTTTATAGACCGGATCTTTGCGGAGTGCAATCATTTTTTTATAAAAAGAGTAAACAGAATCTTCGTCTTTCATCTGTGCTGCTGCATTGATGGACAGATAATTGGGATTGACTTTCAGCCACGGTGTGCCGGTGGTAAATCCTGCATTCGTCTCATCCGACCACTGCATCGGCGTGCGCGCATTGTCGCGGCTGTATTTTGATACGACCTTCAGCGCTTCCTCTGACGAAAGTCCCGCTTCCAGTGCAACCTGGTACTCGTCACGCGCAGAGATGTCATCCACCTCGTCAATAGACGCAATTGGTACATTTTCCATCCCTAATTCCTGTCCCTGATAGATAAACGGCAGCCCCCGTAGCATAAAGTTCAGTGCCGCCAGCATCTTCTTGCTCTCAATGCAACAGTCCCCTTCCGGAATATAACGGCTGACGCCCCGGGGCTCATCGTGGTTCTCAATGATGTTGGAAAGAAAACCAATATCACCTACCCTCGCCTGCGCCTCGAAACAGCATTTTTTATAATCGTCCGGCGTGATGGGTGTGATGTCATACCACCCCTTTTCGCTGCCGCCGAAAACCGCCTCATTGAAGTCAAACATACTTGAGAAATAGCCGTCGTCCCCGATAAATTCCGGGATTTCCTCAGGCTTTTCATTAAATACTTCTCCCACTGCAAAAGCATCATATTTCTTAAATGTGCGGTCTCGCATCTCGCCTAAAAAAACCCCGATTCCTTTCGCCTCCGTCAGCATGGCATTGATGCTGCACAGACCATCCTCCCTGTCCGGTTCATAGTCGCGAAATGGAAGCGCTTTCTTTATATTGATGATGGCATCAATACGGAAACCACCAAGACCTTTGTCCAGCCACCAGTTGATATTCCTGTAAACCTCCTCCCGCACTTCCGGGTTTTCCCAGTTCAGGTCGGGCTGTTTCCTGTGAAAGACATGGAGATACTGTTTGTCTGTGCCCGGTAAGTCCTCCCACACAGGACCGCCAAAATAAGAGCGCCAGTTCGTAGGCAGATCTCCTTCCTTTTTATCCCTCAGATAAAAGTATTTCCCATATTTTCCCTCCGGGTTCTCACAGGCTTTCCTGAACCACTCATGTTCATCTGAACAGTGATTGACCACCAAGTCCATGAGAATACAGATGCCTCGTTTCTTCGCCTCCGCAATCAGCCGCTCCATATCCTCCATCGTGCCAAAACGGGGATCAATGCTGTAGTAATCCGAAATGTCATATCCCTGATCAGCCAGAGGAGACTGATAGCAGGGGGACAGCCAAAGGATGTCGATACCTAAATCTGCAAGGTAACCCAGTTTACTGATAATGCCGGGGATATCGCCAATGCCGTCGCCGTTGGAGTCATAAAAACTCTTGGGATAAATCTGATATGCAACCTTGTCATGCCACCATTTTTTGTTCATAATCGTACCTCCTGATTTTAGAATCATGTATTTTTTGTGCGAATCAGCCCTGTCCGCTGTTTGATTTGAATGATTAACTACATTTTAATGACATCTGCACAAAATGTCTTACGGTTATCTGATTAAAAACTACGGTATTATGACTTTTATTATTACTTTTAAAATAATTCCATGTGTTTTCGGTACTGCAATGGTGTCGTTCCTGTATGTTTTCGGAATTCCTGCAGGAAATTTCCTATATTATTAAAACCACATTCCAGACAGACTTCCGTCACCTGCAGCTCCGTTTCTTCCAGAAGGCGCTTCGCCTGTTTAATGCGGTACTCGTTGATATATTCTATGGGTGAACACCCAATTGCTTTTCTGAAAAGGCGGCAGAAATACTGTTCATTTAAGTTGACCTGACCTGCAAGGTCCGAAATATAGATCTTATTTTGATAATTGTCCTTAATAAATGTAAGCGCTGTCTTAATGCTCTCCACACGCCTGTCAAAATTCCTTTCCGTGGCTGTAAAAAGCCCATGGGCAGAAAGCGTGGCAAGAATATACATCAGGGAAGACTTTACATACAATTGACTGGTCAGATCGTCTGTCACCAGAATGCTGTCCGCCAGATGAGCATGCGCTGCCTCCTGTCCCTCCTCTGTCCTCTGACCAAAAGCGCGCATGATATCAACAAAAGCATTGCGCAGTACAGAAAATGCAGGATGCTGCGGCGTGATACAGCGCGGAAAGAGGAGCTTTCCATTTTGTATCGGCTTGATCAGACGGATTTGCACCTCATCACCGGAATCGAAACCCATAATGTTCGGGGAAAATACAACCGCATCCTCCCAATAGCGCTCAGATGTCTCAGTGACAATACTGTGCAATTCGCCGGGATTGACAAAATAAAAACATTCTGATTGGATTGGAAACGACTCCATATTAATCTCCAACCGGAATGCTCCTCCTGAAAAATATAAAATTTCTACTTCATCGTGCCAGTGATGCTTTACAAAAACACCCTTTCCCACGGAGTGCGTTCGATAGATTGCACATGGAAACGATTTTGTTCCGTGGATACGGACTTCTTTTAGATCTTTTAATATGGAAGACTGTTGTTTCATGGGCAGCTCCTTTGCATTATAATTGTAAAAAAGCTAACATATACTGGCGATAAAGTCAATACATGATAATCTGCAAACATATCCTTCCGCCCTTTCCGTCTAAAACTCCATCCGTTCCAAAATATCTGCCATGCCTCGCGCCTTCTTAACATCATCTTTCATAGTAAATATGAATAGCCATGAATTAGTCAAGTAGGAAAGTATTAAAAAAGCAGACCTTTCGATCTGCCATTTACATTATTTGTTAACTCTGCTGTTTTGTTTTCCCAAGATATTCTTCAATCGCCTTCAATACAACCTCCTCACTATATTCATAACCTTTTTCCTCAAATCTGCTCTTAATATCGTTTTTGAACTTATACACTCCTATAATACTTGAAGCTGTTACCTGCTCTCCAATTGCAAATTTTTCTATGTCTTTCAGCTTTACGGATACGGTTGTTGTCTTTCTAGGTTTCTTGCTCTTTTCTATAAGGCCAAATATCACCATCATAAATTCTTCATCCCAGTCTGTAGTTTTCCTCATCGTGAGCTTTTCTGTATCAGTTATACTGACTTTTTTTATTTCATTCCTTTTAATAAAATCTGCAAGCTGGTTTTGATTATAACTTGTTGAACATGCCAGTTTATATGCAGCTGTAAGCGGCATATTATCATTATCCAGCATTTCAAGAAGAAAAGTATTAAGAGAATTAATTTTTAAATACCATAATACTTTTGTTCTGCTCAGTGAAAATTCATCATCTATATCTTTATATATCTCTGACTTATAAACACTGTCATCATACCCCTCTATTAATCTAGTAAGCATCCTTGAAAGCTCACTGGGCTTCATCTCATTAATCTGCCTGTTTTGCAGATTGGTAATGATAACGATTCTTTCAGCTTTTTTTGTGTCAAGATCTGTTCTTATAATACATGGTACTTTAATATTAAGCTCTTTTGCAATATCTGCCCGGTTATGCCCTGCAAGTATGATTTTTTTTCCTTCTTTGAGCCAGATAATACAGGGTTCAATAATTCCGTCATGCTGCATAGACTCTTTTAAAGTATCTCTCTTATATCCGGTGTGCAGCTGCAGCCTTATTCCTTTATCCGGATAGGGTAAAAGAATTTCTGCATCTTCCATACTAACCTCAAAAGAAGAAGTATTCTTTAATTCATTTACCACATCTATTAACGGAGTATCTTCCTCGTTGACTTTATACTTATCATCTGCCACAGCACTTTCCTGCGCCCTTGCCGTTAAATTTCTTAATCTGCTCCTTGCCATTTTTCTACCTCTCTAATTTTTCTATTCTCTTCTCAATTTCAACTGCCAGATTTTCAAAATCAGTCAATATCCCCTGTATGCTTCTTTTATCAATTCCTTTTGTATCTCTATAAGCATGTATGGATTTATACATATTTTTCGCGGTTGTGGCACCAGCAGCCTTGCTGATTATGGTTTCAAAGGGCATACAGTCATTTGTTTTACCAAATACACACAAATCTTCGTATGCTTCTTCCTGATTTTTTAAATCTTCATTTTTGTTTAACAATATTCCTAAAATAACGATATCTGACATTTTACTTTTCTTCAAAAGCTTAATGTCTGTCACTACCTGCTTAACGCCATCCTGGGATGCCTTATCTGCTTCTGTAAGTATAAGGCAATAGTTGGCAGCAACATAACCCATATTCAGCAAAGGACTTCTTGCAGGCGCACTATCAATAAGTATATAGTCATAATCCTCCAAACAGGATATTAGTTCTTTTAACAGGAATACATCTGTTGTATCACTAAATTCAGCCAATGCATTTGAAAGGTTCCTATGTCCTGCTATAATATCAAATCCCTCACCAGTTGTCTGAATTGACCTTGTAATGATATCATCTTCTCCATCCTCCATATCATCTGTTTCTGGTTCAGAACTCTTCAGTATCTCTTTTATTTCTAATAATACATCCCTTATTGTTGGTATATTCTTATCATCATACTTTGCATTCACATACATAGACAGATTAACCTGACCATCCAAATCAATTACAAGAACTCTTTTCCCCTTACGTGCATATATCGCCCCCAATTCCAACGTTGTTGTGGTTTTTCCCACCCCTCCTTTTTGATTACTGACCATTATTGTTTTTGTCATACCTGTACCTCCGTTTTTATTTTTGTTTTGCATATTCCCTTCAAAGCCTTGTATTTACTGATGTTGAGAGGGTTTGGCGAGATTCTCGCTTTCTTGGCTTTTTCATTCTCCTACATGATATATTCATAATACCTTAACTCTGTTATGTATGCAATAATTATTGATGTTTTTTTTAATTACATTTTACAATATGCAAATACTCCTTAAAATTTTTTTATAAAATCCCCCTTAAACCATTGATTTTACTGGGTTTGAACGGTTTCGGCGAGATTCTCGCTTTTTAGTATAATATCTTTTATAATTCTGTTATATATCAGATTTTATTCGAAACATTTACAATTGATATCCTGCAACCATTTCTTTACTTAATGCATAAATGATCATAGGTATGAAACTACTTCCATATCATAGCAAAAATTTGCAGCCTCATCTGAAAATCGAAACAGAACCAGCATAGTGATAGAATTTTGCTATTTTTAGAAGCGACAGAGCTGAGCAAATTTTATGGGTTTGATTATACAGAAAGGTATAACTGAAACCCGGAAAAGATTCAGGTGACCATGCGCATAAAAAATACACCAAATATTTATATGAATTGGTGTATTTCTCATTTGATTAGTTTGCCAAAATCTGACTTTCAAACTCATCATAATCAATGTTAGCATATTGATTTAATAAACTATCCTTATTCTTTTCTTTCTTTTTTGTTTTTGGCTCCACAAACCCATTTTCAAGAATTTTTAATATATAATTTGTAGGCTTGGCTGGTTTCTGCTCCATACAATATTTTATAATATCAGCCAATTGCTCCATATTACCGTCTGGCTTAATATATCCTTTCTTTTTAGCTGTATTAATGATATCCCATGCCTCTAATTGTGTTATTTCAAGATTCGTAACGATACTTCCCGCTAGTTTATCATCATCCATGCCATTCTCTATAACCTCATAGGAAGTAGTATCAATATACGACTTTTTTGAAAAGCTGCGTTCTATGATAAATTCAAAGGAGGATACAATTGGACGGCCTCTTTTAACAGGTTCATATATTGGTTTATATGTAAAGTGAATCTCGCCATTTTCTTCAATTTCGACTTTAGCGGGTTCCAGCACCCTTTTCTGTACCATGCCTGTATTATAGCTCTCTGGTATTCCTAACATCCATCGCAACTCATCAATCGTTATAATAGCTCGTCCACCCCTGAAATTCTGCCTGTTTAATAACTGATAATACAATTTACGGCTATACTTCCCCCTTATATTACAGGATTTTTCAGCGTTATAAAATGCACCATTCGTAGCTTCGATAATAAGTTTTTTAACATCTTTATGTATATCAACCTCTATATGGCTCATCTCGCTATTCCCGCTGGGAACATATACAATTTTTGAAAACCAGGGATAATAGGTTTCATGTCCATCAGCATTTATAAACGTAAATCCTTCACGCTCAAGGCCTTTAACAGCGGTTTTAAGCTGTTTATACTTATTAGATTGATCAGCAGTCCGATACATTTTTTTCATGTCATTGATCCATAAGGTGTACGTAAGATTATCATCTGCATCCTCACCTTCTCCAACCCTGGCAAAAACAGCATCAAGAATATCCTGGCCAAAACAGTCCAGATCAAATTTCGCATCTATAATATCCTGGGGTCTAAAAGCTACTGCTGTACCGCCTTTTTTCTTGCCTATAATCCCCTTCTTCTTGCCTTTACTTTTCTTCTGTTCCATTAACGATATCCCCCGCGGTTAATATTTCCAGAATTTACAATATATTGTTACTTTTTCTAATTATACTTACTTTATATAGTATTATCAACAGTAATTTTGTTACTTAAATCATTTTCATGCGTGTTTACTATTTGAACTCAAAGTAAGAACCGTAAAATTGTTATTAAATAATTTCTATTTTGACAGTAAAATTGTTATTTTATCAATATTTTTACATATTATTCTTACCGCTTTACGCATATCTGTTGATACTTGAAACAATAAAAACGCCAATTTTTCGCGATAATCTTACTAATCTTTAACCGTAATTATGTTATTAAAATCAATTTTATAGCCTTTTACTATTGATTTTATAGTCGTAACAGTAAAATTGTTATTAAAATATTCTTTTTCGACAGTAATCTTGTTATTTTATTAATCTCTCCCACATATAAGTTCTATAATCTCCGCCAGTTTTATGTCGATATTTGAATTAAAACATCACAAGATTTTCTTGCAGTTTACTTGTTGTCCTTCAACCGTAAATTTGTTATTTAAAACTTTCTTTTCTTATGTTCTCAAAAAAAATATCCTGTAAATACCCCAATACTTTAAAATAAGTTATAAAAAAAATATATTTAAAAATAACATTTTTACGGTAATTAGGCTTACCGTAAAATT
>CAMWXE010000102.1 GCA_947178145.1 uncultured Lachnospiraceae bacterium | reverse complement strand
ATTTAAAGAAAAGCCTGTAAAATTAATGATTTAGGGCTTGACATTATAGGAAGGAAAAAATCATAATATTTGGTGCGGGAAAATACGGGAATTATCTGTATTCGCTTTTGGAGTTAAAGGGACTGGGGCAAAATGTCGTCTGTTTTGCAGTATCGACTCAGGAAGGAAATCCGGACATCTTTCATACAAAACCGGTTAAGGTCATTGATGAACTGCAGGAAGAACTGAAAGCCTCCATTGTAATTGTTGCCATTGGTGTTACCCGAACAGGTGAGGTAATTAAGCAGCTGCAAAATCATATCATGAGAAGTGTATACCATGTCAGCAAAGAGGTAATGGAGGATGCAACAAAAGAAATTATTGTGGAAAGCAGGAAACTACCGATTGAGAAAAACAAGGTGATTTTTTCAAACTATGATGGAATGGGATATGGTGGGAACTGCAAATATATTGCAGAAAAATTTATTTGCGGACATTATCCGGTAAAGCTTGTGTGGGCGGTTTCCAATAAGAACATACAAGAGATACCAGAGCAGATAGAGAAAGTACTGATTGGTACACCGCAGTATTACAGGGAATTGTTTACATCGGGTACATATGTCACAAACACAGTCCATAATCTGTATGAGCAAAAAAGAAAAGGGCAGTTTTTCATCAATACATGGCACGGTTATGGTCCGTTTAAGCTGGCAGAGGGCGCTGTCAATAAGGATGCCGCGAGCAGGGAGCGATATAGTAAAAGCAACGCCGCAAGCGATTTATTTTTAACTGCAAGCCGTTTCTACACCCAGGTATACAAGGAGTCATTTTTTTATGAAGGCGAAGTAATGGAGTGCGGTGCGCCGCGCAATGATGTATTTTTTGCGGATAATACAATCAAAACTTCCGTTTATAAAAAGCTTGGGGTTTTTTCTGATAAAAAAATCGTACTATACGCGCCGACATTTCGGGAAGACACGGGCAGTTCGTTCCAAAAATATGATATTGACATGAAACGCGTCTTGAATGCGTTGGGACAGCGGTTTGGTGGTGAATATATTTTGGTATACCGTTTTCACCATTATTTATATGCATTGGGAATGCCCCAAAACTTTTATGCAGACGCAGTTGACGCAACCTATTACACGGATATTCAAGAGCTTTTAGTAGCGGCAGATGTCGTGATTACCGATTATTCATCACTCATGTGGGATTTTTCGCTGCAGAGACGACCAGTATTTTTGTACCAAAATGATGAAAAGGATTACGAAAATGACAGGGGGTTTTATGCACCCGTGTCAGAGTGGCCATATCCCAAAGCGCATACGCAGGAAGAATTAATAGATGCCATAATGAATTTTGATCATGACAGCTATATAAAAAAACTGAATGCTTTTTTGGAAAAATACGGTTCGTGTGATGACGGACATGCGGCAGAACGGGTTGTCAAAAGGATTATGGAAGAGATAGAGGGAAAACAAACATGACAAAAGTATCCATCATCGTACCAGTCTACAACGTGGATCAATACCTTCCGGCCTGTTTCAACAGCATACTGGCGCAGACTTTAACTGATATTGAAATCATCTGCGTAGACGACGGTTCCACAGACCAAAGCCCTGCCATTTTGGATGAATACGCCGCAAAGGACAAGCGTGTGCGTGTCATCCATAAGGGCAACCGTGGATACGGTCATTCCATGAATGTGGGGATAGACGCGGCATCAGGAGAGTACGTCGGAATCGTCGAGAGCGACGACTGCATATTGCCAAATATGTACGAAACACTCTATGCCGCCGCAAAAGATAACGATTTGGACCTTGTCAAATCGGATGTCATCTTTTGGTGGGAAACCCTGCAATATACCTGTGAATACCACAGAGAGGACTTAAATCAATACTACGGTAAAGTGCTGAATTCTTCTGACAGAAAGCGCTTTTTCCAATTCTTTATGAATACATGGACAGGCATATACAAAAGAAGCTTTCTGATGGAAAACAACATACGCCATCATGAAACACCAGGTGCTGCATATCAGGACAACGGATTTTGGATACAGACGCTGTCATTTTGCGAGAGAGCTATGTGGCTCAAAGACGCGTTCTACCTGTACAGGCAGGACAATCCGCTGGCCTCAATAAAAAACAAGAGCAATGTCATGACGATGGTCAGGGAATACGAATATGTATCAAGGATATTATCAGAAAAGCACAAGGAGTACGAGTTGGACATTTGCAATTATTACAGGATTTTCCGTCATAGGGGCGTATTTTTGCGCATTGCAGATGACTTGAAACGGGGGTATTGTGACACAATCATCAGTGATTTTAGACAATATGGGAAGCTTGCCGCTGAAAATACAGGACTGTGTGAATGGCTTGAGAACGTGTGCGCCAATCCCGACAAATTTTGTGCGGAGTTTGTGCAGGCAAAGCGCAATACGCTGCAAAAACTGGAATGTGCTGGGCAGATTATTATTTACGGCGCAGGCTGGCTTGGGCAGACTGCGATGCGCATTCTCGCCTGTCAGGGGATGCAGGAAAAAATAAAGTGTTTTGCCATATCCGCAGGAAAAACGGCTGAGGGTGTCGGAAGCCTGCCTGTAAGGTGCATTGATGATTTGGCACAATACAAACACCATTCGGTTGTAGTTATGGGAGTAAGGGAGCATTCAAAATCGTACTGTGAAATGAAAGAACAGTTAAAAATATTGGGATTTATGAATACAGTAGATTTATCGCAGCTTACGGATTACTTCTATTATATATATTAATAAATATTTTTAATGGTCTTACAAAGGAGTCAGGAAATGAACATAGCACTCATTATAGCAGGCGGCTCGGGGCAGCGCTTGGGACAGGATATTCCCAAACAGTTCATCAACGTATACGACAAGCCGGTGCTGATTTATACTTTGGAGAGCTTCCAAAGACATCCGCAAATTGACGCGATTGAACTGGTCTGCATAGATGGCTGGCATGATGTCGTAAAAGCATACGCAAGACAGTTTAATATTGACAAACTCAAATGGATTGTCTCAGGCGGCGACACAGCCCAGGAATCTATCCGCGACGGTGTATACAATCTTGACGGAAAATGCAGTGCGGAAGACATTATCATTGTTCACGACGGGATCAGGCCGCTTGTGGACGACAGTGTCTTATCGGATGTCATTATTAAATGCATACAATATGGAAACGCTGTGACAGCGCTTCCATATAATGAACAGATTTTTGTGACGGATGATGACAAATCGACGACACATTATATTCCTCGTGAAACACTGCGCAGAGTGGCGACTCCGCAGGCATACCGATATGGCATCCTGAACAGGGCATACCATGAGGCCTACGAAAGAAAAATTGGTATTTATGGTTCTTCCTATACCAATACGATGATGGTCGAGTTGGGGGAAAAGTTGTATTTTGCGGCGGGGTCGGACAAGAACATCAAAATTACCACAAAGGACGATCTTGAGCTGTTTAAAGCATATTTAAAAATGGAAAAGGATAAGTGGCTTAAATAGGAGGGTACCGTGAGGCTTTTAGAAAATGAAATGTACATGGAGGATATCAGATATGTGGCGGAGCGCAGTCTGCCGTGGAGCAAGCTGCGGGACAAAAAGATTCTAATCACCGGAGCCTGCGGACTGATTGGCAGCTTTGTCATTGACGTGCTGATGGAGAAAAATCAGTCCTGCGATCTGCATTGTAAGATTTATGCACTGGGACGAAACAGGGCGATGGCAAGCGCGCGGTTTGCACATTACTGGGATCATCCGCTGTTTGGTTTCCTGTGTCATGACGTGAATGTTCCTTTGGAGGAAAAGACGCAGGAGGACTTTGATTACATCATCCATCTTGCCAGCTGCACGCATCCGGTGGCATATGCCAGACATCCTGTAGCCACAATCGCCTCCAATGTATTTGGAACAGACCATTTATTAAGTTATGCAGCCACACATCATGCGCAGCGGTTTGTGTTTGCCTCGTCAAATGAGATTTACGGGGAAAACAGGGGCGATGCGGAATTTTTCACGGAAGAATACTGCGGTTACATCAACTCCAATACACTCCGGGCGGGCTATCCGGAGAGCAAACGCTGCGGTGAGGCGTTGTGTCAGGCATATCTGACGGAAAGGGAAGTGGATGTGGTAATACCGCGGTTTACACGAACGTATGGCCCTACCATGCTGATGTCCGATACAAAGGCGGTTTCCCAATTTGTTCTGAAGGCGATGAAAGGGGAATCGATTGTTCTAAAAAGCGAAGGAAATCAGTATTATTCCTATACCTATGTAGCGGACGCGGCAGCAGGGCTTTTTACTGTGATGTTATGCGGACAGTGTGGCGAGGCCTATAACGTTGCGGACAGCAAATCGGATATTCTGTTAAAGGATTTGGCAAAAACAGCGGCAAAAATCAGTCACACGCAGGTTCTGTTTGAAATCCCGGATGCCGTTGAAAAAGCGGGCTATAGCACAGCGACCAAGGCGCGGCTTGACGGAAGGAAGCTAAAAAGACTTGGCTGGAGTATGAACTATGATATTCTGACAGGAATGAGGCGGACAATAGAAATTCTTAGAGAAGTATCGGACATCTGATTAGAAACAGATGACAGGCATAGAAAACAGACAGTCAGACAAAACGGAAAGGCAGACAAGAACAATGGATATGAATGTGTTAAGGGAAAAACTGGACAATTCACAGCACATCTACCTGTATGGGGCGGGACTGACAGGGATGAATTATCTGCAACGGTTGAGGAAACACCTTCCCAGCCGTTCGATTGAAGGCATTATTGTGTCGGGAAGGGATGGAAACCCCGAAAAAATAGGGGGACTTCGTGTAATGTTGCTTTCGGAGCTTGCCGTGCGGAAGGAAGAGACATTTTTTTGGATTACGGCAGGAGAAAAGCACCAAAAAGGGATTGTGCAGGGATTGGAATACTCCGGCTATAACAGGTATATCGTTCCGAACCAGGAAATCATGGAAAAGCTTTATATGCTGGAAAAACACGAATTTATTGACAGACGTCAGTATACGGACAAGGTTCTTTTTCTTCTTGCGGGTTATAAAGAATTTCTTTGGAGGGATGTCTTTGAAAGACTGGAAAGCTATCTGCCGGAGGATATTGAGGTCTGTATTTTGTCCTCCGGATTAAAAAACGACCGACTGGAGGCGCTTGCTGAGCAGAAAGGGTGGTCTTATTTAAGCACGACCTACAATTCTGTTACCATGATACAGAATATTGCAATGGAATATTATCAGAATGCCCAATGGTTTTATAAGCTGGATGAGGATATTTTTCTTACGGAGGGAACGCTGCAATCCATGCTGCGGACATTTGTCAGCGTACAGGAGCTGGAGCCGTGCAATGTCGGCGTGGTGGCACCGCTGATTCCCTTAAACGGATATGGATACATAAGGGTTTTGGACAAGCTTGGGTTGCGGGACACATACGAAAAAAAATTTGACAAGGTATTGAGCGGAGGGTATCCCGTCAAAAAAATCGAGTCGGACATTGACGCTGCGGCATTTATGTGGGGAGCGACAGGGGAGCTTCCAAAACTGGATGAATTGAACCGAGCCTTTGCAGGCAGCAATGAATACAGCTTCTGCAATGTGCGCTTTAGTATCGGTTGTATCCTTTATAGCAGGACGTTTTGGGACAAAATGGGCGGCGCATATCCATATGGAACAGGTCAGCCCGGCGATGTCGGAGAGGATGAGGTGCATTTGTGCGCCCGCACGGTCTTGAAGTCGTATGTACTGGCTGTTGATGAAAGCAGCGTTGTTGGTCATTTCTCCTTCGGGCCACAGACAGAAGGGATGAAAGACTATTATGCCGCCCACCATGAGCTTTTTGAAATACAATAAATAGGGAGCTTACAGGAAGTATGAATGAGATAGGAGTCATTATTTGTAATTACAATAAGGCAGATTATGTTGTGGAGTGCGTGGAGAAGGTAATCAATCAGACCTTCAAAAATCTGGATATTTATGTCGTGGATAATGCATCCACGGACGAATCCGTATCAAAACTGCGCAAACGGTTTGGAGATACCATAACTGTTATGGTAAATCCGGAAAATATCGGCGGCTCCGGCGGATTTTACACAGGGATAAAAAAGGCAGAAGCGTTAGGCTATCAGTATATCATGCTGCTTGACAATGACGCGATGCTGGAGGAGCATGCCATAGAATACCTGTATGAATATCTGAAAAAACATGAAGACGTAGGGTTTTGCGGTGCGGAAACATTGAATATGCATTATCCCGAATTATATCAGGATTTTGGCGGACGTCTTGACTTTGAGAGCTTTTATATGAGGGGAATCATGGCAGGTTCACGCAAGATGGAGATTCCAGTGGCAATGGAGGCTGATTATGTGGCAAGCTGTGCACTTTTGTGCAGGCTGGAGGCAGTGAAAGCAGCCGGTGGAATGCCAAAGGAGAATTTCATATATTGGGATGACGTAGAGATGTGTACGCGGTGTCGGATGGCGGGATACAAGGTTGTCGTGTTAAGCGCTGCAAAGGCATACCATGACATATCCGGTGCGGGACCGCAGAATTTATTTCTGGCATACTATGCGAACCGCAACAGGTATCGTTTTTATACAAAATACCTCCCAGAAGAACGCCTTGATGAATTTTATAACTGTGTGACACATGAGCTGTTTTCCAAGCTTTACGGCTGTCCGCCCAAGAACCTTGTGCCGACAATGATGACAAGGTGGAGCGCATGGGACGATTTTGCGCATGGAATTACGGGAAAAGCAAAAGAGGGGACGATTGGAACATTTTTGCCGGAAAACAGTCCGCTTAGGCATCGGCTTGCGGAGTGGAAGACCGTTTTAATTCATATGCCGCAGCATGACGCGGCGGATTATCAGTCGCTGAATATCGTGCTGAATTATTTTTCGAGGATTAATAACCGAATTGAGGTTACGGTGGTCTTTTCGCCAGAAGGCTATGACCTTGACAGCTTCGATGCGTTATTCCGGTTGTGCAGGCATGTGACAAAGGTCAGCGAAAATATTTTGCCGTGGTACTACATTGACGGCTATAAAAACTGGATTGGCAATGAACGGGATTATGATTATTTTACGGCGTTTGATAAAGCATTAGAGCAGTTTAGAGAGATGTACAGACCATATTTTGAGAAGCGGAAGAAGGAGCTGAGGGATGATGAGGAGTCTTGAGATAACAGAACAAGCAAAAGCGCTTTTGCGGGAATTTCCAAAGGGTACGCTTATCTGGTATCCCTTTGAGAGGGGAAAAAAGGCGTTATGTGTAGACAGCAAAGGCTTTCGGATGGAAGAACTGCTTCGGGAAAAAGGGCTTGAGGTGACGACTGTTTGCGTAGCGGATTTATTGGCAAAGGATAGCTTGGATAACATTGCCGGTAAATATGATTATGCCGTGGGAATTGGGATTATTGAGCGCTGTGCTGCGCCTGCAAAATTGCTTGGGTGCATAAAAAAGGCGTTAAAAAACGGCGGCAGACTTCTTTTGGGGACGGATAACAGGTTAGGACTGCGCTATTTTTGCGGCGATCACGAGGAGTATTCAGGCAGGGCATTTGACGGGCTGGAAAATTATCAAGGGGTAAGCCTGAAAGGGGCGGACAGTCCGAATGGGCGCAGTTATGCATCTGCTGAAATTGAAAGCTTTTTCTCGGAAACGGGATTGACAAACTGGAAACGGTATTCCGTATTTCCAAATCTTAATTATCCTCAAATGCTGTTTGCAAATCATTACTTTCCGAAAGAAAATTTGGAGCTTCGGATTATCCCGAGGTATGGACATAAAGAATCCGTTTTTCTGAAAGAAGAATATCTGTACGGACAGCTTGCGAAAAACGGGACATTGCATGAATTTGCAAACGCATATCTTTTTGAGTGTGTCAATGAGCAAAAAAATGATAAAACGGAATTTGCAAAGGCATTGCAGGTAACGCTCTCTTTAGACCGTGGGAAGGAGCGCGGGCTCGCCACGATAATCAAAGAGGATGGAACCGCTGAAAAAAAAGCGCTTTTTGTCGAGGGCATTCCACATATCCGTGCGCTGATAGAGCATGACGCGGATTTGAGAAAACACGGTATTCCGATGGTGGAATCAGAGCTTATCAAGGATACATATGTTATGCCTTTTGTAGATGCGGATACGGCACAGCTCCATTTACAAAAACTTCTGAAAAAGGATAAGGAGACGTTTGTTCATGAGATGGATGTATTTCGGGAATATATCCTGCAGTCATCAGAGCCGGTGAAAGCAGTAGACGGGAATATGCCAGATGAACAGTGCTATAAGAGGACCTATATTGACTTGGTACCGCTGAATGCGTTTTATGTGGATGAGAAATATCTGTTTTATGATCAGGAATTTTACATGGAAAATTATCCAATTAACGCGGTTGTAATGCGGATGGTTGATTTGATTTACAGGGGGCAGCCGGAATTGGAAAACATACTTCCAAGAACGTTTTTTTTAGAAAGGTACGGACTCATAAAGAATTGTGACAGGCTAATGCAGTATTCTGCCGACTTTATGGTTTGGCTGCGGCATCTGGACATTTTAAAAGAATTTCGGAAGCGGACGGAACAGGATTCAGAAGCACTCAATGCAAATCGTCTTGCCATGAATTATTCCGCAGGGGAATATCAAAGACTGTTTGTCAATATTTTGGACGGACTTGAAAACAGGAAGCTGATATTGTTCGGATCGGGAAAATATGCTTATAAGTTTATGGAGCTTTTTGGTGATGAATACGAAATCGAAATGCTTTTGGATAATAATGCGGAGCGTTGGGGGGACTGCGTGGAGGGTATTAGAGTGGCAGCGCCAAAAGAATTGGAAGGAATGGATGCTGAGAAGTACAAGGTCATTATATGTATCAAAAATTATGTTCCGATATTAAAACAGCTAAAAGAAATGGGCGTAAAGCATTATGGAATATATACGTTGGAATTTGAGCGTCCGCGTGAGGCGTTTTTAAAAGGGCGGCGGATAGGCTCTCTGGAGTGTGGGGAAGAAAGGAAACCATACCATATTGGATATGTGGCAGGCGTATTTGATCTGTTTCATATCGGACATTTGAATTTACTCCGGCGTGCAAAAGAGCAGTGTGATTATCTGATTGTAGGCGTAGTAAGTGATGAGGGAGTGCGGAAGAATAAGCATACGGAACCGTTTATTCATTTTGAGGAGCGTCTGCAAATGGTGCGCGCCTGCCGGTATGTAGATGAGGCCGTAAAAATACCACTGATCTATTGTGACACTGCTGATGCATACAGGAAGTTTCGGTTTGACGTGCAGTTTTCCGGAAGTGATTACGAGCACAGTACGGCATGGCTGAATAAGCAGGCGTTTTTAAGGAGCAGAGGGTCGGAGATGGTGTTTTTTCCATATACGGAAAGTACAAGCTCCACAAAAATTAAGGGATTGATTGACAAAAAGCTAATGTAGAAAATAATTGGAGTCTAAATATCCGGATCAGTGGATGGGCATTGGAGTCGTTGAGCAGTAGAGGGGGAGTTATGAACATTAGTTACCGCAATACCTATATGATTGACACGAAGAAGCCGGCAGGCGGAATAAGAGACTTAAAAAACGCGGGGATTCAGAATTTAATGCTTTGTTTATCGGCATGGCTTTGGCCACCGGAGGAAGATCAGGAGGAGCCGCAAAGGTGGGGAAAAAAGAAAACCGTGCGCAAGCGGGAGACACCGGACACGATAAAAGAACGCTATCTGGATATGCTTGCGGTCTGCCGGAGCAGCGGGATAGGGGCATCTGTACTATATGCGCCGCGTTTTTCACGGAAAAAGGATAAGCCGTGGTTGCAGGATTACATAACGGACATGCTGTTGGAAAGCATTGGATTTTGCAAAAGGGCAGGGTGCCGGTATCTGATTACCTGTATGCCGGAAAACGATAATGATTATATTGGTTTTTATGGAAGGCTTTCTGCAAAAGCGCGGGAGGCAGGGATAACGATATTGCTGATTAATCAGGCGGAGGATTTGACAGGACACTTGGTGCGGGGCGCCTTGTGCGAACCGCAGGCTGTGGCGGAGCTGATAGACCGGCTGAATCACGACGCGGGAGACAAGGTATTTGGGTTCTGCCTTGATATGGGTGTCTGCAATATCTGTGGGAATGACGTGCAAAGCTTTGTCAATACGCTTGGGAATCGGCTAAAGGCGGTGATATTGCGCGATAATGACGGACATCATAACGCCGCGCTTTTGCCGTTTACATGCGCGCACAGGGAAAGCCTTGTCACTGACTGGATGGGGCTTATCAGAGGTCTTCGGGATATTTGTTTTCAAGGAGAGCTGATTGTTGATTTTACGGATACTTTGGCAGCATTTTCGCCTCTTATAAGACCGGCTCTTTTTAGACTTGCAAGGGAAGTTGGGGATTATATTAAGTGGCAGATTGAGATAGAAAACAACTTAAAAAAGTACAGGAAGTTTGTCCTGTTTGGTGCAGGCAATATGTGCCGCAACTATATGAAATGCTACGGCGAAAAATACCCGCCGCTGTTTACCTGTGACAACAACCCGAAAACTTGGGGAACAGTGTTTGAAGGACTGGAGGTAAAAAACCCGGAGGCTTTAAAACATCTTCCCGAAGACTGCTGTGTAGTCATTTGTAACATTTATTACCGGGAAATAGAAGCGCAGCTTCGTGAGATGGGAATTGAAAACGTTGGGTATTTCAATGACGAATATATGCCGTCATTCTATTTTGACAGATTGGACAGCGAGTGAGGTATGAGTGTGATAAGATTTAAATCAGGAGGAACGTGATGGATATCGGTGTACAGACCAAAAACGTAATAAAGGACGAATGCCCGCGGGAAGGATTTGAACTGCTGCGGCGGGCAGGGTTTTCCTGCTGTGATTTCAGCCTGAACTCGTATCTTTTGAATTCATCTCTGTACAAATTTGAAACCAATGCTTTTTTCGATAAATCAGAGGCCGGGCTTGAGGAGTTTTTTACACCGCATAAGAAAGCGGCAAAAGCCGCAGGCATCAGGATAAATCAGATGCATATGCCATACCCGAATTATGTGCCAAATGGTGGTGACGAACTGAACGAATATCTGAAAAACATTGTCGCTCCGAAAAGCATGAGAATCTGTGCATTCCTTGAATGTCCATATATTGTCATCCACGGCTTTAAGCTTGCACACTACCTGGGATCTGAGGAAGCGGAGTGGCAGAAAACGTTGGAGTTTATAGAGTTCCTTGCACCGTTGGCAAAGGAGCTTGGAATTACCATATGCATTGAAAATATTTACACGAGTTTGGGAAATCATATTGTGGAAGGGCCATGCTGCGATGCCGGCAAGGCGGCGGACAGAATAGATGCCGTAAATGAAAAACACGGCGCAAAGGTTTTGGGATTCTGTTTTGACACAGGACATGCGAATCTCGTGGGACTTGATTTTGAAAACTTTCTGGCAACATTGGGAGACCGGATGAAGGTTCTGCATATCCACGACAATGACGGCATTGGTGACTTGCATCAAATACCTTTCACATTCACAAGAAGCCGCGAGAATACAACTTCTACAGACTGGGAAGGCTTTATAAAGGGACTAAAAAGGATCCATTTCAATGGTGTTCTGAGCTTTGAAACAGCTCCTGTGCTTACGGCATTCCCTGATGTTATGAAGGCGGATGTACTTGGTTTTATTGCCAATATAGGAAGATATTTTTCCGGAGCTTTGGCGGAGAAGAATCTGCAGGAGAGCATCAATACACTGTAGGGAGCATTTATTCCCCCATACTGATAAAAATGCATAAGAAATCTCAAACCGGAGATGCTAAGACAGTAAAACCTGTATAAACGGATTTTACTGTAACGGGAGAGCATATGAACGATGTCTGACAAAATGATTGTTCAGATATGGCAGAAAGGGATGAGGTGTAATTATGGATTATACAGATGGATTTCAGGGCGATGCACTGCCGCTTGGACTGGCGTTCGGACTGGCCATGGACGAGCAGGCGATCAATCATTACGGCAAGATGACAGAGTATGAGAAAGAAAAGTTAATAGCAGAGAGCAAAAGTGTAAAAAGCAAGGAAGAGATGCAGCAGCTGATACAGAAAATCAGCGACGGAGATACCATAATGTAGCTGGTATAAGAGGCGGCAGCAGTATGACAAAACAAAGGATACTGCTGCCGTTACTTTTGTATGATGATTTAATGGTACGTAATGCATGGATAAAAAGCAAAAAAATCTTAATTTTTCTCTTTTAAAATGACAGGATATAGTGTATTATTAAAAAGATAGGATATCCAGGTAAACATGTTATGGTAACAGAGAATAAGAGGGCAACAATGGATTGTAAAGAGGCACAGCGCTGTATTCATCTTTTTTTGAAGGATGAGCTTGACAGAAATACAGAGTTTCAATTGGTGGATCACATTACTTCCTGCAGTGAATGCATGGAAGAGCTTACAGTGGAATATCTTTTGTTAGAAGGGATCAGCAGGCTTGAGAATGCTGAAGATATTGATGTGGAGAGTGAACTGGAGGATAGGCTGAATCGTACCATTACCCGCAGAAAGGTGTATAAGCAGCTAAAAGCCGGTCTTTTTTTAGTTGGTGCCATGATATTTTGTATACTGATATTAGGGGGAGTTTGAGACAGAATGAGCAGAATTGTTTTGATGGATGGTCGCGATCTTATGCGAAAGGCGTTCTACAATGTGCCAGTGATGACAGACGCAGCCGGATTTCCGACCAATGCGATCTATGGATTTTTAAATATCTTGTTGAAGGTAGCAGAAACGGAAAAACCAGAATATCTGAGTGTGGTATTTGGAACAGAGGTGTTTGACCAGAATAGTCAGGAAACTGTTAAAGCCGTGGCCGTGGGACTTCAGGATCAAATACCTGTTTTAAAAGAAATACTGACAGCGATGAAGATTAACGTGATAGCGGAAGAGACACCGGCAGATGACTTGACAGGGAGCATTGCAAAGCATTTTGAGATGGAGCAAATGGAAGTGACACTTGTGTCCAGGAACCGGAATTTCCTGCAGCTTGCTTCCGACCAAATCACGATATGTATACCAGAGACAGGCAGCGGTCAAACAGCACTTCGAAATTACAGGGCGAGCGATGTGGAGGAGACAAGTCAGGTAACTCCTGCACAGTTTCTGGAGTTGCGGGTGTTGGCAGAGGCTGCTGACATAGGGGAACGGACCGCAGGAGAGCTGATCAAAACATATGGTTCTATCGAAAATCTATATGTGCATATCGATGAGTTGCCCCAGAAGAGTATCCGTGAAAAAATAATTCAAAATCAGGCTGCTGTTGACGCAAAGAAGAGTCGTTATTTGATTCATACAAAGGAGGACAGCAGTTTCCCGGCAGAAAATCTGGCATTCAATTCAGGCAGTTTGTTTACACCGGAAGCTGTGGCGATTTTGCGGAAACTTTCACTAAAGGATAAATTGGAACTGAGCGGACCGGAAAGCCCGACAACAAAGATTGATATCAATAAAGATGTTCAAATCGTTACAGTTAAGACGGTGGAGGATGTCCAAGGTGCTTTTGACAGAGCATTGAAAGCAGGAAGTGCAGCAGTGCGTCTGATTCATGTCAGAGCGAAAAATGCAGGAGAGTTTGGCGCGCATGCGGACGGGCAAATGTATCTGCAGATGGATGCGCATGAGGAAGCGTTTGGGTGTCTTCTCTGTGGCGGTTCGGAGGATGAAAGAAATGTCTATTTCATAGAGAGTGGAACCGAAATAACACAAACACAGATTAGGGAACAGATTGAGAAAATGCTTCTCTCTGAGAAAATGTCTGTCTCTGTGTTTGATGTAAAAACTGACTACGGAGATATGATTTCGGTGGAGAATGACAGAAGTCTTTCCTCATCAGAGCTCACAAAGCATCTTTTTGACTGCAAAATTGCAGCATACCTGGTGAATCCACTTAAGAATGATTATGAGATTTCTGATGTGGCGGATGAATATCTGAATATCCGGTTTCAGAAGTGGCCGGAACTGTTCGGAAAGACAGATTTTAACACTGCGTATCGAGGCATGAAGAGAGAATGTCTCTCCTATCTTGCGAAAGAAACATATGTTTTATATAAGGCAAGACCAATATTGGAAGAAGCATTGAGACAAAATAATATGGACAGGCTTTTCCGGGAGCTGGAGATGCCGCTTACATATGTGTTGTTTGATATGGAGCGGGAGGGGATTCTCGTAAAGCCTGAGGAATTGAAGGCGTATGGAGAAGCATTAAACGGCAGGATCGAAGAGCTTGAGAGGGCGATTCATACAGAGGCGGGAGAAGGATTTAACATTAATTCTCCGAAACAGTTGGGAGAAATATTATTTGACAAAATGAAACTTCCTGGCGGGAAGAAGACGAAAACCGGGTACTCGACGGCAGCCGATGTGCTGGAAAAACTTGCGCCAGAGCATCCGATTGTCAAGGATATTCTCGAATACAGAGGACTTACAAAGCTGAAATCGACCTACGCGGACGGACTTGCGACATATATCGGGGATGACAACAAAATCCACACAAACTTTAACCAGACAATCACAGCGACTGGGAGACTGAGTTCGACAGAGCCCAATCTGCAGAATATTCCGATGCGCATGGAGCTTGGCAGACGGATTCGGAAGGTGTTTATACCGCAGGAAGGCTGCATATTTATGGATGCTGACTACTCGCAGATTGAACTGAGAGTACTGGCCCATATGTCCGGGGACAAACAGCTGATTGAGGCCTATAAAATGGATGAGGATATTCACAGGATCACTGCGTCAAAGGTGTTTCACACGCCGTTTGAGGAGGTCACAGACTTGCAGCGGCGCAATGCAAAGGCGGTAAATTTTGGAATTGTATATGGCATTAGTTCGTTTGGCCTGAGTCAGGATTTGAGTATCACACCCAGGGAGGCGAAGACTTATATCGACGAGTACTTCAAGACATATCCGGGAATCAAGCGCTTTTTGGACAAGATGGTGGATGATGCCAGGGAAATGGGATATTGTGAGACGATGTTTGGCAGACGCAGACCGGTGCCGGAGTTAAAATCTTCCAATTTTAACCAGCGCTCGTTTGGAGAGCGCGTTGCCATGAATTCCCCGATACAGGGAACAGCGGCAGACATTATCAAATATGCCATGGTTCATGTGTATGACGCGTTAAAGGCAAAGGGGTTAAAGTCCAAATTAATACTTCAGATACATGATGAACTCCTGATTGAGACCAGAACGGATGAGGTCGAGGAAGTGCGGACAGTGCTGTCACAGGAAATGCAGAACGCATGCGATCTGGCAGTGAAGCTGGAAATCGACCTGCACACGGGTACAGACTGGTAT
>CAMWXE010000101.1 GCA_947178145.1 uncultured Lachnospiraceae bacterium | reverse complement strand
GAAACCTTGATTTTAAAGGCTTCCCATTGATTTTGGTGTCAAACTTAAGATTTTTCCATATTTTGCAATAAAAAAACACCCTTTTCGGGTGTTTTTTAAGGATTTTTTATAAAAATGGAGTAAACCCTGCTCCGTTTAGCTGATCCCGCAACCGATTCTGTAACCCCATCATTCCGATGGTGTCATTTAGATAGGACGCATAATTTGTCTGTCTGCCCTCATCTTCCTTCGCAAGCATACTCTCCTGTATGCCCAGCATCTCGGCAAAATCGCCGTTCGCTGTACTCTTCGGTGCATCCAGTTCGCCATAATCTTTGACATATAAGTCTTCCTTTTCCTCAGAAGCAATCACAAGCGGCTTTCCAGAACGCCCGTTATTTTGTCCGATTTTCTGAATCGCATTCATGCTATAAGGATTGCCATGGATAGAAGAAATCCGATAGCTGCCAAACCCAGAAAATCCTGCAATTGCTGATATCCCCATAAAATACCTCCTTTCCACATATCTCTATCATTATAAAACTATTGTCCAACAATTTCAATATTATATCGCAAATTTTCATTCAATTTATGTTTTCATATTTCCCAGTCATCAACTCAATGCCAGCCAGTGCCAGAAGCAATGTATCAACGAATCTGTTGGATAGTCACAAACTGATTCTTCAATCTCAAAAATTCCTTCAGCTGCATCAGTGTATAGAACAGGAGTGCTCTGGCTTCAAACTCCTCTCTGCTTTCCGGAAGCTTTTCCAGTTTCATGTCGGCAAGCATTTTTTCTAATCGTTCCAGCAAGTCCTTCACATCGTTCTCCCTGTGATACTGTGCCTCAATCTCCTCAAAGAAGCCGGCGACCTGCACGGTCTGTGCCGGAAGTATTTTGATCAGGACAATACTGTCATAGATATTTCGAAGGACTCTGCTCTGATTCTCCCGCATTCTGACATAGTCCAGCTCATAGGATGTCTGACTCCAAAGCGTGTTGTTCCAATTCCTGAGTGCGCATTCTTTTGCAAGGCAAATCTTATCCTCGAGACGCGCAAAACAGTCCGGATTGTATCCTGTCTTGTCCTTGCGCCTGAGATTTTCTGCCATTCTGTGAACAATCCCTTTGATTTCATCGTCCACCTGCCTGGACAGCCTGTCAAATTCATCTTCCTTCTTCCTTAGATGGAGATTGATCAGAATGCCAAAAAAGATACCAATGACAAACAACAGCAGTTCATTAACCAGCATTTCAATGCCGAAATTCTGTTCCGTCAGAAAATGCGATATGAGCACCGAATCCATAGCAATCGCTTCACCCCAGCCTGCGCGGAGACACAACAGGGCAAAGAGAAAAAGATAGACAATAAATGCACCAACACGAAATCCCAACAACGAGTAGCATAAATAAGAAAGAACAAGCGCACACAAAAAAGCCAGTCCTCTGTTTCTGGCAGTTTTGAGCGTCTCACGCTTGGTATTCTGGATGCTAAGGACTGTGATAATCCCAGCTGTAACGGCATATTTCAGCCCTAACAGATTCGCTGTCAGGATCGACAGCACTGCTGCCAGGGCAATCTTAAATGCCTTGACGACAGGAAAACCTTTTATCCACTTCATTTTATGCCTTTATAAAGTCCAAGATCTCCGCCTTCTGTTTCGCGCCAACTGACTTTGCTGCGATCTCCCCATTTTTGAACAAAATGAGTGTAGGGATGGACATCACTCTGTATTTAAGCGCAAGCGTATCTGCTTCATCCGTATTTACTTTGCAGATCTTCACATCTGTAACTTCCCCTGCAATCTCCTCTATGACCGGCGAAAGCATTTTACATGGTCCACACCATGGAGCCCAGAAATCGACCAGCACCGGAATATCCGACTGGAGTACCTCCTTCTCAAAATTTGCCTCAGTCAAATGTACTACTGCCATATTCAAATCCTTCCTTTCCTATCCTGATATTTTCGTGCTCTGTTTGAGTACTTATAGTATACCACCTTTTTATCAAAATAGTAAACAACAACCTGCTATTCTTTATTTTCCCCGTTTAGTATCATCGCGATAATATGTGCCATCGGATCGCAGGCATTCATGGCTTCCTCCACTGTATTGGTCTGTGATCCGAGTTCAATCAGCATACTTTTCGGTCTGTAATGCAGGTTATACCGGTATCCCTTCAGATAAATCCGCCTGGTAAGTCCCGGATAGTACTCCTCCGCTGCAAGCTGCATCTGAAATGCAAACGATAAATTGTCCTGCACATATGGATTGGGGAGATTGGTCAGCTCCCCTAACGCCCTTGTGTAGCATAACCCGTTGAAGAACATAAATCTTGCTGTCGGTCTGTCCTGAATCGTTGTGACAAGTTTGGTGTCTGGATTGGTCTGGTCTCTGTGCAGATCAATCATGACTTCTATGGTCGGATTTTCCGCGAGCACTTTGTCTAATCCGACCATGGCATTTGAGTATGCATTATCCCTGCTTTCCACATCGTATTCTCCTGTGTGGTGAAGCACATTAAATCCATACTGTGTTCTGAGAATATCACACAAGTGTTCTCCTACGCCGACAATGGAGGTCGACGCATCTCCTGGTATCGAATCTATGTATGTCTCCTGGGAATGTGTATGGTATACCAGTATCTGGACATTGCTATTGTCTTGCTTTAATGTCGCATCAAATCCCATAAGTGTGTTATACTGGAGCTGATTTGTCCTGATCTGTGTCGTAGGATCCTCAGAATAAAAGGTTGTCTTGATAAATCCCGGATCACCTAACTGCTCTTCAGAATACTTTGCAACAGGTGCCTGCGCAGGCACAAATGTACCTGCCACTGTTGTATTTTCTGCCAATACAGCCTGTTCTAATTGCTGTTGCTCATTGCTGTCTGTCAGGCCTTCACCATGACTTTCTGTCTCGATTTCATTTCTGAGACTGTTCTGATATGCCAGATTATTTTCAATCGCTGCCATTTCCTCGATGACTGATGGCTGCCTGTACTCTGTCACATGATTATCCTCTTCTACCTCTAGAAGCAGGCACATTTCCAAAGGCAAATTCTTATATAAATAATATTTTAATCCGTTTCGATTGCTGCCATTTGCATACAAAATATATGGATTAGAAAACTGCACGCCCTGTCCCAGCACAGCACTGCATATTCTCTGGCCCAGCGTCTCATTATCCCCCAGACTATTCTCAATGTCATATGCAACACGCATCATAAGATGCACTAGAATCAGCAGGAAAACAATGATTACTATCCCCTGCTTTTTGACTTTACGGCTTATATTCACACGCTACTCCTCCTGCTCCATATCCAAAGCAATATTGATCGCCTCCGACAATGTAAAGCTAAGTCTTTTCGTAGTCTCATCGATATTCTTTGCTGTTACATACATATTATGAAGTTGTGTGTCTGTACTATTCCTAAAATAATCAAGTGATGCCTTTCCGCCATCGTATTCCTCCGATAATTTTTCCAGCGCGTCAGAGACGATCGTCCCCGCATCCACTACCATAGGAATCCCGATTGCAATCACCGGCACGCCAAGGCTCTCCTCTGTGAGGGCATTTCTGTGATTGCCTACTCCGGAACCGGGATGTATTCCTGTGTCCGTTATCTGCACGGTGCGGTTCAACCGTTTGGTGCTTCTCGCAGCCAGTGCATCTATTACAATAACGATGTCTGGTCTTGTCTCTTTTATGACACCTTTGATGATTTCCGCGGTCTCCATCCCCGTCTTTGCCATCACACCTGGCACAAGTGCACTGATCTGATGAATTTTTGACGCTCTGTAGGCCTGTTTGCCGTACTCTCGTATGATATGTCTCGTGATGAATAGATTGTCAACCGTACAGGGTCCAAGGGCATCTGCCGTGACATCACGGTTGCCAAGTCCTACCACAAGTATCGACTTCTCCTCCTGATCAATCTCTGGCAAAACACTTTTTAGCTGCCTTGCCAGCTCCTCCGAAATCTCCCTGTGATAATCCTCATCACTTTCCTGAAGTGCGGGCGCCTCCAGCGTAATGTATGTTCCCATCGGCTTTCCCAGACTTTTTGCGGCATTCTTACTCAATATCACCACCTTGGAAATATGCACATCGTCCATGACATCATACTCGTCGATAGATATTCCCCGCATCTGCCCCGAAGCCTGCTTTCTGACACTCTCTGTCGCCTCCAATGCCAAATCTGTTCTAATCTGAAACTGCTGCATACAAAATCCTCCCTGTCTGTTTCCTTCCATAAACGCTATTGATATTTTTTTCAATTTTTTCTAGAATATGTATTGACAGATCAGATTCCATAAATTACAATATATAAGTATGTTTCCATTAGATCGTCCGTGTCCGACTTTAATGAAACATCGAATGAAACAATCGGGAAAATGGGAGGTGACAAGCATGGCAAACATCAAATCTGCTAAAAAGAGAATTTTAGTAAACAGAACAAAGGCTGATAGAAATAAGGCTATTAAGTCTGGCGTAAAGACTGCGATCAAGAAGGTTTACACAGCTGTAGAGGCAAACGACAAGGAGGCTGCTGCTGCCGCTTTATTAAATGCAACAAGTGTCATTGATAAGGCTACAACAAAGGGCGTATACCACAAAAATTATGCTTCCAGAAAAGTTTCTCGTTTATCCAAAGCTGTAAATCAGATGGCTTAAGCTTGAATATAGAATAAAGATAATATAACCAAAAACAACCCATACTGTCATGTGGGTTGTTTTTTTGTTATCCTTTCATAATTTTCATTCATCCAGTCAATGGCCTGCGCAAGTCCTTCCTCACTAAACTCAAATAGCGCAGCAATCTTCTCTTCGTCTGGCGTCGCCTCAAATCCAAAAGGTTCGCTCCAGATATACACTTTTAGCTTTTTCTCCTCCTCCGCCGTCTCCTGGTGCAGCATAAAGCGCATTCCCTTATGACTGCCTGTAAAATCCTCCTTTTTCACGAAATTCAGTGATAAAAAATCTTCTCTCGACAACATAGAAACGCCTCTCTAACCCACTATTGCGAAATACCCGTCTGCGCAAGTACCTCTAGAAGAGAACCCTTTACAGACACATATCGGTAGGTTGGATCGTTCTCCTCATGGAAAACTGGAGCGCGATTGATGTAAAAACCGTCGATTCCCGCCGCCTTTGCGCCTGCCATATCAGACTTCAGTTCATTTCCAATCATGACCGACTGCGCCTTGTCAAGCTGATACCGCTCACAGCATATATTGTAAAACGCCGGGTCTGGTTTCATGCAGCCCTCATCCGAAGAGATCAGTATTCCGTCAAAATACGAAATCAATCCTGTCAGTTCAAGCTCCTGCCATGTGAAGCTTCTCTGCGCGTTGGACAGCAGATAAATCTTCTTTCCGGCATTTTTCAGCCCTTCCAGACACGCGAGGGTATCGGGAAACAGACGCAGATAGATCAATGAAATCCGCCGAAAGCTCGCGCAGAGACATGCCGTCTGCGCATCTGATATCTCATACCCATTCGCAGCAAATACTTCCCGAAAGACTTCCTCGATTTGAATTTCAGGTTTTATCAGTTTACTGTTTTCTGCTGCTTTTTCTCTGTGTTCCCGCTCAATTGATGTATACAGCCGATAGAAACGCTTCCACTCGAAACAGAATCCCTGTTTTCTGAGCCACTTTGCATATTTCTTAAAAAAATTCGCGCTATACTCATCCGTGCGAATATCAATCAATGTTCCATACAAATCAAATATATAATTTTGATACATCACAAAACCTCCTTTAGATACACTTCTTCGTCAAAATCGGGGATATAGCTCTCTCTCGCTGTATCGCCCTCCTGCACATATGCATTTTCAACACCCAGTTCAATCGCATAATCAACCACCCTTTCGTATTCTCTATGTGTCACCCGTCTGCTGATCTCCGGGTAATCCACCATATTTTCCGGCGGTGTGTACTGGTTCATAATGCTCATATAAATGTGATCCTGATAAGTGTCATACAGATATTGAATGACTTTCCTGGAATCCCTGACATGTCCAGGCAGAACCATATGTCTGACAATCACGCCGCGCTTCATCAATCGCTCCCCGGAACAATTGTCACCAAAAAGCGGTACGCCCACCTGGCGCACCATTTCCGCTATTGCAAGTGATGCATACCCAAAATAATCAGGTGCATTGGAATAGCGTGCTGACAGATCACCGCTGTAATATTTTAAGTCTGGAAGATATATATCAACAAGTCCCTCTAACATCCGCAATGTCTCTACTTGTTCATAGCTTGAAGTGTTGTACACGACCGGAATCGCAAGCCCCTCTGCCTGAGCCATTCGAAGCGCCTCTGCAATCTGTGGGACAAAATGTGTCGGCGTTACTAGGTTAATATTGTCCGCCCCTTTCCTCTGCAGCAGAAGAAATAACTGGGTCAACTGCGTTGTGGTCAGTTCCCTCCCTGTCTCCCCCATCGCAATCCTTCTGTTTTGACAAAACACACATTTCAATGGACATCCGGAAAAGAAAATCGTACCCGATCCTGACGCTCCACTGATACAGGGCTCTTCCCACATATGAAGTGACGCCCTCGCCACCCGCACTTTTTCACGTTCACCACAATATCCTCTGCTGCCAGCCCTGTCAATACCGCATTGCCTTGGACAGAGCGCACAGCCGTTTAATCCTTCTCTCATTTCATCTCCTGTGCCTGACTTTCCGTAAGCCATTGATTGAGGCACTTATATACCTCCTCCGGTTCAATCGGCTTGGAAATATGCCCATTCATACCACAATTAAACGAATTTCTGACATCACTCTCCATCGCATTCGCTGTCATCGCTATGATTGGTATCGTCCTGCAGTCCTCCCTGTCTATCTTTCTGATCTCCATAGCGGCCTCGTCACCTCTCATAACAGGCATACTGATATCCATAAAGATCAGGTCATACGCTCCCTCGTCTGCTGCCTTTAATATGTCGACAGCCTCTTTCCCATTTCCAGCTTCCTCTATGACCAGTTCGGTGTCTTCCAGAAAACCCTTTACAATCTCCATATTGATATGCTTATCTTCAACAATGAGAATGCGCTTTCCAGGGTATTTTCTCTGTGTTGCTGTAAGTTTTGACACTGTGCCAGACTCCTCTCCATCGCATATTGCAAATGGAAGGGTTACCGTTATCTTTGTCCCCACATTAACCATACTGTCAATCTCAATCTGTCCATTCATGAGGTCCACGAGGTTCTTTGTGATCGCCATTCCAAGCCCTGTTCCCTCTATTCGATCAGATAAGTCTGTTTTTTCGCGCTCAAAAGGCTCATAGACACGTTTTAAAAAATTGTCACTCATGCCGATTCCATTATCCCGAATCGTAAAGACAACCTTGCACTGCGCTTCCGATGTTCCTGCCTGCTCTACCACCTCCATGCTGATTCTGCCAAAAGAAGGGGTATACTTAACTGCGTTGGAGAGAAGGTTGATGATAATCTGCCGTACCCGGAGCTTGTCCATACATAGATGCCTGTGTACAATTCTGCTGCAGTCAACTGCAAAAATCAGCTGATTTTCCTCGCACCGATTACGGATTAACACTTCGATGTCCTTGATGAGTTTTACAATATCTTCTGATTTTTCGCGGACCTCAATGACACCGCTCTCAATTTTATTCATGTCAAGCACATCATTGATCAGCGCAAGCATATTCTGCGATGATAATAAAATTGTGTTCAGACACCGGTCCACCTCCCCCTCATCATTGATATGCTTTTTAGCCATATACGCCATCCCTAAAATAACATTCATCGGCGTCCGCAAATCGTGTGACATCGTTGACAAGAACTTACTTTTCGCATTATTGGCACTCTCCGCCTGTTGTAATGCTTTCTCCAAATCCTTACTTTTCTCAGCCAGAAGCCTTGTCATCTCAAGCTCTTTTGCCTTTGATTCCAGCTCCTTTTGCAGCTGCTCTGCCTTCCATATCTCATGCTTCCTGAATTCATCAATATTTCGGATCAATATGACCATCTTTGTGCCTGACACGATATTGACCTTCGCATTATACTGACGATAATAGTGATATTCTCCTTCCTTATCCCGAATCCGGTATTCGCATTCCGCGCGCCCCTCTCTGTGAAACCGCTCATCTGACAGTTCTGTAAGAAATTTTTCCCTGTCTTTCTCATGGATACTTTTCAACATCAAATCCACCCAGTCAGAATATGTCCCCTTTTCCGGGAAATCCAAAACATTCTCCAGCTGATGGTAACTGCACTCATACCGATCTGCCTCTATATCCCGGAATGCGACAAGGGAATAGATATCATTCATTGCCTCAGCCGCGAGAACTTCGTTTTTTCTGATCTGCATCTCCTCCGTGTAGTCTCTGAGCGCAAAAATCATTTTTTCGTTGTCTCTTCCATATTCTGGTACAGGAAAGCACTCAAGTCTTTTCCACTTTTCATCGTAGGATCGATAGATAAACTCTATTTTCTTCTCGCCTGATGCAAAGCGCCTCTTCATTTCCTCTGTATCCAACAATTGTTGAAATCTTTCCCTGTACGGGGGCTTTGTCCATGAGATAATCGCCATCTCCATAAGCTGCGCAAAATCGCCGGTGAGCTCTTTGACATTGCCTCCCTGCCGTTCAGAGGAACGGATAATCTCATAGGACCCCTGGTTCAAATTAACCACGTACACTTCAAAATATTCGCGGCTGAAATATGCGAGCATTTCATCTCTCTGTTGCTGATTGAGCTTATCCATATATCGCAGGGAGTATACTTTACTATTCTGAAACGCAAGAACGACAATACAGAATATCACAAGTATCACACATACCACCTGAAAATACCAATTGATACTGAAAAGCTCTGTCACCAATAATATACAAACTAAAATGAAAATGGCATTGGTACTGATTGCCCTACAAAATCTCTGTATCATTATTTTCATTTGAATCATCGTTTCCCTATAGTTTAAAAATCAGATCATGGTTAATTTGCTTTGCGTTTTTTATAATGCTCTTTTCCTGCTCCTTGAGGTACAATTGAAGCTGGGCAATCTCCCCCTCGTCGAATCCCCTTGAATTGACCACATTTCTGCTCGGCAGTATTATCTCTGCATAGTCGTCCCTGTCCTCTGTCTTTCTCTCAAAGCACACATGAATCACTTTTCCACTTTTCCCCGGAAGCAGCCCTGTATGCGTCATTGTGATCTTGTCACTGTCGTTTATTTTAATATCCATAGTTCTGTTCTCCTTTTTCTTATTGCCTCTGGCTCATTATCATTATAATATAAAATCCTGCAAATTCAAAGTGCCATTTTATATGTTTTACCATTAGAGGTAAAACAGCGCCTCCAAACAGCTTAAATAACGTTTCGATACAATATGTGATTGAGTAAATCTCAACAATATGGTAAAATATAAAAAAGGAGCAGAGAGCGATGGAAAATGCAAAGATTACAAGCACACCTTATGATGATGTATTCCGTACACTGCTGAACGACTGCAGTACCTTGATTATCCCCGTAATAAATGAACTTTTCGGAGAACACTATTCGGGACAGGAAAAAATTATTTTCTCGCCAAATGAACATTTTCTGAACCAACAGGGCGGGAACGAGGAGGAACGGATCACAGATACCTGTTTTAAAATAAAAGGGAAAGAAACCAAACAGTATCATCTGGAATGCCAAAGCAGTACAGACAACAGTATGCTTGTCAGGTTTTTCGAATACGGAACCCAAATTGCCCTTGATGAAGGAATCATTAAAGACAATGTCCTAACGGTAACACTGCCGCATTCCGCTGTACTGTTTCTGAGGCATCATGCAGCGACACCTGATACATTGAAAATCCGGATGGTGACACCGGGAGGAACCGTTGAATATGATATTCCTGTGATGAAATCCCAGCAATATACCCTAGAAGAAATTTTTGAGAAAAAGCTTCTGTTTCTGATTCCTTTTTATATCTTTTCCCATGAAACCCGGTTCGAGGAATACGAGAAAGACAAAGTAAAACTGGAAGCATTGCAGAAGGAATATGAACAAATTAAAAACAAGCTGGAAGAACTCTTAAATCAGGGAGTCATCAGCGAATATACAAGATGTACCATTATTGATATGTTGAACAAAGTATTGGAACATATTGCCGTAAAGTACAGTTCTGTCAGGGAAGGAGTGAAAGCAGTCATGGGCGGAAAAATTTTGGAATATGAAGCAAAAACGATAAAAAAAGAAGGTATAAAAGAAGGTGTCGAACAAGGTATTGAAGGAACTGTTTCTATATTAAGAAATCTGGGGATTCCGCCACAGACAATCCTTGTAAAAATTCAGGAGCAGTATCATTTAAGTCCTGAAGCCTCTAAAAAATATTTGTAACAATTTTTGCCAGTACTGCACTTGATTTAGTGGGACTGGCATTTTTCATATGATTATCATTCAAACCACTCCGTCCGGATGCACATCCACTCCCTTCTACCGCCTACACTCTCTATTCAGCTTTCCACAGCAACAATCCCCTGCAATCTTTTCTTTGTAATGCCCTTCATCCCTTAAATTCAGCAGCATTCTGCGGTTACTCCATCACCTATATCCGCGATCTGCCCATGTTTCCCAAATTAAAAAGCACCAAATATACGGCTTTCATACCCTACATTTGGCACTTTTTATTGTACATATCGCTGCTTATTTATAATTGACGATTTTAAATAAGTTTGCTTAAATCAATTCAAAATTTCCTTGTTTTTACGCAATTGTGTGATTTATGAAATTCCTTCTGTTATTCAATTATGATAGTTTTTATGATAGTTTTTTCATATCCAATCAATCAAATCATTATTTCTTTCCCTTTGAAATCCTCAAAAAACCTGTCGAAATCTTCTACCTTTATCAAATAATTCTTTCCCACCTTAATCGCATATTTCATTTGAAAAAGTAATTTCAAAAAATTCAAAGCTTTCTGATTTCCGCACTGAAGCAGTTCCATTATATCATTTTTGTCATATACCTTCTTAGGTATTTGCTCTCTTCTGGTATAAGAATACGATGCTTTCTCATCTTCACTTTGGGAACAAAATTCTTTTGACCCTCCCACATCATCGAACGGTAAAGGTTCATCATCAAACGATAAAGGTTTATCATCGAACGATAAAGGTTCATCATCGAACAGTAAAGATTCATCATATTTAATATATTTTTCAGACATTAAGCCTTCCAATTCCACAAGCTTGTCTTTCATCCTATCAACACTGACTACAAGTTCACCATCTTTTATAGTGTATGTTTTAAATCTGTCCATCTTATCCCTGAACTTTGCAATTATTTCGTTTTCTTCTGGAGTCAGTATAGGGGGCTTAGGCACATTCATATTATCATCCTTTCAAATTCACCTAATTCCTAAATTATAATGTACTAATACTACAATTACATCATCCGCAATCTTCAAACACTTGTTAATTTTTGCTGTTCTGACATAATGACCAGCGTCTTCATTTATACTATCATAAAAATCTCAAATATTCAATAATCATCCTATACTCAATCTTTCTTCCTATTAATAATACAATTGTCCTGTGATTTTCCTAATTAATACCACAACTCCATTTTGCAACCCAAATGCAAAAAGATACAAAAGGGAAAATATTTGGAAAAGGTTCCAGTATCTTGTGATTTAGAAGTAACTGTTTGAAAAGTAGCTTGCCAAAGACCTAACCCTCGATTAGTCGAAATGGCTGATTGAAAATATTAGAAAAATTATTACCTGATTGACTTTTTTGCAAAATCTGCATATAATATAGATGTAAAGATATGGCATGCCATATCAGGTGGGTTAACACCTTTCAATCTGAAATATGTTTGAAATGTGATGCTTTATATGTTATTGCATTTCAGGGTTGGCAGGCAACAGAAAAACCTGAGATATGTATCAGCTGGTTCAGCTGATGGTTGGCAGACAACAGAAAAATTAACCATAAAAAGAGAGTGAACACATGCTACGGCTGTGTCATCTCTCTTTTTTCATCATAATCAACCAGCAAAATAAATGCAGCCAGAGGAACACCATGAAGTATACAAATGATATTAAATTACAAAATGCACTAAAAGAAGCTGTCAAGCAGTTTAAGAACTACCAGAAAAATCTCGAAAACAAGTCCCTGATGATCATATACCGGAACCGTGAAACAAATGATATGGATTATATTATTGTCCAATTTGCCGGAAGCAACTATTATCACCTGACAGGGCTGGCTTATAAAGATGATGCGAACGATTCAAAAAACGGACGCTTCGGCAGCAGGTTTTATAAAGATCTTCTGGACCAGAAACTATCAATTAACGACCTAAAAATAAAAGACAATAATACAGCGTTAAAAATAAAAGCACTTCCATCGATCACGACCTGCTATCGGTACACAAACATGATTGGTGATTTTAATCATTCCGGAATCCAGCTCAATCTTGATAAAGTAATGGGAAATATATCTACCTACTTAGGTCTGAAGAGAATCAGCGGAAAAATATATGCCCCTGCCTCCTGTTTATATGGCGATGTAAGAAAAGCTGCAAAAAGCATACATCAAATTATTGCCATATTTATAAAAAATACTGCTGACACTTCTTCTTTTTCAGACATCAAATATGTTGCCAAAGGACATAACCTGAACAATATGAATTTTAACAGTGAAATAAAAGATCTAATATCTCTGGAAAAATATTCTTTGCCTTCAAAATAAAGCTGGAAACTTTTTTCGCTTTTATTATCATGCGAACAGAGCAAAGTTGGCTGTTTTCAATAAGCGGCAGCAGTGCTTACCATAGTTCTGCTACCACTTAATCTCTCCCTCACCTTTATCCCCTACCACACTCATATCTCCATCTCTCAGCACTACTACCAAAAGCCCAGAATCAACTCACCTCTACATACCATCAATTTTTCTGCTCCTGAGAAAATGTATTTTATATCAATTCCTCTCATAAAACTGTATCATTTTGATGCGGTTTTATTGATTGTTTACGTGATTTTTAAGATGGTGTACCAAAATTGTACCCAAGCACATCTATTAGTAGATAATTTCATCGTGACATAATTAGCTACACATTGTGTAGCCAATTCAGAGATTGTGAGAAAGCCTATGGAAACTAATTCCCCATTCATTTCCCACAAAATATTGTATGACTTTACCATACTGCTACCGAACATTGCTGCAATACTTACTGTACTATAATAAAGTTTTTTGAGAAATGAGTTATGGTTATATGAAAGAAAAATATCTCGACTGTATACGCGTCAGTAGTTGGAAACCAAAGTAGGTGATAATTCATTGCTTACCATTTTCGCCCAAATTAGCTTAGGAGAAAATTGGCGCATTATCAATTTTCAAGCTAATGTGTACAAAAAAACTATGCGCATAATACGTCAAAGAAAAGGACTAGAAAGATATACTAACTAAATAGAATTTTGTACCCAAAACCAATTTAAAAATCCCTACAAAGCCAATAGTTACGAGTGTGTCAGATTAAGTGTATAAGTTGTTTTCGAAAAACTGTCCCTTAAAACTGCTTAGAAGCTATCCTTAAATCCTCGGAAGCCTGTCAAGGTAAACCTTCCAGCCTTTACAGGATTTCGAGGATTTGATATAATCCCTAATGGCAGTTTTAAGGAAATATACAGTTTATTTGACACTCTCATAGCCACCCTCTGTA
This sequence comes from uncultured Lachnospiraceae bacterium, assembly GCA_947178145.1. GTDB lineage: Bacteria > Bacillota > Clostridia > Lachnospirales > Lachnospiraceae > COE1. Next base: position 1,788 of record CAMWXE010000101.1, on the reverse strand, counting down.
GGGATTTACCTTTATTCTTACAAAACAATTTTTTCTATAACACCATTTTCAACACCCTAAATTTTGACATCATCACCCGAAAATTGCTCCGATTTTTTACCTCATTTTTTACCACCAAAAAACTAATATATTGTTGCTTCGCCGCCCATCCAAAGCCCATAAAAACAAAACCAACGGCAGCAGTGCTTATCGTAGTCCTGTTGCCATTAATAAAACCTATCCACACTCCTGCTGCCGTTAAACAAAACCTATCCACACCCCTGCCGCCACACACTCCCTTCCACAGCCCCAATCCTGCTGCCAAAATCCTAGAATCCCCCAATCCCCACAACGCCCATAACACGCCATAATCCCATCCACTCTTTTTTATCTATGTATATGCCCTTTTTATCCTTTATAAAAAGCCAGTCTCCCATCTACATATATACTCCCATACCCTACATAAGTACTGCTGCCATAGAATAGTATATAGCAGTCCCTGTCCAATCCTTTTATATATGTTTTTTCTCTCTTTTTATAGTCTAAAGGACTACCCATATCTCCCAATACTACCAGACACCATATACAAGCCCACTACAATCGCGTATTTTGCCCTGTAAGCACAATTACAACGTTTGCTAATAAAGAATACCATCTTTACCATATTTTCTTTGTACACGCCTTTTCCCGCAATTACAGGAGCAACTCCGCACCATATATGTACTGCTGCCGTATATGCTCAATGACCTGAAAAACCGCGGTGTACAGGATGTGCTGTTTTTCTGTGTGGATGGGCTGAACGGATTTAAGGAGGCTATAGGAGCAGTTTATCCGGATGCCCAGATACAAAGATATGTCATCCATATGCTGCGCAACTCTTTCAAATATGTTAATTACAAAGACCTGAAGAAATTCTCTTCTGATTTTAAAGCTGTATATAATGCGCCAAGTGAAACAGCCGCCCTTGCAGAACTGGAGACTGTCAGGGAAACATGGGGTAAAAAATACCCTTATGCACTCAGCAACTGGGATAATAACTGGGAAGACGTCAGCTCCTTTTTCCAGTTTTCGGATGATATCCGGCGCATCATGTATACAACGAACATCATAGAGGGGTTAAACCGCCAGTATAGGAAGGTTACAAAAACAAAAAGTGTATTTCCAAGTGACAGCGCTTTGGAAAAGATGCTTTATCTGACCAGCGGGAATGTGATCAAAAAATGGACACAACGGTACAGAAACTGGGACAAGGTATTGAACCAGCTTATTGTTCTCTATGGAGAACGGCTGACGCAGTATCTGTAAACAGAAAAGTAGGAACAGCCCGCCTAGCTGCAAGGGTTGTTCCTGCGTTATTCCATCGACATCAACAGTATTGCCAGAAAACCCCAGTCTTATTCCGGAGACCGGGTGTGGGCAGAGCCCACGAAAACAGGATTACAGTTGATGTCTTATTTGGTATGCAAAAAAATCAAAAAAGATGTATAAGCCCCAAAGAACTGGCAATACTATTATTAGAAAAGAAAATCGACAACATAAAAGAACTGATTTCCGACAACAAATTTTTACATATCTGATTCATATCAAGAAAGATTTTTCATCCATAGACACAAGATTTTTACAGCCTCAAAAGGGACTGACAATTTTAATTCTCTTCTTCGCAGATTCAAACACATCCATAATTTTATCATAATGATTATCAGTTAATATTTCTATCACAATTCTTCCTCTATTCTTCTATTTTTCCCAAAGAGGTCAAAATCACAGAATTTGCTTGTTTTTATATTAAATAAACTATTATACTTATGC
>CAMWXE010000100.1 GCA_947178145.1 uncultured Lachnospiraceae bacterium | reverse complement strand
AATGGAGTTTTGAAAGCCATATAGAATAAGGCTTAGAGATTCCGAGAGTCTATTGAAAATAAAGGGAGGACTTTTTATGAAAGAAAAAATCTGTCACTATTTAGCAGGCATTGTAGAGGAGGTATCAGCGGAGGAATTTCTGGATATGGCGGAGACACCGCCAGAGGAAGAGATGGGAGATTTGGCGCTGCCCTGTTTTGTCCTGGCAAAAAAGATGCACAAAAATCCCGCAATAATCGCAGCTGAAATTGCAGAAAAGCTGAATGCGCAGAAAGAAACTTTTTGCGTAGAGCGGGCAGCGCAAGTGGGCGCATACTGTAATATTTTCTGGAACCGCAAAGCATATGTAGAACATTGCCTGTCGAAGCTGCAGATGGAAAATCTTGGCGTGGAACCAAGCGGCACAGGCAAGACATTCTGCATGGATTATTCTTCGCCCAATATCGCCAAAAATTTCCATGTGGGTCATCTGCGCACGACAATAATCGGGAATGCACTGTACAAAATCTATCAGAAATTAGGGTTTCAGGTAGTTCGAATCAACCATCTGGGGGACTGGGGAACGCAGTTTGGAAAACTGATTGTGGCATACAAATTGTGGAGCAGCGAGGAGCTGGTAAAGGAGAAAGGCATAGAAGAACTGCTGCGCATATACGTGAAATTTAATGCGGAGGCAGAGCAAAATGAGCAATTAATCACAGAAGCCCGGGAGTGGTTTGTCAAAATGGAGCAGAACGATGCGGAGGCCATCGCGATTTGGGAGTGGTTCAAGCAGATCAGCATGGTTGAATTCGAGCGTGTCTATCAGCTTTTGGGAATCACGTTTGACTCCTATGTGGGGGAAAGTTTTTATCGGGACAAAGTACCTGCATTGGTGGATAAGTTAAAGGCAAAGAATCTGCTTGTGGAGAGCCAGGGCGCGCAGGTCATTGATTTGGAGGAATATCAGATGCCGCCCTGTCTGATTACCAAGAGTGACGGGAGCTCAATTTATCATTCGCGTGATATCGCGGCAGTGCTGTACCGCAAGGAGAAATATGATTTTGCGAAGTGCATCTATGTGACAGGGTTGGAGCAGTCGCTGCACTTTAAGCAGGTTTTTAAGGCGATTGAAGTGATGGGATATGACTGGGCGGAAACCTTAGTCCATGTGCCGTATGGACTGGTGAGTCTGGACGGGGAAAAGCTCTCGACCAGAAACGGAAATATCATTTATGCGGAAGATATTTTAAAAGAGGCAATCAGTCGTGCCGAAAAGGCAATTTTGGAAAAAAATCCAAATCTCGGAAGCAGGCAGCTGCAAAGCAATCAGCAGGCTAGGCCGCAGGGCAGTCTCCCCACAGATTCCAGGGAACAGGTTGCAAGGATGGTTGGCGTAGGGGCGGTCATTTTCCATGATTTGTATCATCAGCGCATTAAGAATATTGATTTTTCATGGGATGATGTGCTCAATTTTGATGGGAGCACAGGACCGTATGTACAGTACACTTATGCGCGCGCAAAGAGCGTTTTGCGCAAATATGGGGAGCGGGTGGATTTTGCGCAGGCAGATTGGAATGCGCTTACGGACAGTGTGTCTTACAATTTGGTTAAGATACTGGGCGGTTATGAAGATGCTGTCAAAAGTGCGGCAGAGAAGTATGAGCCCTCAGTGGTGGCGCGGTATGTCATGAGTCTGGCAGTCGCATTTAATAAGTTTTATCACGACTGTACGATTTTAAAGGCAGAGGGGGCAGTGAAGCAGGCGCGTCTGGCATTAACGGAATTAACGCAGAGGGTGCTGCGGGATGGCTGCGGACTGTTGGGACTCGAGTGCCCTGAGGAGATGTAGGCGATAATCGGACAGATTTCTTAAGTGAATGAAGTGTGCGAAACATTTCGATTATATTTTCGAAAAAAACCTGACAGGAATTATATGCTGCGGTATACTGAATAAATATGTCGAACAAATGAACGATTGCGTCTACAGTTCTGAACTGGTATACTAAAGGAGACAACATGACAAAAAATGATTGGAGGAAGCCGTTCTATGATAAAGGCAGTCATATTTGACATGTATGAGACACTCATCACACATTACCAGAGTCCGCTCTATTTTGGGAAACAAATAGCGGCGGACGCAGGAATACCGGAAAGGAAGTTCCGGGAGCTGTGGGACGTGACGGAAAGTGACCGGACAATAGGAAAACTGACACTGGAGGAAGTGATAGAGACCATCTTGAAGAACAATGGGTGTTATTCGAAGGAACTGTTCCAGAAGATTGTCCAAAAGCGCATTCAGGTAAAGGAAGATTGTTTCCGGCATTTACATAGAGAAATTATTCCGCTGCTGAGCGGTTTAAAAGAAAGCGGAACGAAAGTGGGATTGATCAGCAACTGCTTTTCAGAAGAGGCAGCTGTAATCAGGAAAAGCGTTCTGTTTCCATATTTTGATGCTGCATGCCTGTCTTATGAGCAGAAAGTGCAAAAGCCGGATGCAGAAATATTCAGAAGATGTGTCAATCAACTGAATGTCAAAGCAAAGGAATGCCTGTATGTCGGCGATGGGGGCAGTCACGAATTGGAGGCTGCAAAGGAAATCGGAATGAACGCCGTTCAGGCCGTCTGGTATCTGCAGGAAGGAAGCAGCCAGCCATGCGGAAGAAAGGCGGACTTCCAACAAATTGAAAATCCGCTGGAGCTGCTGAAGATTGTTTCGGAATAATAAAAACATTATTGTTGTAAGAAATTTACCGCAGTATATTTTTGTGTTATGATTAGAGTACGAAAGGAAAGGAAGGAAATAAAATGAAATTTGATGCGGAAAAGCTGCGGAGGGATTTCGGGGCGAGCGATCAGAAAAGGGATGCGGGACTGACAACGCCGGACAATATCAGGCGGTACGACGATATTGTATATGGAAAATACGGTAAGTATAATCTTCTTGATATTTACCATAAAAAGGATGTCACAGCACCGCAGAAAACGATTCTTGATATTCATGGCGGCGGGTGGACTTACGGGGACAAGGACGTGTACCAGTATTATTGTATGGATATGGCGCAGAGAGGATTTACGGTTGTAAATTTCTCTTATCGTTTGTCGCCGGAAAATCCGTTTCCGGCTGCGCTGGAGGATATCAACACCGTATTTACATGGGTTGCGGAAAACGCTGGCGCATACAATATTGACCTTGACAAAATCTGTGTTACCGGTGACTCCGCGGGGGCACAGCTGGCAAGCCAGTATTTGACGCTCTTGACGAGCAGTGCGTACCGCAAACTGTTTCCGATGCAGGTGCCATATGATCGGATCAGAGCAAAGGCGGCGGCGCTCAACTGCGGCTGTTATGATATGAAGAAATTTGTGGAAGCTGGAGGGGACAAACCGTTTTTGGCATATATAGACAAGGCGTTAACCGAGGAGCGGGAGGTAACGCTGGAGCGCATCAATGTCACAAAGTACATCAATGCAGAATTTCCGCCAGCATATGTCATGACGGCCGCGCATGACTTTTTAAAGGATTATGCGCAGCCCATGTATGAGCTGTTAAAGGAAAAGGGGATTGTCTGCGAGTACAGGCTGTATGGGAACGCTGAGGATCAACATATGGGACATGTGTTTCATCTGAACCAGCGGTTAGCGGAAGCGAAGATCTGTAATGATGATGAGTGCAGATTCTTTGACCGGATACTTAACAGTTCTTTATGAATCTTGTTTATACATCACGAAAGAAAGGAACCACAAATGAATAATAAGAAATGGAAGCGATTTGACCAGCTGACAGTGAAGTGCTTTTATACTATAACAGGTATGGAAAAGGACCATGAATGCTGGAATCAGGCATTTGATCTTTTCAAGGAGCTCGTCAGTGACATGAAGCGTGAACAGCCAGATGGAAAATTAGAGTTGTATCAGGTGGACGATATCATGGACTATGAATATGATGTGCAGGAATGGCTGGATGATTATCTGGACGAGCTTGATATGAACGGTGAATACGAGCGTCTCCTGGAAGTGTGCGATGCGCTTCTGGAGATGTTCTGCTGGGAGGATGACGATTGGTCGGAAATAAAGTTCAGAAAAACATCTGTCTTAGGCGCACTCAAGAGAAATGACGAGGCAGCAGCATTTTGCGGGCAATGGCTGGAAGATGAACCCGATAATATATCAGCGGTTACGGCGAGCGTATACGCGAGCCTTGCGCAGCGTGATATGACAACAGCTGAAAAGCTGATCACACAGCATATTCATGAGGACACACAATGTACGGAAGAAAACGATATCTTATTTACGGCTGCGTCAGCTTACTATCAGACAGCAGGGAAGAAGAAGGAGAAGAAGCGCATCGAACAGGCGATCAAGGCCTATGAAAAGTATCTGGAAGAGTATTGGATGGGCGGCGATGAGGATGAGGATGAGTTTGTGTGGGGAGAGGACGAGCTGCCATTCTAAAACCCGTGAAATACGAAAGAGTGATAAGAGTAGCGCAAATCCGCATGTTAGCCTGTCAGGATTGGCAGAGATATTGAATGGCTATGAGAAATGATATAATCTAATATAAGAAAGGAATATAATAATATGAACAAAGTAGGCATTATTGGAGCGATGGAGCTTGAGGTTGCAGAGTTAAAGTCAAAAATGGAGGTCAAAAATGTTGTTGAGAAAGCCGGCATGAAGTTCCATGAGGGTGTCTTGAATGGAAAAGATGTGGTTATCGTACAGTGCGGCATCGGAAAGGTCAACGCCGGCATCTGCGTGCAGATTCTTGCGGATGTGTTTGGTGTTGACGCGGTGATCAATACAGGTGTTGCCGGTTCGCTGCGCGCGGAAATCAATATCGGAGATATCGTTGTTTCGACAGATGCGTGCGAACATGATATGGATGTCAGCGCACTTGGCTATGAACCAGGTATCATTCCGCAGATGGAGATGTCCTTCTTCAAGGCGGACAGAAAGCTCGCTGAGGAGGCGATTGCAGTCTGCAGGGAAGTAAATCCGGAGATTGGCGTGTACGAGGGGCGTGTCCTCAGCGGCGACCAGTTCATATCCGACAGCGCAGTGAAGGACAGGCTCATTGGGCAGTTTGATGGTTCCTGTGCGGAGATGGAGGGCGCTGCGATAGCGCACGCGGCATTTTTGAACAAGATTCCTTACGTGGTGCTTCGCGCAATCTCGGACAAGGCGGACGGAAGCGCACATATGGATTATCCGGAGTTTGAGCGCGCAGCGGCAGCGCACTGCGCGAAGCTTGTGGAGAACCTGGTTGTGAGATTGTGATAGGCGCAGCGTTTTTCACAGCCATCTCTTCATGGAGAGGGCTTGTTTACAGGTACGAATAACTTTGCTTCATATTCTGTATTAGATGAAGATTTTTGTGAATATTTCGGTTTTTTGGAGGATGAAGTAGAGGAGATCTTAACTGCTGCTGACCGGAGGGATAAGGCGGATGTCATAAAAGAATGGTATGACGGCTATGTGTTTGGCAGAAGCTGTGTATATTGTCCATGGGATGTAATGAATTATATGTCAGCTCTAAAAAAGAGAAAGGATGCAAAACCCAAAAATTACTGGAAGTTCACAAGCCATAATGGAATCCTTCTTAACTTTGTTGAACGGACAGATTTTGACGTAACAGAGAAATTTGAGATACTTCTAAATGGCGGAACAGTCATTCAGTCGATTGCGGATGAACTTACCTATGATACGCTTCACACGTCAGAGGATAACTTATGGAGTGTGCTGCTCATGACTGGTTATATTACAAAGGCGGGTCCTGATGAAGAGGGAGCGACAGTTTCACTTAAAATTCCTAACAGGGAGATTGCGTCTATATTTGAGGACACAGTAGCTGTGTATTTTAAGGATACAGCAGGCACATCGGAGCTGAGGAACCTGATCAATGCGTTGTGGGAAAGCAATGAGGCGGAAGCAACCAGACTTATCTCAGATCTTTTATGGTACACGATCAGTTACAACGACTATCATGAGGACTATTATCATGCGTTCCTTGCCGGAATCTTCGTGGGGCATGGAACAGGATTGTGATCAGGCCATTGACCAAATTATGAAAGAGAAATATGCAGAAGGGCTTTATGGATATACACAGATTTTGTGTTATGGGATTTTTTTTTCCAGAAGCAAGCCAGGGTAAAGAAATTATATAACAAAAAGCAGACATGAAACATTCATTTTGTTCAATAGATGTGGAAATATCAGGTATGGGAATACATTTTGGTGTGGACTATTATCCGGAGCACTGGCCGCGGGAGCGCTGGGAGACGGATGCAAAGCTGATAAAGGAAATGGGCGTGCAGGTTTCATGAAGCATCTAAATCTGTTCCTGGCTTGAGAGGTATGTGCATATGATAAAGCAAAAAAGAATGCGAAAAGATCCGCCGCCGGATCAGTATTTTTCAATGTTTTTGAGACAGGTGCGAGCGGAGTCAGATGTGTCGGCTGCAGATCTGGCGGAAGGACTGATGGATATCAGTCAGCTCTCGCGGATTGAGAGTGCAGAGCGTCCCGTCTGCAAAACGATGCGGAATCGCATGTTGGAAAGGTTGGGCGTTGCGCCGGAGATGTACGAAAATTTACTGCGAAATGAAGATTATGAGGAATGGGAATGCCAACACAAAATTCTGTGTGCGATTGATCGGAGGGACTTTCCAGAGGCAGTGCGGTTGATTGAGGAGTATGAAGCGCTGGAATCTTCAGACAGTAAGGTGAAACAACAGTTTTGTCTGATGATGCGGGCTGAGCTGTTGAAACTGCAGGGGGCGGAACGGACGGAAATTGCCAGGCATTACGAGGAGGCAGTGCGGCTGACAGTGCCGGGAGTGGAGCAGGTGTATGTAAAAACCAAGCTGTTGTCTGCGCTGGAGGTCAATACAGTGTTGGAGTACGAATATTACAGGGAATCAGCGTCCGATTTTGTATTCAAGTGCAGGTTTTGGATGGATTATGTGAAAGAGTCCCTTTATGATGAACTGTCAAAGGCAAAGATATATCCCAAGATTGTGCATTACTATTTTCGGGAAATGATGGGTAAGAGTACCGCGATGTCTTTGTCGGTCATGGAACAGGCCCTGCGTATCTGCGATGAAGCGATGGAATTGCTGCGGAACACAGGACGAGCATTTTATCTGGTGGAACTGCTGGAGCATAGGGGGAAGATTCTGGCAGATCTGATAAACTGGCTTGTGGAAAACGGGAAAATGCAGGAGATCAAGAAATATGAGGTGACTTTTCGCGAGAATACGGAACTGGAGGAAGTGCTAAAGGGGCTTTATGTGGCGTATGATGTACCGATATACATGCAGGACTGCACTTAGCTGTACCGGTAGCGGTGGGTGTTTGCGATTGGTGACGTCTTACGCATTCGCAGAAATATGCTTGGCGTGACGCAGAAAAAGCTGTGTGAAGGGATCTGTTCGGTCAAATCTCTTCAGAGGGCGGAAAATAGGCAGTGTAATATGCAGAGAGAGCCATTGGAAAAAATATTTAGACGGCTCGGTCTGTCCGGGGAGATTCAAAAGACCGCTTTTGTGGCCGATAACAGGGAGGCGCTGCAGTTGATGGCAGAGATGGGGCTCTGTCGCAACAATCGTGAGGTCGGAAAAACAAGAGAGCTGCTGAACCGGTTAAAAGCCGAAGTTAGCCTTGAAATACCGGAAAACAGACAGTATGTGATGGAAGCGGAGGCAGTGCTTGATTTGATGGCGGGAAAGATAACAGCGGAGGAATTCGTGTCAAGGGAAGGGGCGGCGCTTCACTGCACACTGGATACAGATAGATGGTATGACATGGAAGATGTCTATCTGACAGAGACGGAGATGACTTGTATTCGGCAAACGTTAAAAGGGCTTGATGATATAGAAAAAAGAAGACAAATTGAGTTTCTGATACGCTTTTTTGAAAAATATGAGAAAAGGAACTTACTGCCGGAGTATATCGCTATGTATGAGTATGTCATGGTGCTTGTTGCGAGTGAATTAGGCAATATGGGTGCGTATCAGCTGGCAACAGAATTAGATGAAAAAGTGTTGCGGACAGTGTTAAAGTGCAGGCGGGTTTATATGGTTAGTGACTTTCTTTATGATATATGGTGGAATGAGGAAGAACAGAAGTTAGTATGTGGACGACAGATAGAAAAAGAAAAAATGACCAATAATTTGAAACAGTGTCTCATAATTAGTCATTTTTGTAAGTGTACTTTTGATGAAGGTTTTTATTATGACAAAATGCATCAGGTAATATGAATGTCACGGGCAGGCTTATCATTTTGCGGAGAAATAAATTCTTTCCCAGAACAGGTGTTTTCTGGCGGATCAGGCAATAAAACACCATTAGTCTGTATAAAGCATATGAGTACAAGCAATAACAATAGTTTTCGTGAATAAAAATTTTTCATTGGTAAAATACCTCCATTTTCATATGATGATTGATAGGATAATTTAAATGTAATAAATTATCAGCCTCCCCGCAAGAGACAGAATTGACAAATAAATCTACTTGTCAATTCTGTCTCTTGCGGGGAGAAATAGAGAGCGTTAATATAATCATATCAACATGCGAATTCGTTTGACTGATGATAGCTGCTTTGGCACAGTGAAAGGACTAAAGACTGTTATACAAAGGTAGTTATTACAAATTTATGGTATTTGGTTTCAGAGTGCGAAGAAAGGATTGGAGGTGTAGGTATACAGTTTTTTTGATTAGAATTTGCCGGGCTCAGGCGGCAAGAGTAAGGAAGCGTCCATTTAGTTGATGGGAAGGAGGTTGCCTGATGAGAAATTCTCCCTTTTGTTTAATAGCTGTTAAGACGATCATTTTAAGTGTATTTGGTTTAAGTACGCTTCCGTTTTGGGCGGTAGTCGTGCAATATATTGATTCTGTTACGGGATTTAGTCCTGGACAGGGCTATTATTCTGATAGCCAGAGATACATCTTTGAAAGTCCGTTGATCTATATTTTAGTGGTTCTGTGCATAAATGTTCTTGCTGGAATTGTGTTTCTGGTTTATGCGCATTATCAAGAAAAGAAAGGTGGTTCTATATGAAAAAGATATTTAGTTTGTTAATATGCTTTGTACTTACATTGGGATGTTCATTCAATTGTCTTGCTGCAGAGAAAGATGATGAAATGAAAAGTAATAATCTTCCGCATAATGGGGCAGAGCATTTTGTAGTAGAAGTAAGGAGTGACGATGACGAGAATAAAGAGAGGCTATCAGAGTTTGTTACTGTATATGGGTATGATTATACGAAAGGCAGCCTTAAAAGCGGTGCCTGGAGAAACGGCACAAGTGGTGGCAGTTCTACTTCAAGTTCGACGTTATCTCTTAACTATAGGCATGATACAACATATAATACTTCATTTACGGCATCTGTTTCCGGAAGCTATACAAATGGAAGTACTATAGGTAGTCAGTTAGGAGTTTCCTTAGGGAAATCTGAAACATATTCTCTGGGAAGCGGATATTCGGTTACAGTACCGCAGGGAGCTCATTACCTGATAAAGTATCGTCCACAGTATTATACATACACTGTAGTTGAGACGAAATACATGGAGAGATACAATCCAGCGCTTGGTGGGATGGAAAGATATGTGGTTGGAACAAATACCTGCTATGTAGATGTATTTTCACATTGGGATTTTACACATGTTTCTAATTAATGCCTTGTTGTATAGTATGGGCAGAGTGTCATTTCTGATTCAATCTTAACAAGTGTTTATTTAAAGGAATTCATCATAGCGGACAGCAACCTTTGATAATTATAAATTCCCAACGCAAAGAGTATGCTAAAGAAGCAATTAGGTGGAACAGGATAAATCAACTGATGCTATATATTATATAGTGGCATCAGTTGATTTATCTTTATGTTTGGCCAGAGCCGGTGATTTGTTCTATATATGGCTCGTCAACGGCGCGCGGGCGGGGGAGAAGATCACTCCTCTGCCTGGCTCACAGGAATACACATCTCATACTGTGCATTCTGTGAATCGGGATTCAGATACATTTCGATATCCGGTGCATTGACATATTCATGCTAAATACCTCAATAGCTTTTTTTGCTAATAAAAACTGGCATGGGTGTGAATCAATGTCATTTACTTAAGACCTTAATACCTAGGGTTTGTGAACAAATACAATGATTTATTGGGCATTTTCCAGTACAATTTGTTGGTCAAATGCCTTAAGTTAATGACATTGGGTGTGAATTGTAACACGAAGTCCTCGAATTTCCTTTTTTGACTTTGAAAAACGATTGCTGTTTTGGGGAACATTACTTATAATGGAAATAACAGCCTGGATAGCAGAATCAAGTGAATTGAAGTGGAGGTATTTGGTATGGGAATACATTTTGGTGTGGACTATTATCCGGAGCACTGGCCGCGGGAGCGCTGGGAGACGGATGCGAAACTGATGAAGGAAATGGGCGTGCAGGTGGTACGCATGGCAGAATTTTCGTGGTTCAGGATGGAACCCGCGGAGGGGGAGTTTCATTTTGAGTGGCTAGAGGATGCGGTAGCGCTCCTTGACAGTTATGGGATTAAGTCGATACTGGGCACGCCCACCGCGGCGCCTCCGGCGTGGATTATCGAGAAGAATCCCGAGATACAGCCGATTGACAGGCAGGGAAGGCGCAGGTACTTTGGCGGGCGGCATCACGACTGTCAGTCCAATCCGAATTACCGCGTGCATATCAGAAGATTTGTGACAGCTTTTGCCCAAAGATTCGCGGATAATCCCGGCGTGATCGGGTGGCAGATCGACAATGAGCTTGGAAATTCCCATGGAGACCTGTGTATGTGCAACTCCTGCAAGCGGTTGTTTCAGAAGTGGCTGGGCAGAAAGTACGGCACGATCGAAGCGTTAAATGAGGCGTGGGGAACGGCTTTCTGGAGTCAGGGATACAACCGTTTTGAGCAGGTCGGAACGCCGCTGATCACGGCAGTGGGCGAAAATCCTTCGGCGATGCTCGACTGGAAATGCTACTGCTCGGATTTGATTGTCAACTTTGCGGACTGGCAGGCGGAGATTATCCGGAAATATTGTCCGAATCACTTTATCACGCACAATTTTATGTGTTTTGACAACAAGGTCGACTATTATGATCTGGCTGGACTGATGGACTTTGTGTCCAACGACATCTATCCGGCGGGGCACTGGCAGAAGCAGCCGCACCAGCCGGACAATGAGCTTGCAGCCTGTCATGACGTGATACGCGGCTACAAGAAAAAGCCCTTCTGGATGATGGAGCAGCAGTCCGGCATGGCAGGCTGGGAAATCATGGGCAGGGCGCTGGAGCCGGGACAGATGTCGGCGTGGGCAATGCAGTCGGTAGCGCACGGCGCGGATGCCGTTGTCTTTTTCCGGTGGAGGACGTGCGCGATGGGCACGGAACAGTACTGGCATGGTATTCTGGGGCACAGCGGCAGACCAGGCAGGATTTATCATGAGGCGAAGAAGCTGACACAGACGTTTGCAAAATACATGGATGACTTTGAGGGAACGATGCCGAATCCGGAAGTTGCGATTGTCCATAATTTCCGCCAGAATTACGCGCTGGATATTCAGCCAAACCACCCGCAGCTTCGCTATGTGGAGCAGCTTCAGAAGTACTACAAGGCATTGTATGAAAGGAAAATTCCTGTCGATTTCGTGCAGGATATGGACGATCTGTCAAAGTATAAGCTTGTGATTGCGCCGCTGCAGTATCTGATGACACCGGAGCTGGAACAGCACTATATGGACTATGTGGCAAACGGCGGGCATCTGGTGCTGACAATGCGCACCGGAGTGAAGGACGCAACGAATCTGTGCATGACAGACCGCGAGCTTCCAGGAAGGCTTGGCGAGCTGTGCGGCATCGAAGTGCCGGAGTATGACTGTCTGCTGGAGACGACAGGCGGAGTGCTTTACGGCAAGAAGGAATATGAGGTTGAGAAATGGTGCGATATCATAGAGCTCAAGGGGGCAAGCCAGATTGCGGAGTACTCGAAAGGCTTTTACAGGCAGACACCGGCAATCACAGAAAACAGGTTTGGCAGTGGTATCGCGTGGTATGTGGGCACAGAGCCGGGCGAGGAGCTTATGGAGGATATCATGACCTACATGACCGGAGTCTGTGAGATTGAGACGCTCGGCACGGCGGCAGACGGCGTGGAGATGATGACGCGCGAGAGCGATGACAAAGTATGGCTGTTTGTCATCAACCACACAAATGACGAGCAGGTATATCATCTGCATGGGATGTATACACTTCTGGAAGGTGAGAAGGAGGAACTGCTGAGACCTTATGAGGTTCAGCTCTTTGTGGGAAATAAGCACAGGTAACGGATTAATGGAACTGTTCAGAAATAGACAAGTTAGTGCGTACAGGTCGTTTTTGAACAGTTCTTTCTTTGATTGATAACAGTTCCAGTCATTTTGGTGTTTTATTTTATAAAACGTAGGGGGATGTGTGGTGGATATCTTAAATATAGCAGTTTGCGATGACGAGCAGGTTTATAGGGAAAGCATGGTCAACGAGTGCATGATTTTTTTTCGGGAATATAACAGTCAGGGATTTTTTGCAGAAGTGCCAAAGATTTGTTGCTTTTCATCGGGCAGGGAACTGATTGCGTCTGGGCAGGAATACGATATTTTATTTCTGGATATTGAAATGCCAGAGCAGGATGGGATCAGCATAAAGGATTACTTTGAGGAACGTCATGGGCAGACACGGATTATATTTATGACCTGCCATGAGGAACGGGTCATGGAGGCGTTTGGGAAAAATGTTGTCAGCTTTCTTGTGAAACCGTTGAATAGCAAAGATTTTCGAAAGGTATTGAAAAAAACGTTGGATGACATATGCGGGCAGGTGTTGGATCTTGAAGAAAATGGGGAACCTTTGATTATTCCAGTGAGACAGATTAAATACATTGAAGCACAAGACAAGTATACTATGGTAGTTATGGAAAACAAACGCTATCTGTTGCGGAGGACAATGAAATTTTGGGAAGAGACGCTGCCCCATCAGGACTTTTGCCGTATTCACAAATCATATCTGCTGAATCTGGATTATTTTGAGAAAACGGGAGATAAGGTAGTATTGGATAGAGATAAGACAGTGAAGCTCAGCAGAAAAATGAAACGGGAAATTTTGGAGCAGTATCGGGAGTACCTGCGGAGGAAAGTAAGGGTGATGTAAATGACGGATTCGGCCTGCAGGATTGTTTATTGCATAATGTATGCTGTGGAACTGTTTTTCGTTGGGGAAGCGGCCTTTCATAACAGGGTAAAAGAAAAGATACGGTATGTGGTAATGATTGCAGTGTATGTATCTGTCATTATCCCAACAGTGTTGTTTATGGATGATTATTTCCTGATCGAACTGGGACTGAATGCGGCAATTTATCTTTTTTTGTTCCAAGGGAAAATCATATTGCGGCTGACTCATTTTTTGGGGGTATACATAGTCACAAGCGCCATAGAGAGCATGGTAAGTGGAATTGGGATTTTTTTGCTGATGACGCCTTTAAAGAGTTTTCATGTAAGCGCTGTCAGGTCAGAAATAGTCAGGCTTTTGCTGGCAATTGTGAGTGCAGTTTGTACATTATATATTATTCGTAAGAAGTGGGCGCAAAAGTTAATTGGTTATTTATGTGCATTGAAGTGGTATCAGTACATAGCGGTTATTTTACTCACTATGAGCAGCATACTTTTGTTAGTGATCAGCGAGGTGCTTTTAGAGTATATTGACAATAGTAGTAAAATCGGGATTCTGTTGTTTGTTACAGTCATTATTCTATTGGGAACCACTTTTGTCGGGATTTTTTACTTTGCATTCAGTATCTATAGCAAAAACTATTATCTAAGGCAGAATCAATTAAAAGAGGAGATTATTTATTCCCAGCAGAAATATTATCAGAAAATTTATGAAAGTGATAGGGAATTGCGGAAATTTCGCCATGATATCCGTTCCCAATTAGGATGTTTACAACTTATGTTAGCGGATGGAAATACAAAGCAGGCAATGGAATACTTAGACAAGATAGGAAATCATTTTGAGAAATTGACACTTCAGGCATTTCATACTGGAAGTGAGATATTGGATGTTATCATAGGTCAGAAATATTTGGAATCGAAGAAGAAAGACATCAGAATAATCGTTGAAGGTAAAATGAGCAGAACGGATATGATTGATATATATGATTTGTGTGTACTTTTTTCCAATGCACTTGATAACAGTATAGAAGCATGTGAAAGACTACAGGATAGAGAAAAGGTTATTACTGTGTCAATCGTGAACCATAGGAAAGTGATGTTTTTCCAGTTTAAGAATCCGGCTACACTGGAAATGTATGAGATATTAAAGCAGGGCGGGACAAGCAAGAAAGACAGCCAAAAGCATGGGTTTGGTGTGGAAAATATGCAGACAGTAGTTAACAGGAATGGAGGAGAGATGAAATATATCTGGAAGGATGAAACACTGATTTTGGAAATCTATTTTGATCTTTAAAGGGGAGAGCCTTCTTGCACTTCGCGACAAAAATCTGCATTTAACGACAAAGAGATTGTTTGGGAAAACTTAATGTTGTAATCTGGTTTCAGGAGATGGAAAAATGATTCAGACATATTCAATATACACAATATTTTCAGATTGGGTTTTAAAGTATTTTGGGATTTGATATAAGTTGAAATATGATTATTCGGTATAATATCCCCAATTTAGTTTTGACAAGTGTGATTCTTTGTGCTGTCATATTAGGTATTGACGTTGGTCAAAATATATGTTGGAATGATCCGCAGATACAACAAAATTAGTATTTGGTAGATTCCAATATACAAAGAAAAATATAGTAATTGACTGACTTAAAGTTAATGTAATAATGTTAGAAACTGAATAGAAATATTTCAGACAAGATCATATGAAATTTAGGCAGCACATCATACTTGTTATTGTCTGACTTATTTCGAAAAGGTTTCTGCACAATAGGAAAAGAGATTTTGAACATGAAGAAATCTATCAAAACACGAATGAAATCGTGTATTTCTCGCATGGTACTTACAGCGGGGATTGTTTTTGCAGTTAGTGTTCCTGTATATGCTGCAAAT
Organism: uncultured Lachnospiraceae bacterium; assembly: GCA_947178145.1. Taxonomy (GTDB): domain Bacteria; phylum Bacillota; class Clostridia; order Lachnospirales; family Lachnospiraceae; genus COE1. The sequence goes on along the minus strand of CAMWXE010000100.1, from coordinate 876 downwards.
ATGGAAACTGGCACTGTGAAAGGCTCAACTCCATATGTAAGCTATAACAATCTAGTAATGTATAATGGGGTAGTTGCATACACGAACTCTGGGCAAAATTATTCCGATACTGCGTATGTGAGTGTGACAGCTTCATCGCTTGGCTATTCAAATGTTGCTGCTTATGATACAATAGGCCAAATGACTTCTAGTATGTATTCTATGGATACTCCAGGAAATGTTACAATTTCTCCAGCGATAAAGTATCCAGGGCAGTATATTCGGGCAGGTTTCTTTCGGACAGGCATAAGTGGAAGCAACTATGTAACAGGTAAATTTTATTATAATGGTCTTTAAGTTGGTTATATGTTCAGAAAAGTACTCTGTACTTTTCTGAACATATTTAAGGGAGTGTTTATGCTGACATCAAATTCTATGCGATACCGCATCTATCTGGATTTCAAGCGCGGTCTGACGAATAAACGCTTTTGGGCAGTGCTTGGAAGTGTTTCTTTTATTTTTCTGCTCCATGTCATACTGGATGGGGTCTGGCCGCTGACGCATTATTATTATGGCGGCGAAGAAAGTTTTTATCTTTGGGGTGGTCGGCTATATACCAGTCAGGGAGAAATTGAAACATTAAGTAATATGGAATTGTTTAGTGATTTTTTCCCTTTTCTTTGTGCGGCCGCGTATGCGTATACTATTATAGATGACCGCAGGCAGGGGTATTATATACAGCAGCTTCAACGGATTGGTTTCCCAAAGTATTATTGGGGAAAGCTGATTGCCAGCGGGCTTCTCGGGGGATTGTTCGGGGCACTTTGCATGGTGGTTATTTGCCTAGTACATCATTGCATAAATAACGGTGAATTAAATTGCTAAAGGTATCCCCGC
>CAMWXE010000099.1 GCA_947178145.1 uncultured Lachnospiraceae bacterium | reverse complement strand
ACAGATATAAGATATAGAATAAAAAAGATTTCTGTGTTCGGTTTTGAGGGAACAATATTTGCTTTATAGTTCAGGCTCCATGGTCAAGCGGTTAAGACATCGCCCTTTCACGGCGGTAACACGGGTTCGATTCCCGTTGGAGTCATATGTGGCCTCGTGGCTCAGTTGGTTAGAGCGCCGCCCTGTCACGGCGGAGGTCGTCGGTTCGAGTCCGATCGGGGTCGTTAATGTGGAAAAGTTTATAATGAACACTGACAGACAAATTTAAGACTTCCACATAGGAAGAATGCAGAGAATGTGTTTTTCTAAAGTATTAATTTGGGATCTTAGCTCAGCTGGGAGAGCATCTGCCTTACAAGCAGAGGGTCATAGGTTCGAGCCCTATAGGTCCCATTTTGTAATAAGAGCAATGATTTAAAAATCGTTGCTCTTATTGTCATATTATGATATAATGAGCGTTATCGAGAAGAAGATATATTGCAATGTAAGATATAAAGGAGCTGACAATATGATGAACGGTGAATATTCTATTGAGACAAAATGTATTCAGGCGGGATGGCATCCCAGGAATGGAGAACCAAGAGTACTGCCTATCTATCAGTCTACAACATATAAGTATGAGACTTCGGAAGAGATGGGAAAGTTATTTGATCTTGAGAAAGATGGATATTTTTATACAAGACTGCAGAATCCTACCAATGATATGGTTGCGGAGAAGATCTGCGAATTGGAAGGCGGAGTGGCAGCAATGCTCACTTCATCAGGACAGGCAGCAAATTATTATGCAGTATTTAATATTTGTGAGGCGGGAGACCATGTTGTTCTTTCCTCCACTGTATATGGTGGCACTTTCAATCTTTTGACTGTTACCATGAAAAAAATGGGAATTGAATGCACAATTGTGGATCCGGATTCGGATGAGGATACATTAAATAAGGCATTTCAGGAAAATACAAAGTGTGTAGTGGCAGAGTCGATTGCCAATCCGGCATTGGTAGTGCTTGACTTTGAGAAATTTGTGAAGGTTGCTCATACTCATGGAGTTCCGTTGATTGTAGATAATACATTTGCCACACCGATCAATTGTCGCCCATTTGAGTACGGTGTTGATATTATTACACATTCCACAACAAAGTATATGGATGGACATGCTATGTGTGTAGGTGGCGCGATTGTTGATTCAGGGAACTTTGACTGGGCAAAATATGGTGATAAATTTCATGGATTGACCACTCCGGATGAATCTTATCATGGCGTGACATACACAGAAAAGTTTGGTAAGAAAGCGTATATTACCAAGGCGACGGTGCAGCTTATGAGAGATTTGGGTTCAATTCCGTCACCGATGAATTCCTTTTTGCTCAATATAGGTCTGGAAACACTCCATTTGAGGGTTCCAAGACACTGTGAGAATGCATTGAAGGTAGCTATGTGGCTAGAGCAGAATGACAAAGTTGCATGGGTCAATTATCCAGGTCTAAAAGGCAATAAATATTATGAGCTTGCGCAGAAGTATATGCCCAATGGCACTTGTGGAGTAATTTCTTTTGGGTTAAAAGGTGGTAGAGATGTCAGTGTAGCATTTATGGATCATTTGAAACTTGCAGCTATTGTGACACATGTCGCAGACGCAAGGACTTGTGTGCTTCATCCTGCAAGTCATACACACAGACAGATGAACGATGAACAGTTGATAGAGGCGGGAGTTCAACCAGATTTAATAAGGTTTTCAGTAGGATTAGAAAATGCTGACGACATTATTGCCGATATGGAACAGGCACTTGCATACATTTGATTGTGAATAAAAGACTATGAAAAAAAGAAGTTGGTTGACAGGTTTGTTTTTGATTATCCTGTCAAGTATTACGGTTATTGTAAGAATATATTATGTCGATCGCTTGATGTCTGAAGTGAATATCGGTGAGGAAATTTATCATGCGGCAAAAGTGACTGCAGGAATGAACAGCTTGACATCTGCGTTTGCGGATGGTTTTCAGATGCGCTCACTGTATATATGCAGTCTATACCTAGCATTCCTTATTTTTGGAAATTTTACAGTGGCAGGGGTTTATCTAAATATTTTGTATCAAGTCCTTACTGTTTTGCTGGTATTTATTGTGATAAAGGGTGTGACAAACAGATATGCAGGTTTTGCAGGAGGTCTGATTTTGGCGCTTTTTCCAGCGTATGTCAGTACGCTGTCAGATGTAACAATGCAGAACATGATTATTTGTATTGCAGTATTTTTGGGTGTGGTTGTACTTTCGACCATGCGATGGATTTATCATAGGCATATTTCGAAGAAAAGTTCTTCTGACAAGTCTGCTGCAGATAAAATAAACTTGAAAGAAAATAATGAAGCATTGGAAGCGGATACAAATGCGATACCAGATTCTTCCATGAAAGAAATCCGATATGACGACTTGGAAGACAATAAAGTCCAATATATTGAGAATCCGCTTCCGGTACCCAAGCGCAAGGAACATAAGGAGATGAATTATGCATTTGAGCCAACCGGCAGTGACAATGATTACGACTTGAAAGATTTGTCTGGCAAAGATTTTTATGATATTGAATAAAGGGAATACATAAGTGTACATACTAAAAAAGAACTCTGGATAGGGTTCTTTTTTGTATGTACACAAGTGCAGTACGAAAAAGAATACGACTACTTTTCGTATAGAAAGTGACTTTTAGTGCAACATATATTTGATGCAGGAGACAGCGGAGAAAGGTATTAACCAGATTGATAAAATTAAGGAAGGTGAACGCAATGAATCATCAGAATGAAGAAAGTAATGGAAATAACGAAAAATTAGAAAATCAAAAATATAAAGATGAGAAGATCGAGAAGGAAAGTCAGGTGACATTGGATGAAAATAGCAGTAATCACAGAATTCATCTGATCACGATCATAGGCGAGATCGAAGGTCATGAAAATGCAGGAAACCAGTCCAAAGTAACAAAATATGAGCTGCTCCTGCCGCAACTTGCTTCCATAGAGGACAGCAATGAAATCGACGGTGTATTATTGCTGTTAAATACAATGGGAGGAGACGTCGAGGCAGGTCTGGCAATTGCGGAGATGGTCGCCTCTCTTAGTAAACCTACGGTTTCGTTGGTTTTAGGTGGCAGTCATAGCATTGGTGTACCAATTGCAGTGAGCACTGATTATTCGTTTATTGTACCTACCGGTACAATGGTGGTTCATCCAGTACGAATGAATGGGATGGTAATTGGAGTACCTCAAACATTTAATTATTTCAGGGAAGTGCAGAACCGAATCACAGGATTTGTGTGCGCGCACTGCAAGATATCAAAGGCGCGATATGAAGAGTTGATGATGGAGACAGAAGTGCTTACAAAGGATGTAGGGAGCGTGCTGGAAGGTGAAGAGGCAGTAAAGGAAGGAATTATTTGTGAGATCGGAGGAATCTCTCAAGCGGTTGCCAAATTACATGAGTTGATTTCAGCACGAAAATAATTTGGTAAAAATGTAGATTTTGGCAAGGTCTGAGCAGATAATACTGAACAGATGTACTAGAACTGTGAAAAATGTGAAATAAAATATGACAAGCTTTCAAAAAAATGCTATAATATTATGTAAAACTCGTTTAGGGGGAGGAGTATTATGGCATCTGCATCAGGAAATAGTGCATCGAGGAGCAGAACAAATACAAAAAGCAGTGCATCAAAAGGCACATCAAGAAGTTCTAAGAAAACGTCTTCCAGCACAAGGGGGCGGAAAGGGTCAGCAAGGACAAGCAGAAAAAATGTGGATATCGCGGTAAAAAATGAGGTGATGCTCATTATCATATTTGCGGCGGCGATTTTTATGTTTTTATGTATAACGGGGTTAATTCATGGTGCAGCGGCTACCGGAATCAGCAATGCAATGTTTGGGGTATTCGGACTGCTGGCTTATCTGATACCGATTATTATTTTCGTCGGATTTGCATTTGGCATTTCCAACAGAGGAAATACAGTTGCAATCGTGAAGATGGTCAGCGGCGTAATATTAATCTTTCTTATGGGAATTTTGGCATACATGCTGATGAAACAGGATGAGATGCTTACAGGGGGCTCCGTAGTCAAGGAATTGTATCAGACATCTGTCGAGCATCGTGCGGGGGGTGGTGTACTATTTGGAAGTATTGCACATGGAATGTACAACCTTATGGGTTTTGGCGGAACACTTTTTGTCGCAGTTGTGCTGGGTATTATCTGTATTGTATTTATCACGGAAAAAAGCTTTTTGACCGGGGTTAAGAGGGGGGGAACCTATCTGTACGAATCCGCGAAAGAGGATGCAGCCAGAATGAGAGAATACAGAGAGAGCCTGCGGGATGAATATGAGGATTACGATGAATATGATGATGAAGAAGAAGAGCCAGTGTATGAGGAGAGAGTGCGTTCAGAGCGGCCAAGATACGAGGAGATAGTGCGTCCAAAACGCTCAAAGCCGACGAGAAGTGTAAAGACAGAAAAAGCAGAACCGCCTAAGGAAAATGTCAGGCGGATGGATAAAAGAGCAAGAGGCGTGATGTCAAGCTCTGCGATTACATTCAAACCGGAAAAGTCTCAGGATATTCATGAGATTGTTTTGCTGGATGAAGAGATGGGGGCGGCAGAGGCGGATTCCTTTGAGGAGATTAAGATTAGACCATATAACGAGGCAATGTATACAGAACCGGTGAGGGCAGAGGAGCAATATTTAGAAGGTACCTACAATAATGAGCAGTATGACGGAAATGATGACAGCGAAACTGCCTATCATGAATCCCTATTCGACGAAGTGATAGATTACGAAAATGCGAATAATGATAATGAAACAGTTTACAGTGAAATGGTCAATGAAAAAATAGAAGCTGACGAAACAATTGCTGATGAGATCGTGGACAATGAATTGTCAGATGATGTGATTTCTGCTACCACGGATTACTTTGTAGACAATCCTGGAGTTACGGCAAATCGTTCATTTTGGGATGAGTTTGATACGGTAGAGCATGATGCTGAGGCAGTAGAGCATGATGCCGAGGCGATAGAGCGTATGCCGGAACCGATGACAGAGGATACCGTCGTACCGCAGCCTGTGGAGGAAAGGATAACAAAGGCAGACAAGGCGCAGATTCAGCAGGAGGAGAACATGATTCAGGAACATGTGGCCAAAGCTGAGGAGGAAGCGCCAAAGCCATATATGTTCCCACCGCTGAATCTGTTAAAGAAAGGTGATGGCAGAAAGGGTGATTCGGCAAACCAGCTAAAGGAGACTGCTTTGCATTTGCAGCAGACTCTGCAGACTTTTGGTGTCAGAGTGACGATAACGGATATCAGCCAGGGACCTTCTGTCACCAGATATGAAATGCAGCCAGAACAGGGCGTAAAAGTCAGCAAAATTGTAGGGTTGACGGATGATATCAAGTTAAACCTCGCGGCGACGGATATCAGAATCGAAGCGCCGATACCAGGAAAAGCGGCCGTAGGCATTGAGGTGCCCAATAAGGAAACCAGCGCAGTGTCCCTTCGAGATCTGTTAGAGGCTGAAGCATTCCAAAAGTTTCCCTCCAATATTGCATTTGCAGTGGGAAAGGATATCGCGGGACAGGTGGTGGTCACAGATATTGCCAAGATGCCTCATGTACTGATTGCAGGTGCTACAGGTTCCGGTAAATCTGTATGTATCAATACGATTATTATGAGTATTTTATACAAGGCAAATCCGGCAGATGTCAAATTGATTATGATCGACCCCAAAGTGGTTGAGTTGAGTGTATATAATGGTATTCCACATCTGATGATACCTGTAGTGACAGATCCGAAAAAGGCTTCTGCAGCGTTAAACTGGGGTGTAACTGAGATGAATGATCGCTATCGGAAGTTTGCGGAACTAAATGTCCGGGATCTGAAAGGGTACAATAAGGCAGCGGAACAGGGAAAGACAACACCAGATGGCGAGCCGCTGCAAAAGCTGCCGCAGATTGTGATTATCGTAGACGAGCTTGCAGATTTGATGATGGTAGCATCTGGAGAGGTGGAGGAGAGCATATGTCGTCTGGCACAGTTGGCAAGAGCTTGCGGAATTCACTTGGTAATCGCGACACAGAGACCTTCGGTCGATGTTATAACAGGTCTGATCAAGGCAAATATGCCAAGCAGAATCGCATTTAGCGTTTCGAGCGGCACAGACTCTCGTACAATACTTGATATGAATGGTGCAGAAAAACTTCTGGGAAAGGGTGACATGCTCTTTTATCCGCAGGGGTATACGAAACCAGCCCGTGTTCAGGGAGCTTTTGTGTCAGATTCTGAGGTGTCTGATGTGGTCGATTTTCTGAAAAACCAGGTGCTTGGAAACACTACATACAACAGTGAAATTGAGGAAAGAATAAAAACTATGCAGTCATCGGCAGGTGCGTCAGGGGGGGCTGGCGCGGGAAGTGGAAGTGACACAGATGTCTATTTTGCGGAGGCAGCAAAGTTTGTAATTGAGAAGGACAAAGCGTCAATCGGTATGCTTCAGCGTGTGTTTAAGATTGGTTTTAACCGCGCTGCCCGTATTGTAGATCAGCTTGAGGAAGCCGGTGTGGTAGGTGCGGAGGAGGGTACAAAACCCCGCCGTATCCTGATGAGCATGGAACAGTTCCAAAATTATATGGAAGAACATATGTAATTTAATAGACAGTGGACTGGATAAATGGTATTCTATTAAATAAGTATCTGTGTGTAGTTGTTTGTGTGATGAACTGATTAGTGTACTGCTAAGGAGGAACTTAATTTATGAAATCTGACATTGAAATAGCGCAGGAAGCGAAATTATATCCGATTACTGAGATTGCAAAAGCGCTTGATATGACGATAGATGATTTGGAACTGTATGGGAAGTATAAGGCTAAGATTTCTGAGGAATATCTGAAAAAAATAAAGAACAATAAGGATGGAAAATTGATCCTTGTCACTGCGATAAACCCGACTCCGGCGGGAGAGGGAAAGACGACTACAACTGTTGGCCTTGGCCAGGCGTTTGGCAAATTGGGCAAACGGGCCGTTATTGCGCTTCGGGAGCCTTCACTGGGACCATGTTTTGGCGTCAAGGGTGGTGCGGCCGGTGGCGGAATGGCACAAGTGGTTCCAATGGAGGACTTAAATCTTCATTTCACGGGAGATTTTCATGCAATAACAGCGGCCAATAATCTGTGTGCAGCTTTGGTTGACAACCATATTCAACAGGGAAACGAGCTGGGAATTGACACAAGACAGATTGTGTGGAAGAGATGTCTTGACATGAACGACAGAGTTCTTAGAAATGTTGTTGTCGGTCTTGGAAATAAGATGGACGGATTTGTCAGAGAAGATCATTTTGTCATCACTGTGGCATCGGAAATTATGGCGGTTTTGTGCCTTGCAACCGATATGGAGGATTTGAAGAAACGACTTGACAGAATGGTTGTGGCGTACAATAATGCGGGTGAGCCTGTGACTGCAGCGCAAATTCATGCGACAGGCGCTATGGCGGCATTGTTAAAGGATGCCATCAAACCGAATCTGATCCAGACGCTTGAACATACACCGGCTATTATTCACGGCGGTCCGTTTGCCAATATCGCACACGGCTGTAACAGTGTGCGCGCGACAAAGGCTGCGTTAAAGATGGCAGATTATGTTGTGACAGAGGCTGGTTTCGGCGCAGACCTCGGTGCAGAAAAGTTTTTTGACATTAAGTGCCGTCAGGCAGGACTGGCACCGGATGCAGTCGTGCTGGTGGCAACAATCCGTGCGCTCAAGTATAATGGCGGTGTGGCAAAGGACGATTTGAATGTAGAAAATCTGGAGGCGCTTAAAAAGGGCATTATAAATCTGGAAAAACATATAGAGAACATACACAAGTATAAAGTACCTGTGGTTGTCACCCTGAATGCATTTGTGTCCGATACGCAGGCGGAGATTGAATTTGTGAAACAGTTCTGTGAGGACAGAAATTGCGATTTTGCGCTATCAGAAGTGTGGGAAAAAGGCGGAGAAGGTGGTATAGAACTTGCAAAAGCAGTTTTGAATACACTGGAGACAAAGGAGAGTCATTTCGCGACGCTTTATGAGGATGATTGTTCGATTATTGACAAAATCAAAAGTGTTGCGAAGGAAATATATGGAGCAGAAGATGTTGTCTTTGCATCTGCTGCGCGAAAGCAGATTGAAAAGCTGGAAGACCTTGGTTTTGGTTCGCTGCCTGTATGTATGGCAAAGACACAGTATTCACTTTCGGACGACCCGGCATTGCTCGGCAGACCAGAAGGCTTTCAAATGAATATCAGGGAAGTGTATGTATCCGCAGGTGCTGGATTTATTGTGGTGCTTACAGGCGCAATTATGACTATGCCGGGACTTCCCAAAAATCCGGCAGCATACAGGATAGATGTGACAGATGATGGTGTGATAACAGGATTATTTTAAGACGCGTGATTGGGGCTAGTAAAGCATGAAATGTCCAAATTGTGGAAATGAGTTGGAAGAAGGAAAGCTGCTTTGCGAAAACTGTGGTTATGAGGTCCAAATTGTACCTGATTTTGATATAGAGCTTGAGGCGAAATTGAAAGAGTCCATAAGCGTCATGATGGAGGACATGGCTGAGGAAGGGGTAATTTCTGAGCGCAAATTTGACGATGCAATCAAAGATAAAATCAGTGATTATGTCCCAGTCAAATCCGTCAAATTGCATAGAATTAAAATAACAGTTATCGCATTAGCGGTGTTTTTTGTGGTTGTGGCAGGCGTTGCGGCATTCGCCGTTCATATGGTAAATGAGTATCAATACAATTCCTTTGAATACCAATATGATAAGGCTGTTGTCAGTGCAGCACACAATAATTATTCTGAAGCGGTGAGTTATCTGGAGAGAGCACTTGCCATTAATGGGGAAGATTTAGATGCAAGGTTTTTGCTTGCAAAATATTATGAAAAGAACGGACAGCAGCAAAGTACAATATCGTTGCTTGAGGAACTGCTCAGTATCGGTACTGAGTATGTGAAAAGAGATGAAGTATATGATATGCTGTTAAGCATATATGAAACCAAGGAAGACTATGCGAGGATAAGCGATATACTAGATGAATGTGATATCCCACGAATTGTGTCAAAGTACAATAAATATATTGCGCTGAAGCCAGAAGTTAACAAACAGGGTGGGGTGTATGATGAAGTGATATCCATTTCTTTGAAAGGAAATACACAAGGGGTCGTATATTATACATTGGATGGGACATTGCCGACAGATAGTTCTTCTGTGTACGAGACACCGATTCTCCTTGAAGCGGGTGAGTACACAATAAAGGCCATGTTTGTAAATACCTATGGTATGAAAAGCGAGATAGTGACACAGCGGTATTATATTAATTTATCAGCGCCTGAAGATCCTGTGGTCAATCCTGAAAGTGGAAATTATTCCGAGCCTGTTTTAATTGATGTTTCTCGCGATTACGGCACAAAGATTTATTATACAACGGATGGCTCCGTCCCTGATCGGAACAGCTTGCTGTATACAGGCCCCATTGAGATTCCTTATGGTATCAGCAATTTTTCCTTTATTGCCATGGATGAGTCGGGACTGAGCAGCGAGGTAGTCAAGAGGACATATCAGCTCGAAGTACAGGCTAATTTTGATATAGAGCTTGCATTACAGGTGTTGAAAAATAATCTGTGTGCAAGCGGAAAATTATTGGATATAGAAGGAAATGTACCAAATAAGCCTGGATTCAACCAGTATAAGGTGAAGACTTTATTCAAAGCAGACAAGTCCATATATTATATTGTTTATGAAGAATATGTAGACACAGAAGGGGAAACACAAGACACAAACAATATTTACGCGATTAATGTAAATACCGCAGATTTGTATCAGGCTTACAAAGTTGATGAAGGAAAATACAATTTGCAGTCCTTTGTGGAAGTGTCACAGTAAATCACTTGTTATAGTTGGCAGTCGAAGTTGTTTGTTTTGCAAAAAAGTTGAAATTTTGAGGTGTTTCGTATACAATAGCAATAGTGTGTGAATAGTTCACTGCTTAACAGCGGCGATTTAATCCAACAATTCGCACGATTGTAATCTTCTATATAATTTAGGAAAGGTATGGTGAAGTAGTTGATGTACAAAATTTTAGAGGCCAAGGAGCTTACTGCTAACATTTATTCTATGGTAGTGGAAGCGCCGCGCGTGGCAAAGAATTGTCAGCCGGGGCAGTTTGTGATTGTAAGAATGGATAAGGATGGAGAGAGAATACCACTCACAATCTGTGATTATGATAGAGAAAAAGGGACAATAACAATTGTATTTCAGACAGTAGGTGCTGAGACAACCAGGATGGCAGTGTTAAAAACAGGGGATTCTTTTCATGATTTTGTGGGACCTCTGGGATGTGCTTCCGAGATGGTAAATGAGAACAAAGAAGAGCTTGCGAAGAAGAAAATTCTCTTTGTGGCAGGCGGAGTGGGTACTGCACCGGTTTATCCGCAGGTTAAGTGGTTACATAACAATGGTATTGCAGCAGATGTTATTGTTGGTGCAAAAAACCAGGATTTGTTGATTCTGGAAAAGGAGATGGAGGCTGTAGCCGGAAATCTGTATGTCACGACAGATGATGGCTCCTATGGACGCAAAGGTATGGTTACACAGACGATACAGGACCTCGTAGATGAGGGCAAAAAGTATGATCTGTGCGTAGCAATTGGTCCTATGATCATGATGAAGTTTGTGTGCAAGCTCACGAAAGAACTAGGGATTCCTACGATTGTCAGCTTGAATCCAATTATGGTAGATGGCACAGGCATGTGTGGCGCATGCCGTGTTACGGTTGGTGATAAGGTTCAGTTTGCATGTGTCGACGGCCCAGAGTTTGATGGACATCTTGTGAATTTTGATGAGGCGATGAAGCGTCAGCAGATTTACAGGACTGCAGAGGGAAGAGCAATGTTGAAATTACAGGAAGGCGATACGCATCACGGTGGATGTGGACAGTGCGGAGGTGACAAATAATGGATGTATTAACAAAAGTACCTGTACGTGAGCAGGAGGCAGCTGCCAGGGCAAAGAACTTTGATGAAGTCTGCCTTGGATACAACAAAGAAGAAGCAATGGATGAGGCGGCACGCTGCATTAACTGTAAGAATGCGCAGTGCATTAAAGGATGTCCTGTGGCGATTGATATTCCGGCATTTATCGAGCAGGTAAAGCTCGGAAACATTGAGGAGGCATATCAGATTATCAGTCGTTCCTCAGCACTTCCAGCTGTGTGTGGGCGTGTTTGTCCCCAGGAGAGCCAGTGTGAGGGAAAATGTATCAGAGGTATCAAGGGAGATCCGATCTCAATCGGAAAGCTGGAGCGCTTTGTTGCTGACTGGGCGAGGGAGAATGGTATCAAGCCAGAGCCGGCAAATGAAAAGAATGGCAGGAAAGTGGCCGTGATTGGTTCTGGTCCGGCAGGTCTTACGTGTGCGGGCGATCTTGCAAAGCTTGGATATGATGTCACAATATTTGAGGCACTTCATGAGGCGGGCGGCGTACTGGTATACGGTATTCCTGAGTTTCGACTTCCGAAGGAAGATGTGGTTGCCAAGGAAATTGCAAATGTTGAATCATTGGGCGTAAAGATAGAGAAAAACGTAATTATTGGCAAATCTATTACGATCGATGAGCTGATCGAAGAAGAGGGATTTGAGGCTGTATTTATTGGTTCTGGCGCAGGACTGCCCAAGTTTATGGGGATTCCTGGTGAGAATGCAAATGGTGTTTTCTCTGCAAACGAGTATCTGACAAGAAGCAATCTCATGAAAGCATTTGACGAGGACTCCAATACACCGATTATGCGTGGCAAGAAGGTTGCAGTCGTAGGTGGTGGAAATGTTGCGATGGATGCGGCAAGAACGGCGCTTCGTCTGGGGGCGGAGGTGCATATTGTGTATAGAAGAAGTGAGGAGGAGCTTCCAGCGAGAGTAGAGGAAGTACATCACGCAAAGGAAGAGGGCATTATTTTTGACCTGCTCACAAACCCGACAGAGATTCTTGAGGATGAGAACAATTGGGTGAGGGGCATGAAGTGCATCAGGATGGAGCTTGGTGAGCCTGATGCATCAGGAAGACGCAGACCTGTTGAGATTCCAGGCAGCGAGTTTGAGATAGAGCTCGATACTGTGATTATGTCACTGGGTACTTCTCCCAATCCGTTGATTTCCTCCACAACTGAAGGATTGGAGACGAATAAGTGGAAGTGTATCGTTGCCGATGAGGAATTTGGCAGGACTACGAAGGAGGGTGTGTTTGCCGGTGGCGATGCGGTGACAGGTGCAGCGACTGTGATCCTTGCAATGGGAGCCGGAAAAGCGGCTGCAAAGGGTATCCATCATTATTTATCTGGAAAATAGACATTGAGTGCTCTCGGAAGAATTTTCGAGGGCACTTGTATCATGCACTTGCTGAGGGTGGATAGTTTTTGACAGGGGAATATATCACTGGAGTGGCATATTGGCGGTGCAACAGCAGGGGAATTTCCTGCGTGATTATAGGAGGTTTGGCGCATGTCAGACAATGAAAAAGTTTATCAGAATAAGAAGGCAAAGGCAGAGGATTATAAAAGCTCTTCCTATACGCTCTTATTGGTGGGGGCGATTGGGATTGCCGCACTTATATTTATGATGGCGGGAGTGTTGCCATTTCAGTTTGGCGGTTCCGGGAAATACATTACCTATGGTGTGATGGGAGTTCTGTTTGCCGGATTTATCGTAATGGGAATTTCTTCATTTAAGTCCGCGAAAAGATATACCAGGGAAGCGGCAGATGAGGAGGATTTGACAGGAAAAATCAGGACATGGGCGAAGGATCATATCACAGCAGACTCCATCAAACAGCGTGTCTGGTTTGAGGAGGGCACACCGGAAGAAATGAAGTATTTTCAATATTTTGAAGCAATCAAGGCAGCTGTCGAACAGGAGTTTGGCAGCTTGAATGTACCTTATCTCGAAGCCTTGTGTGAAGAGCTTTATGCTGAGATATTCGAAGAGAAATAATTTTTAGTGCCGAATTTGATACAATGCTGCAAAATTTATGAAAATGTATGTAGTTTTTTAGATACTTTGAATCACTAAGAAACGGTTTATACAGATTGCATTTTATTACTTTAAAAGTGTTGAATCGTTATGAAATGAGTGGAGACGAATGAATATAACAATTGTCACAGTGGGGAAAATCAAAGAAAAGTATTTTCGTGATGCGATTGCAGAGTATCAGAAAAGACTCTCGAAATATTGCAAATTGGATATCATAGAAGTCGCGGATGAGAAAACACCAGACAGAGCATCGGAAGCATTGGAAGATCAAATCAAGCAGAGAGAAGCGGATCGTATTCTAAAGAATATCAAAGAGAATGCATATTGTATTGTGCTTACAATTGATGGCCAAAAGCGTGATTCTGTCAATCTGGCGGAACATATTGAGCGGCTTGGACTCAGCGGAAAGAGCAATCTGGTATTTGTAATCGGCGGCTCACTCGGCCTGCATGACAGTGTGCTCGAACGTGCAGATGAGAAACTTAGTTTTTCAGATATGACATTTCCGCATCAATTGATGCGGGTTATTTTGATGGAACAGATCTATCGGTGTTATCGGATTATCAATGGGGCACCATATCATAAGTAAGGGCGAAATTGTATACAGTTGCAGGAGACGGAACAGAAATAATATTTGAACTGTTTCCGCACTTGGATATGTTATGGAGAACCGTATCACAAATGAATGCGAAAGGGCAGACGATTGTAGGAGACAGAACAGAAATAAAATGTGTTTTTAGAATGCTTTAGGCATGTTATGGATAAGTGTAAACAAAGTTTGAGAATATAGAAGATATATCAAGAAGACAACTATATGAGGAAAATATATGATGTATATCAGGAAAGCAAAACGAACAGACGCAAATGATTTGAAGGTTTTGTATTTTAGATACTTAACCCAGTATCCACCTAAGGAAGAACAGGATATGAGCTTATGGCAATGTCGCTTATGTGTAATTTAAGTAAGGGTGTGGAAGAGAAAGGGATATGTTATGATGGGAAGTGAATAAAACTTTGGAGGAGAATATGGAAATGTTAATCAGAAATTAATGATCTGATTTATATGGGAAAGGACGGCAAAGACCGGATAAACGGCATGACTGGCTGTGCATGCGGCTGGCAAGAACAAAATGCCGTTTATATATATGCATAGAAGGAAGAGGAGGATAAGCAATATGAATCATTTTAAATGCATGTTGACGGCAGTTATAATTGTCTGTGCGTTCAGCATGACCGGCTGTGGTATGGCTGAGGAGCGGGACATAAGAGAAGTCCGCGATTATCTGGAGTCACGGTATGGTTCCCGGGATTTTGAGATCACGAAAGGAGAGACAGATGGCAATATTTCCTACAAGGTAACGCCTGCAGAGTTCCCGGAGGTTGTATTTACAGTGGAAGAGGGCAAAATAGAGGAGAGCATGGATTGGGCATATCATGACGATTATGCGGCCCAGATGCTTTATGGTGGAGCGGAACGAATGGGGCTTTCCTACGAAAAGGGAGAAGAAGGCTATGATATGTTTATCTATTACCAGGATTACAGCGGCCTGGATTCTATGGCTGAGAAGATCGTAAAACTGGTGTCGGACTGTATGGAAAGCAGGGCCTTCGAGAAGCTGCGGAGTACATGTTTGATAGTGATTAAACCGGAAGGGGAGACGGAAGAGGACTTTCCGGGATATCATATCCGGCTTGAAACGCGTTACACAGCCCGGGTGAAAAAGGAATTTGGCGTCATGGCTTCCAAACTGGATCCTGAGCAGTTTAAAGAGGATCTGAGGCTGTGCCATATCTATAATTCATACAGCTGTATGCTTCCAAAGGACGAAGCTATGTTCACGGAGGCGGATATGGAGCGGTACAGGGCGATTTGTACCGGCGCCATGGGAGAAGGGAAGGACGGGGATATAACCGTATATGACTTGGTGAACGAGGGATATTTTGGATTGAATATAAGCGGGGTTTACCAGATTCTATCGGCGCAGGGACTTGTGACAGAGGTGGATGGGAACAGCTTTACCGCTTCCGGAAACGGAATGACTATTCGGTTTTTCCCGGAATTCCGTAATAGAGAATCATCGGTATCCTATGAAGTTTTAAGCGGTGATGAGGAACTGGTGGAGAATGAAAGGCCGGGGAGCGCTTACTATGCGGTGCGGGCCATGACTGGTCAAAGCATTTCCTTTTCCACACCGGAAAAAATGCAGGCGGCCAAAGAGGCAGAGCGTCTTGAGCGACTTCCGGAGATATTGGAAGCCTTTGAAAACGCAGTAACCCAGGAACAGACGGGAGAAGCGGGAGGAATTGAGGTTACCCTGATGGAAATGGAGCTTTACGAACGGTTGCAGGGGAGCAATTCTTTTTATGTGGAATCAAATGAGGAGATGGTATGGACCCGGATCCGGCTTCGGCTGAAAAATACAGGAAGTACGGAAGTATGGGTATTTCCTTCCACGTTCATTCCCGGAGCGGAGGATCGGTTCTTTGGAATGGTTGCCGATGGAGAGGCAAATCTTTACCGTCCTTCGGATGTGATCAACCTGGGGCTGGAAGATATGTACAGAAAGACTCTCCAGGCTGGTGAGACCATGGAGGGGAATGTATATTTTAAGCTGCCGAGAGATTTGGTGACCCAGGAGGATTCAATGGTATTGTACTATTTTTGCGGAGCCGAGACGGCCGCTGTCCTGCTTCCGGCACAAAACTGACTGCTGCTTAATGCTAATGGGTCTATTCAGTACTATGTGAAAAGTTTAGAAAAGAGTTTTCTTAGGAGCGGCACAAAACACTTTCGGTTTGAGAAACGAGCTGTTCAGGGAGGTGATGGTCTGTGTTTAACAATCAAGAAATAATACAGACTGCAATGCGGCAATCTGTATTAGATATAAATGCTGCGGAGACAGACTTTTCAGACAATTCTAATGTAATTGTTAAGTCTGAAATTCCCATTATGAGAATATCAAAAAGGTATACAGCATATGGATTTGTATGAATCCGCCAAAGA
>CAMWXE010000098.1 GCA_947178145.1 uncultured Lachnospiraceae bacterium | reverse complement strand
TATATTCCTCCGATCCAAACCTTAACCTGAAAAGTCTGTCCTTATATTTTTTGTTGATCTTTGTACCTTCCATATATTGCTTCCCTCTTTTGTTAATATTACACCAAGTGTACTCTGTTAATGCCAGCTGCAGGATTTCATAAAATCTACAGCCCGTCGGGTCTTCTGGATTCCGTGTTATAATGAAAGGAAAAATTTCTTTCCTTTTCATTATAACACGGAATCCCATAATGTCAAAACTGGATATCCAGCCATATGTCCACATACTGGACTGCACAGAATTTCCACTATTCACGGTAATCATACGCCATGTGTCATTGTTTGTGTATATGGAAACAGATCATATGAAGATACTTTGGTTGAATTAAATGATGTTGCGGAGAAAAGCGGCTTTAAAGTAATTGCTGCTATTGCAGAGCATTCTATCATGCACCAGTATGCGGCAGGCAGACCGGATACAAAAGACAGGAGTGAGTTAAACAGTTTTGCAAAAAAGATTTTAGAAAAAATAGACAATAATTCCACTAAATTTCCCACACTGCAAATTCCGGGCAATCGTCCCTATAAAAAAGCAGGCAATGAGTGTACAAATTGTGGGCTTTGTGCGAAACAGTGTCCAGCGCAGGCAATCAGCAAAGAGAGTCTAAAAGTCGCAGACAGCAAAAAGTGTATTTCATGTTTGTGATGTGTTGTACAATGCCCTCACTCAGCCCGTAAAGTGAATGGAGCTATGGTTTCTGTTGCAGCATTAGCAATAAAAAAATCCTGTTCAGTAAGAAAAGATAATGAGTTATATATTTAAAGTCACAACCACTCTTTCCAGATTTCCGGCCGATAACCGACAGTTGCAAGCTTTCCGTTCCTTACAACTGGAGTTTTCAGTACCTTCTGGTTTTCAAGTATTTTTTCGTCTTTATCTTCATCTGCGATATATTTTATCAGCGCAAGCGTGTCTTTGTCTTTACATTTTTCATCAAGCAGATTCTCAATGCCTCCCACAGCCTGTTTTATGCTCGTATACTCGCCTTTGCTCATTCCCTTTTCTTTCATGTCAATAAACTGGTACTTAACGCCCCGCTCCTTAAAATACCTCATGGCTTTTTTTGTGTCAAAACACTTATTTGTACCAAATATTTGTATATTCATAATTTTACCTTTGCTTTCCGCTGCTTCGCGCATTTTCTATACTAAGGAACTGTATCATTTATTTTCCTACAGTTCCTTAGGTCAGATCAAACAGCGTCTGCTGTTCATACTCCGTTTTCCTGTCAAGCAGTACCGGCGTCTGCCTTAAGAAATGATCCACTGCCGTGTCATCAAGCACCCAGTCTTTTATCTGCCTTTTTTCCAGTATAAGCGGCATACGGTCATGTATCTTTATCATGGATGCATTGGCCTGTGTTGTTATGACGATAAAGCATTCCCCGGCATCTGTGAAATCATAAAATCCCGCCATATAGACAGTATCCCTGTCTGTCTGCATCCCCCCAGGCTGGCATCTATTTCACCACAATATTCAGGATGTCATTCATTGTATCATTGTCAAAATAGTATCTGCTGCACATAAGATACTCCCTTACTACATACTGTTGAGCAGGCTGCCAATGTGAAAGCTGACATGCATTTCATGTTCCCTTATTTTACCTGCGGCTATAGAACAAAGCCTCTGGCTGTCACAAAACAGGTAAACATCCCTGCCGCAGTTTAAGGATTCTGCTGCTTTCCTGGCAGCATCATCCATGCTGTCACAGCTCCTTAAATTTTTACAGTCCATATCCGGCTGCTTAAATATGTCTTCCATTGTTTTAAGCCATATATCTTTATATTTCTTCTCTTTTGTATGATTTTTCCAACCCATATTCATTATAGCAGATATGATGATTAAACAGAATTGTATTTTCAAATTTAATTTGTTCGATTTTCAAACTTCCCGTCATGCCGGCACAGCCGACACAAATAATCCGTGAGAAGGATGCCTGTTCCTGGCATTCTTCCAGTGTGTAAAGAAATTCTTAGCGGGCGTACTTTGGCCGCTTAGAATTTCTTTACACACTTGCGTCCTGTATGTTTTGTTGGATTAATGTATACCTGAAATTAGGGAAAGTACACTCTTCCAATTAAGGAAATGATGCACATTCCCTCTTATTATGCCTCAAATCTTTATCATCCCCTACCATAAATCTTTGTTTTCTATACTTTCTATCCAGCTGTCAATCGCACTCTGAACACCTTCACGGATTGTATCCTCACTCCACTCATTCGCATCCGTGAACAGCTTCTCCTGTATAAATGCACCGATGGTATTCAGTCCCCACGATTCTGGAAACGCATCAAAATCATTTCCCAACACCAAGTCGTTCTGCATATACCAGATCAGTGCATTGCTCAACGGATTTTCCAGCTCCACGCTGCTGTCCGCATTGAACGGAACAAAGGCAAACTTATTTGTAATAAAGTCCATTCCGGTATCAGATGTATTCAGCCAGAGCAAAAATTCTTCAGCCGCTTTTCTTTCCTCTGCAGTTGCCTTGGCATTGATAATATAGTACTGGGACACAAACTCAGGAATGGAACGATTGATTTTTTCTACGGTTACTCCCTCTGCTGATATATCACTGTCTTCAAGGTTTGTCTTCATCGGAAGCATTGTCAGATGTGCTGCTTTCTCTGCGTCAACAGACTCCACATTGGGAAAAATCCAGTTTCCATTCTTGATAAACAATGCTTTTCCCTCTACGAAAGCCTGTACTGCCTGATCATAGCCTGTCACTGTAGAGTTTATATAGTCCGGTCCCCGCAGGATCTTTCCTTTTTGCCCTGCTGTATAGCCAGAGAGAAAATCCAGTTCTTTTACTATTTTCACCAGTGGTTCCTCGATCTGTCGAACCTGCTCAGCCGTTGCATTCGCCGTTGCCTGATAGGTAGGAAAAACTGCATTTAAGGCATAATTCACATAATGGTTTCCGTATGTCCATTTCTCAGCGCCTGCAATCGCAAATACACCGTTTAGATTTTCTGTCAGTACTGTTTTTTCCGTTGTCGTTGTATATGTATTGCCATTGAGTGTGATCTGTTTTCCGCCCTCTCCGTCAATGTAACGATCGACTGCCATGACCATCTGCTCAAATTCAGGATATTCTGCTGCCCTGAAATCCGCTGCAAAACCATCTTCCGTATCTAATCCAAACACATCACAGATCATACGGGTATCTGCAATCAAGCCATATCCCTCAATATTATATGGTATCCCATAGCTTGCGCCTGCTTCATCGCTCAGTTTCATCTCGTCCGGAATAGCTTCATAGATGCTCTTCAATTCCTGATTTTCAACCTCATTTGATGACCATGCATACCTGCCTTCATACCATTCCTGAAATGTCGCCTGGTTCACAGAATAGATTGTTGGCTGGTTCCTGGAATTCATTTCCGAGCGGAGAGTTTCCAGACCTTCTGTCGTACCGCACGTATATACCTTGACTTTTACTCCCGTCTCCTGTTCATATGCACTGCATAAATCCTGTATACTGTCAGCAATCTCAGACTTCGTATTGTACAGATAAATATCATAATCTTTTGAAGATGCGCCACACCCCATTGTTGCCATACCCATGATTCCAGCTAATACAACTGGCAGAATTTTTTTTGCTCTCATATTTTCCTCCTGGTTCCATCTATGAACATCAACGCCCATGATGATTTCACTTAAAAATTCGCTAATATTACTGCCTGATACGGCTTCAGATACAGTTTTGTATTTGCGAGATCCACATTTTCATAGTTACTTAGCAACACCTTGAATTTCTCTGCACCTAATTCCAGCCGTGCTTCATTCTCCTGAAAATTAGCGATAATCTGTAATTCCTGATTATCCAGCTGACGTCTGTATGCGACGATATTATCCATTTTGTCGAACATGGGAATCACTGTACCATACACCAGCACATCTTTATAACGTGAATCTGTCCGCAGGGCAACCAGCGACTTATAGTAGGCATAGACAGAATCTTTATTGTTCCTCTCACGTTCAACATTGATATCCACAAAATTATCATTTACAGGAAACCAAGGTGCCCCGTCCGTAAATCCGGCATTTTTTCCCTGATCCCACTGCATCGGTGTCCTGGAATTATCCCTGCTCCTATGTGTGACCGTCTTGTATACGTATCCCGAGTCAAGTCCTGCCTGAATCCCAGCCTGATATTGATGATATGTCTGAATATCCGAATACTGGTCTATGGAGTCAAGCTCGATATTCTCCATGCCGATTTCCTCTCCCTGATATATGACTGGTGTACCGCGAAATCCAAGCAGTATCGTACCCAGCATCTTTTTTGTCACATCATTGACCGCGCTGCCGGAAAAATATTTATTAACAGAACGGTTCTGGTCATGATTTTCCAGATAGACAGCGCCCCACCCAGCATTTTGGACCTGTGTCTGCACTGTCAGAAAGATATCCCGCAGCTGGTTCACTGTCCAGTCCGTCGGCTTAAACCATTCACCTGTCTCCGGAATATCGATATCAGCCGCCCTGAAATCAAAACTCATGTTAAAATACCCATCTGGTCCGATAAACTCAGCAACCTGCTCATCCGGCACGGCTGCCTCCGCAACGGTCATAATGTCATAGTTTGCAAATGTCCGCGATTTCAACTCCGAAAGCAGCGCACCAATCCCTGGCTGATTGATAATGTACTTGTCGATCGCGGTCAGACCATCATCTCCGTCCGGTTCGACTGTGCCGTAAACCATATTTTTCTTGATGTTCAGAATGGCATCAATGCGGAAACCGCCAATTCCCTTATCCAGCCACCAGTTGATCATCGTATACAGTTCTTCCCGCATCGCAGGGTTTTCCCAGTTCAAATCCGGCATTTTTTTAGAAAATGCATGAAGATAAAACATATTTTCCTCACCCGGAACCGGCTCCCATGCAGAACCGCCAAAATACGATCTCCAGTTGTTTGGCGGCTGCCCGTCGATTCCTTTCTCAAAGAAATAGTAACCCCGATACTTGCTGTCTGGATTTTTTAATGCCTCCTGAAACCACGCATGCTCATCAGATGTATGATTCATTACCAGGTCAAGCAGGATTTTGATATCGTACTTCCTTGCCTTTTCGATCAGCTCATAAAGATCTTCATTTGTTCCAAATTCCGGTGCAACCTGATAATAGTCCGCTATATCATATCCATTGTCTGACCATGGAGACTTATAGCAGGGGCAAAGCCAGATTGTATTTGCACCAAATTCTTTAATGTAGGGAAGTCTGCTGATCACCCCCCTGATATCCCCGATTCCATCTCCGTTGCTATCCTGAAAACTCCTCGGATATACTTCATAAATAACTGCCTCTTTCCACCATTTTCTACTTTCCATGACTTATCCTTTCACAGCTCCTGCTGATATTCCTTCTATAATATTTTTCTGTAAGATGATAAAGATAATGACAACTGGTATAATGCACAGTAACACTGCTGGGAAAATCAGTTCCCACGGATTTCCGTACTGTCCTGACAGACTCTTTGCATAGTACAGGCTCAGCGTCAATGTCTTTTTATCATTGTTTCCGATTACCAAAAACGGAAGCAGGTAATCATTCCAGATCCATACTGCATTTGTGATGATAACTGTCACTGTTGTCGGCTTTAACAATGGCATGAGTACATACCTGTACATCTGGAAAATATTTGCGCCATCCAGCATCGCAGCCTCCTCCAGTGAAGCGGGAACACTTTTGATAAATCCCCTGTAGAGCAGGACCGACATGCTCAGTCCAAAACCGCCATACATCAGAATCAGTCCCAGTGTGTTCTTCAGCCCGAGCTTCTCAACCAGCGAGACCAGCGGATACATGACGGACTGAAATGGGATCAGCATGGCTGCTGTATAAGCAAGGAAAAGGAAATCCGCCACTTTGGAATTCATTCTGGCAATCGCCCATGCTGCAAAGGAAGATACAAGAATAATGAGGCCTACTGCCAATACAGTAATCAGGATTGTCTGTAGCAGGCTCCTTCCAAGGTCAATCTGCTTTGCAGCATTTGCCAGATAGCCAAAATCCCATGATTTTGGCAGTGCAATCGGAGAGGCAACAATCTCCTGCTGTCCCTTAAAAGAATTTACCGCTAAAAAGTAGATTGGAAATACGGTGACAAATGCGAACAACACTAAAACAACACCGATAATACCCTGTCTGATTTTTTCCCTGTGGCTCATTATGATTCAACCTCTTCCCGAAAACTTTATCGGCAACTCACAAATGCTGATATTTCCTACATTTCGAGCACGTCTATTTCGTAAAACGTGGCTCTTTTCGTACCGTTTCAAAAATTTTTAGTAGCAAATTAGTAGCAGTAATAGCAAACTATTTATTATCCATCGGCTTGATATAATCTACTTTTACTTTACTCAAAACGTGATAATCACATGTGGCTTGCGGGTTATCACACCTGTTGCCACACCAGTTGCGAAAGGAGCTTTTACTATGAGCAATAAACATAAAAATCCAACCATCAGTTTCAGAATCACCGATGCCGAACGAAAACAAATCGAGGCACGCATTCTTGCCAGCGGAATGATGAAAAAAGATTACTTTGTCCGTTCCTGCATTTACAACCGCATCTGCGTTGTTGGCAAGAAAGAAATCATATATCCATTGGTACAAACTGTCAATGCACTGTATCTGCAACTACTTAAAATGCAAAAAGAATTTACCGCAAACGATGTTACTCTTGATGCTCTTCCTCGGAAGGACATACTCGCCGATACATGATTAAAAACACGTTTCTATCAGCGAATATGCCCTTCTTGACTTATGCACCCTATGAATTTATAATAAATTTTTACTTCCTGTATGCGCTCCCCGTCCACGTCCTGCGGTTCGCCTATGGTAATCTTTTCGATAAGGGTATTTAACAGTGCCGCCGAAAGTTCCTCAATTCCTGCATATCCTTTAATTAGCTTTGAAAACTGCTCGGCATTGCCCCTGTTCTTATCGCTTTCCGTCCTCTGTGCGGTCAGTTCCTTAATTGCCTGCTCTAATCCTGTCTGCTCGTCCTCATAACGCCTGCACATCATCTGATAGTTGCGCTCTGTGATGTTCCCGTTCTGTCTGTCCTCATAGAGCTGCTGGAACAGGTTGTCAACCTCGGAAAGCCTTGCTTTCTTTTCCCTTATCTCTTTGTCCAATGATTTGGTCTGCTTATCCTTGCTACTGCCTATCTGCCGCATCAGCTTTTCGCACAGTTCGTCATTATCGGAGAGTGCTTCCCCTGCGTGGCGTTTAATGTCATTCAGCACACACTCATATAACTGCCTTGCCTCAATCCAGTGGCTTGTGTCAACGGATTTACCGAAAGTCTTGTAATTGTTGCACATATAGCCGTACTCGTCAATAATTTCCTCTTTTGGACTGCGATGCGCTTTTGCCAGTGTCATTGCATAACCGCAGTCGGCACATTTAATTAGTCCTGCAAAAATGTTTTCAAACTTTCTCGGTTTGTTCTGCACGTTGCGCCTGCTTGTAATCAGACGCTGTACCAGTTCAAAATCTTTTGGACTGACTATCGGCTCATGCCCGTTCAGGTAATTTCTTATCTGCGATATGCCTTTTCCGTCTTTTGCAAGGGAGAAGATAAGCCTTACCGTTGACGCATACCGCTCGTCTATCACAAGGCGGTGTCGGTCATGCTCATCTTTTTTGTAGCCATAGTGTCCTGCTCAAAAAAATCCTCCTTTAGCTTTAAAAAATAATACTTCCTGTTTTCTGACATAAACTCCTCCTGTTCTCTGTTAATCGGGTATAGAAGTGTTTTTCGCCGCTACCCATACGCCGGACACTTGCCAGCCCTACTGGCAATTTCCTTTGAGTGTT
The DNA here is from genome assembly GCA_947178145.1 of uncultured Lachnospiraceae bacterium. GTDB lineage: Bacteria > Bacillota > Clostridia > Lachnospirales > Lachnospiraceae > COE1. The sequence goes on along the minus strand of CAMWXE010000098.1, from coordinate 9,033 downwards.
CGTGTACATAAAAAAACAGGGCAACCAAAAAGTCTGCAAAGGGTATAGTCCTCCCTTGTAGTTTTATAATTGCCCTGACGCTGTGTAAACGCAGCGATTAACACTGCGTAAATCTGCCATTTATAAAGACTGTTCCTCTTTTTTGACTTGTTTTGTGTTTGCTCCGTAATGCTGTGATTTGTAGTCATCAACATTTTTTTTATTGTCCCTAAGCTTTGCCTTGAGAGATATTCTTGCTGTTGTTTTTACCTGTTCGAGTTTTTCCTGTTTCTGCTCTGACTCCTGCAAAGATTTTGTGACTTTTTCCATAATCCCTTTTGCGGATTTCTGGAATTTTTCTCTCAGTGTTTCCAAACGCCGTACAGCATAATCCCGCAGTTTTTTATCGGCGGTGCGTTCCGGCGCTGAAAGCCATTTTGAATAGTCATCAAGGATTTTTATGTCCGCTTTCTGTGTTTCCTGCCGGACGGTATCGGCAATGACCTCACAGGTTTTTTCATACGCCTGCCCCGCCACCTCGTCAACCAGCGTTTCCATGTCTGCAAGTTTCATCGCCCCGCACAACTGCTGTACATTTTGTCAGGTTTTTATCGCTCAATGCCTTTGCTTCAATGGACTGTTTTCCATTCCCTCACGTTCACCCTAAAACAGTTTAAGGCAGACATATCGTGGCGCACCTACATAGTGGCTACACATATCCTCACGTCCTGTATGTATCACAATATTCAGTTGTCAATTCAGCTACAATTCAAGCCTGTATGTACTGCACTTCCGAACGACACATTCCAGAATCTTTTTATCCTGCCCCTCCTTCTGTCCAACCCCAAGATTATTGTAAATGATAAAGGTGAAAAAACCTTTCATATTTACAAAAAATTATTTATTAATATTTTCCTGCCAAACTACAATAGCATCTGCACATTTTTATACATCCTTTAAACGCAGATATCCAGCAGCACAAATACCAAAACCTCCAAATTTACTTACAGAAAATCACCTTATAGGCAAAATAAGGAGCTGATGATTTGCGCTTTTACACAATTTCATCGGCTCCACATTTTAGGCATTCCTTCTGGCACAAGCATCATATAACATTGAGTACTGTGTCATTCTTATGCCTCACATATCTGTTCTATTTTTTGCAGTTCCGCATCGCTGAATGTAAGATTAGACAGCATGCCGACATTGTCTATAATCTGCGCAGGCTTTGATGCACCGATGAGCACGCTTGTGATATCTCCGTCACGCAATATCCATGCGAGTGCCATCTGTGCAAGGCTCTGCCCGCGCTCCCGTGCAAGTGCATTCAAATTACGGATGCGCCCAAGTGTTCCGTCATCCAGTGCATCCTCCTTTAAAAATCTGCCGTCAGTACGGATGCGGCAGTCCTGCGGGATTCCGTCAATATAGCGGTTCGTGAGGAGTCCCTGCGCCAGCGGGCAGAATGTAATGATGCCGATGCCATTTGCCGCCGCATAGTCCTTCAAACCGTCCTTTTCTATCGCCCTGTCAAACAGAGAATATTTCCGCTGGTTGATAATAAACGGCGTACCCATTTCATGAAAAAGCGCGGCGATTGCTATTGTTTCTTCCTTATTATAGTTGGAAATTCCGACATAGAGCGCCTTTCCGCTTCTCACAATGCCGTCCAGTGCCCTTGCGGTCTCCTCGATAGGAGTTTCGCGGTCTGGTCTGTGGTGGTAAAAAATGTCCACATAGTCAATCCCCATCCGCTTTAAGCTCTGGTCAAGGCTCGCAACCAGATATTTTTTACTGCCTCCGTCCCCATATGGTCCCTGCCACATGTCATATCCTGCCTTGGTTGAAATCACAAGCTCGTCTCGATAAATGCCAAGTCCTTTTGCCAGTATACGTCCGAATTTTTCCTCTGCAGCCCCGTAGACGGGTCCGTAGTTATTTGCAAGGTCAAAATGCGTGATGCCATTGTCAAATGCTGTATGACACATGGACTGCATATTGTCAAAGCTGGCGTTGGAGCCAAAATTATGCCACAGTCCAAGGGAAACTGCGGGCAGCTTCAGTCCACTGCTGCCGCATCGGTTGTACCGCATGATTTCGTATCTTTTTTCGTTTGCTGTATACATGATTATTTTACCTCCTATTTTAATTTCCTTGTGAGTAATAACATTATACCATTAAATTTGTTCCTTTGCAGGAATGATACAAGTCAAAGAACAGACACAAAAGCCGCACATTCTCCCGGTATATACAACACACCCTTTTCTATTTTGATCTCCCCGCCAAGCGTGTAGATTACTTTCTCCATCTCATACGGGCATGCGCATGAAACGTCTTCTCCTCCCGGATTTAGCGCCACTAAAATCTTATTGTCTGCATCAGAACGCAGATAGACAAGGGGATACTTTTCTTTTTCGCAGTATACAAATTCAATATCACCTGACGCACACAAAGCAGGGTATTTCCTACGGATTACGGCAAGTTTCTGTATTTCATGCCAAAGCGAGTCCGGCTCCGCCATCTGCCCTGATACTACAGGCGCATCTTCCGACATGTCCTGTGCAGTGTAGAGCATTTCCCCAGCGGCTTTTGAAAAGCCGTAATTCTTTCCATTATCCCACTGCATCGGCGTCCTTGCCCCGGTTCGGTCATATCCGCCCTCGACCGACGGCAGTTCAAGATGACGCATTCCGATCTCATCCCCATAGTACAGGAATGGTACGCCCGGCATGGATAACAGGAAGGCATATGCGATTTTTAATTCCTCACAATCCAGATATTTCCTGATGCGCTCCATATCGTGGTTGCCGGACGGAATACAGATCATTCCTTTCTTATTTGTCAACTGATAGTTCTTCTGATAGGTTTCCACAAAAGAAAAAGCATCTCCCTTTCCCTCCCTGCCAAAAAACGGATGTTCACATCGGAACAGATCCATATAATGGGACGGTCCATAATGGAGAAGGAAATCCATGTGAAATCCACCCATCAGGGATTTGTCCGGCTCTCCCCACTCGGAAATCAACACCGCGTCCGGATATTCCCTGTCAAAAAAGGCACGCATATCCTGCCATAACTTAATCGTTTCCACACTTCCATAATCATTCTTGATCAAAGAGCCTGCCATATCCACCCGGAAACCGTCACAACCCTTTGCGAGCCAGAAACGCATGGCATCCTTCATTGCCTGCCTCGTCCCTAATGCTTCCGGGGAATCTATCGTACTCTGCCATGGCTCAGTCGGGTTGGCAAAACCATAGTTGAGCGCCGGCTGGTTCGAGAAAAAGTTGACCGCAACACTCCCGTTGCGTGGGTACAACCCCCGCAGAGAGCCGGATATCCCTTCATAGTCTGCCACATCCACCCATATGCTGTCACTCCAGATATATCTGCCCCAATATGGATTTGGCTCTGCCTTGCAGGATTCCCGAAACCACGGATGCTCTGTGGATGTATGTCCGGGTACGAAATCCAGAATCACATGCATTTCCCGCTTATGCGCTTCCCCAAAAAGATGCTCCAAATCCCCATTTGTCCCGTAGCGGGGCGCCACCTGGCAATAATCAGCCACATCATATCCTGCATCACCAAAGGGAGACATATAACAGGGATTCAGCCAGAGTGCATTACACCCTAACGACTTTATGTAGTCCAGTTTCTCCACGATTCCCTGAATATCCCCAATACCATCATCGTTACTGTCATAAAAACTCTGCGGATAAATTTCATAAAAAATACTTTCTTCCAACCAATGTTTCATCACTGTACCTCCAATTATTATAGCTGCGGTTCTGCCGCCCATTATTGCGATGATTGAATTATATCCCTGTAAAATAAAAATTTGTTGCAAAATATCCTCTATTTATATTAAAATATCCATATTATTAAAAACATTGGAAAAAATTCAAAGGAGGATTTTCTGAACTATGAAACATACCCTTCAGGAAACAAGAATACAGGGAACACCAATGCATCCTTTGAAGATATATGAGATGCAGGATATAAGCGGGATAATTGACGTTCCTGCACACTGGCATGAAAACGTGGAAATTCTCTTAATCCAAAGAGGCAGACTGTTCCTCAAAATAAATAACATTTCATACACTGGCGGGCAGGGGGAGATTTTTTATGTCAATCCCCATGAGCTTCATGGTATGCAGTCTTTAACTGCGGACTGTTCTTATCTGGCATTTCTTTTTCCCTTTTCATGGCTTGCATTTGAACAGGCTGATGAGGCGCAGGAGCGCTACCTCAAACCACTTGCCAATCGAAAGGCACATGTTACAACGTACCTGCCCCAACAGACAACGGCAGATATGCGTCCTATTTTACAGCACATTTTCACCCTATACAAAAGCGTCTTTGAAGGTTCATGGCTTGGTCTCAAAGCCTGCCTTTTGTATTTTTATTCCTGTATATACAAGGATGGACTGGTCAGCCGCAGGCAGGAAGAATCCGCCCAGCCAGACACGCTCATGAAAATTTCAAAGTATGTTCACGAACACTATGCAGAACCACTCTCCCTGCAGTTATTGGGAAAAGAATTTCATATGTCGCCAAAATACTTTAGCGTTTATTTTCAAAAACATTTTGACAGGAATTTTTCGGACTATCTTATGGCTGTCCGTGTAGAAAAAGCAAGAAAACTACTGCTGGAAACTGATGCAGGCATGGATCTGGTTGCCCAACTGGCAGGGTTTTCCAGCAGCAGTTATTTTATCCGTGTATTTCGAGAATCAACCGGACTGACACCGGGACAGTATCGAATTGCTGTCCGGCAACTTAAAACTGATTCCGTTTAAGTATATTTATAACTGTTTGGTTAATCTTCCACAAGTCAATCCAGTCTGCACATCATTAACGGTCTGTTCTCCGGCATTGTAGTTTATTGTTTCCACTTCATATTTTGTTAAGTTCGTCACAATTTGATATTCTCCTCGTATCAAAAAAGGACTGCATTCTGCAATCCTTTCTCCAATCTGCTGTTCCCTATTCATTTTTGGTAAATTCGGGTATATGCCCCGCCGACCATGCTGTTACTGAAATGCGGAATGCCTTGATTTAACTGAGTTTGTTGATGTATCGCTCCGCATGGTCTTCTTTCTTTGGAATCCATTAAGGAATTACAGACTGAATACACCAATATGCTGACAGCTATTATTGACCTGCTGGATGGTGCGAAGTATCTGTGGGAAGGAGACCATCATGAATAACAATCTTACTTTTCAGTTTGGTATGTACGAACCTACCACCGATTCCATCATTGTCAACACTGGTGAAAATTCCATTCTTGTTATCCGTTGTAAAGAATGTAATTCCTCTGTTATCTTCGATGAACCCAGTGATGTAGTCTACCTGTACCATTTAGCAGAAGAAACACCGCTTTTATACGCGAAGCTTGCATTAAAAGCAAATGGCTTACAAGATTATGTGAATGCCATGAATGAATTTAATTAACAGCCTGTTTCCTATCTCCATCATTTTTCTTATAATGGAGATAGACCTCTTAATCCATTCTTATGACATTCATTTGCACTATTCTCTTAAAAATATTTTATTTTTTATATATCTTATTTTTTGTTTTTCCTGTGCCTTTAAGGATATTCAGCTTTTCAGCCTTCAACAACAAACGGCTTGCCGTCTTTATTTCAACTTCCAGCAATTTTGCCGCAACAGCACTATTTATTTCTTTATTTGTTTCCAGATAAATCAAAATAATCTGCATTCTTGCTCTTTCCAATTCGGACATTGATTCGGACATTTTCTCTTTTCTTTCAAAACCGTCTCTTATACGGATAATCGCATTCAAATAGGTTCTTTCCTCATCCATATCAAACTCAGGCTCCGGTGAACCATTTTGTTTCAGTTCTCTTAATATTTTAGGAATACCTGTTCCCTTTTTTTCAGATAAATCAATCTCCTTAAATAATTCCCCAATTCTTCTGTTACGATATTTCCTTCCTTTCACTTTGCCTGATACAAAACGTTCAAGATTAATCCATTTCGCAAGTCCGGGATAATTGAGTATCTGAATGCTATCCACATATATACGGATTTCCACTGGCTCCGGCTCGCGATACGACTTGTGAAATACTGCATTTACCAATGTTTCTTCCAATGCATTATATGGATAGTTAAAATATCGTTCTGCTTCTGCCTGACCTTTCACTTTTACAACTTTTTGCTCAATCACAGTTGTCTTTATATAATTCAAAGCATCCTGAACCTGTCTCCATATTGGTCCTGTAAATATTTTTTCCGTAAAATCATCCGATGCCTCGGCTTCTTCTGAATGAAATCTGATCAGCTCAATATATGCCCCCGGAATCAGCTTCTCCGGATTTTCCGCAAACATCAATACACCGATATTTCTGATATCTAATTCCGTATCTGTCTCATTTGCAACTTCCTGTGCAAGCAGCAGTTCCTCTAATGAACTGCTGTTCAGTTCCATCACCAGACTACTGTTGCTCTTCCTGATAAAGTCTTCAAGATATCCTCTCATGATATCATCAATTTTTGCCTTTCTATTGACACGATCATCAAATGGCACGGAATTAAATTTATCAAACAATTCAGATATTTCGTCCTGCTTGGCATCTGTAGTAAGCGATGCCGGTCTAATCCAATATTTCAAACTTTTGTCAGCTCTTTCACCATTTTCCACATACACTGATTTCGGCGCCTGATAAGGACCGCTATCACCTGCTGAACACCATAAATATATCAAATAAATTCCTTCATTCTTATAATCAACCACTTCCCTTTTCGGAATGTACCTTGGAACAATCTGATTACAGTACTGAAATATTTCCCGCTGTATGGAATCTAACTTTTCCTTCGGAACGCCTTCTAACGGAAATACTGGCATACCATTACTCTCTTTTACCCCTATGACGATATATCCGCCATTAGTATTATCATAGTCATTTGCAAACGCACAAATAGAATGAATAATATCATTTGGATTCCAGCCTGTTTTATACTCTACACGGTCATGTTCAACGACACGTCCCTCTAGCAAAGTTTCTATCTTTAATGGTATCATTCAGATGCCTCTCTTTCTTCTATGAATTATTCACAGTAATCTTGTTTCTTAATAATATTCTGACAAAAACAGCATCCCATATTCTTTATTTCCCTGAATATATGAAAGAAGCTTCTTAATCAGCATTCCTCCTTCAAAAAACATCAGATACCCTTCTCTAAGCTAACAAGATGTGCATAAAAATCATGTCCATATCTATACTCCTGTTCCAGCAAAACTGCTCCGTAATCTATGTACTGCTTCACTACATTTGGAAAATATTCCTCTTCATAAATATGTCTTTGTTCATTCAATTCTATCAATGCTTTAAATAATGCATCATTTTCACCAGTTATTGTTTGTCTATTCAAATCAAGACCATTTGAATCGTCATCAGTATTCTCCTTCGAGCAAAATCCCTCTTTCAATGCTAATGCAATCGAAATTTTAGCCAAAGCAAACGGCTGTAAATGTTCCCTCACATATATACCCTCATATATTTCCTGTGTCTTTTTTGATGTTTTCAATCTAAACTGCATACTTAACCTCCAAAATATTCATTTGCATATACGATTGTTTGAAGGTTATCGCTATTTTCCAGCAAAAATTCAGCCTGAATACGATTCTTCATTTTTTCATAGTTCTCACCCACAATCTCTTCATTTGTAGAAAATATAAATACCTGCCCTGACAAATCCATAAAAAATCTTTTTGTAATATTAGCTCTATGCTCTGTATCAATTCTTGCAAATGGCGTGTCTATTACAAATGGCACTTCTTGTTTATTAAGTTTCATGAAAGACCAATATAATGCCATAATAAATACCTGTTTTTCACCTTTTGACAATCTTGATTTCTCAATCTCTTGCAAAATGCTTATTTTTTCATTTTTCATATCATAAAAACTTACAAATTCATTCAAGTCTTTAACATTCGCACTTGTTAATAACCCCTGACAATGTACCGTTCCATATTCTGTCCAGTATGACTCTACACCAAGTTTTTTTATTCTGTTACATACACGCTTTGTATCAAAAGTTATATTCTTATATATATGGACATTAAAATTAGTATCAATCATAATACTATCAATAAAATTATTCTTTCTGGCTAACTCCTTAATTTTTATCATAAAGAATTCTTCAACCTTTTTAATTTCATTGCTATATAATCGGCTTTGGAGCACATCCAAAAATGCAACTGATTTTTCGGACAACTCAGTTATCGAAATGTTCTTTGACACCTCATCAAACTTCTTTTCTTCGCGCTTAAGAATAATCTTTTTTTCTTCTAATGCCGTTTTATATAATTGTATTTTTTCTATACAATCTTGCATTTTTTGGTTTAGTTCATTTATTTTTTCAACTAATTTTGTCTTGTTTTGCAGGTATTCATGAGCCCCTTCCACATTGCAGCTTTCAATCTCTTGTCGCAGCTTCTGAGTTCTTTCGATTGAATCCTTTACTTCCCTTTCTGCTGCAATAACACATTCTTTATCCATTGCCATATATCTTACAATAGCATTTTGCACAACAATATACTCCTCACCAGATAGACCAATAATATCAGCAACTTCAGACATTTCTTCTAACTTCATCTCATTATTAAATTCCTCTATTATAAGATCTGTAAGTTCTATATTGTCCTGCCAGTTTAACCTGCTGCATACCTTATGCATAACCCCCGGTAAAATACTCTTCAGGGACTCCTGCAATAATTCATGCTGTTGCTTATCATGTTCCTTTAATAATTGAACAGATAATTTCTCCAGCAACTCTTTTACTATAATATACGGAACAACTTCATTAGCCATCTTCTTTAATTGTAAGTTCTTCTCTTCTCTAATTCTTTCTTCCTCCCTTATCCGTTATACATTCCTGAAACCGTGGAATCAACCATTGCAAAAGCAGAAAAAATAGGTTCCAATACAAAAACTGTGGTATGCAGGATCTACGATCATGCAAAAATAAAGGAACAGGCTCTTATGGATGTCAGGACAGTCCTTGATATAGCAGGCATATATGGAG
>CAMWXE010000097.1 GCA_947178145.1 uncultured Lachnospiraceae bacterium | reverse complement strand
AGTTCATTCTTCAAAAGTGACTGCATTTTTTGAGTTCATTTTCCAAAAATGATTGTATTTTTTAAGTTCACCGCAACTGTTCGCCTGACTCTTATACCGCCGTCTTTCTTGTGACGGTTTTGACATTCCCCCTGTCCCTCAAATCCCTCCCCTCATTGACAGTCATAAACAGTTCCAAAATATCCTTTTTCTTATGACATGGAAACTTCCGAATCAGACTTTTCAAAAGACCTGTTGCTGCTGATGCTGCAGGAATATGAGCTGTTTGTGGATTCGTTCCGCCTTGCGTGCAGGAGGTTTAAGGGCAGCAAGGAAAGCGCACAGCTTGCAAAGACAATGGGATTTGAATCGGACAGGGAATATAATGAAATCATGTTCCTGCGGGAGATTACTCACACTGTAAATGCCCTTAATGATATGGGCGACATAGTGAGGCTCTACTCCAAAAACCCTGATGCCGCCGCTGAAAGGCTTTCCAATCTTTTATCAGAAGATTCCGATTCGGTATAGCAGGACAGCAGATTTTATGCTATCCTTATTTTCAGAAAGCATTCCATCAGTTCCGACTGCCATATCTGTTCAATGATTACATACGCAGAAATGCGTTCATTGAAAGGAGAAACGATTATGGCAAAAGGATCAGTACGGAAGAAAGGAAAAAAATGGTACTACCGCTTCTATGTGGAGGATGCAAGCGGAAATCTGGTACAGAAAGAATGTGCAGGAACAGAGAGCAAGAGTGAAACGGAAAAGCTGTTAAGGCAGGCAATGGAGGATTATGAAAGCAAGAAATTCATAGCAAAGGCGGACAATATCACGCTAGGGCAGTTGCTTGACACATGGGCGGAGGAAGAATTAAAGACAGGGACACTCAGCAATGGCACTGTCGGTACTTATCTTCAGGCGATCAACCGCATTAAACAGCACCCTGTAAGCAGACGGAAACTCAAAACGGTCACTTCGGGGCATTTACAGCAGTTCATGGATATCATGTCTTTTGGAGGCACGATTGAAGATTTTGTTTCCAAAGGATATTCCAAAGACTATGTAAGGGCATTTTCCGCAGTATTGCAACAGTCATTCCGCTTTGCGGTGTTCCCGAAACAGTACATTACATTCAATCCCATGCAGTATGTGGTCATGAGGCATAAAAAGGACGATATGGACTTGTTTGCGGAAGAAACGGACACTGACAACGGCAAGGTCAAGCCACTGTCATTTGAGCAGTACCAAAAACTGGTTGCACAGCTTGGCAAGCGAAGCAAAGACGCAATCCTGCCTGTACAGATAGCTTATTTCACAGGACTCAGGCTTGGGGAAGTGACAGGACTGACTTGGCAGGATATCAACTTTGAGGAACAATGCCTGACAGTCCGCAGAAGCGTCCGTTACAACGGAGCTACCCATAAGCACGAAATCGGCTCGACAAAAAGGAAGAAAGTTCGGATAGTTGATTTTGGCGATGCCCTCGCTGACATCTTGAAGAAAGCAAGGAAACAGCAGCTTAAAAACCGTATGCAGTATGGCGAACTCTACCACAGGAATTTCTACAGGGAAGTTACAGAGAAAAACAGGGTGCATTATGAGTATTACAACCTGTCAATGACAGAAGATGCGCCGGAGGATTATACGGAAATCTCCTTTGTATGCTTGAGGGAAGATGGCTGTCTTGAACTTCCTGCCACCGTGGAAACAGCCTGCCGGACAGCGGCAAGGAAAGTACCGGAATTAGAAGGATTCCACTTCCACACATTAAGGCACACCTACACAACAAACCTGTTATCAAACGGGGCGCAGCCAAAAGATGTGCAGGAACTTTTAGGACATTCAGACGTAAGCACCACCATGAATGTCTATGCACATGCTACAAGGGAGGCAAAACGGGATTCAGCTAAACTCTTGGATAAGGTTGTGGGAATGAATTAATCAATGAAAACTGAATAACAAAAACTTTCCCTTGTAATCTGCTCATAAGGGCAAAAACAAGGGAAAAGGATACATATTTTGAGGTCAGGCATACCGCAAAGCCTTGAAAATTAAGGAAAGTTAAGGCAGTTAGTAGATAAACTGGAAATTATTTATGCAGAATACAATATGTACCACAACAGTATTGACATTTGTATTCATGCTGGTTATTGGGTAGATGCCGAAGTTTCATTAGAGTTATGATTAAAGAAAACGGATTGCAGGAAATATGGGGGCGATTTTTGCCACTATATTTTTGCAGCTTTAATCAAATTTTCTGTCATAAAGCAATGCTGCAATCAGAACCACAAAACAAGAGCCTGCATTATGCACCAATGCACCCGTTGTGGGATTCAAAATCCCTAATACGGAACAGGTCACCGCTATAAAATTAATGCACATAGAAAGAGTAATACTTAATTTTATTGTTGCTACGGTAGCATTTGACAATCTCTTCAGGTAAGGGATTTTAGAAATATCATCACTCATAAGGGCAATGTCTGCTGCTTCCACCGCAATGTCGCTTCCCATGTTTCCCATTGCCACGCCAACATTGGCAATTTTAAGTGCGGGTGCGTCATTTACACCATCTCCTATCATACATACCTTGTTACCCTGCTCCTGTATTTCAGAAATACTCCGCACTTTTTCTTCCGGTAATAAATCAGCCTTCACTTTTGTAATGCCTGCCTGCGCTGCAAAATAGGCAGCTGTTTTTTGGTTATCACCTGTCAGCAATACAGTATCCGTGTTCATGTCCGATAATTTTGAAACCATTTCCCCTGCTTCTGGTCTTAATACATCAGATAATGCAAGAATACCAAAACAGGAATTGTTATCAGCAACAATAATAGATGCTTTTCCCTGAATACGCAGTTTTTCCAGTTCATTATTCACATTTTGCGGTATCGTTATGCCGCTTTGCAGAATATATTTTTCATTTCCAAGATACAGTTTCCTGCCGGATACTTCTGCACAGATGCCTTTCCCACTCTGCATCTGAAAAGAATCGGACTCCTTAAGTGCCATACCTTTTTCTTTCGCATAAGCCACAATCGCCTTTCCTAATGGGTGTTCACTCCTTGCTTCTGCAGAAGCTGTCAGGGTAAGCAGCTCACTTTCAATTATGCTTTTGTCAAAAGAAATAATATCACTCACTTCCAGTTTTCCATAGGTCAGCGTACCTGTCTTATCAAAAGCCAGGGTATTCACTTTTCCCATTTTTTCAAGCGCTTCTCCCGATTTGATGATCACGCCATGTTTCGTTGCCTGCCCTATGGCTGCCATAATAGCAGTTGGTGTGGCAAGCACTAACGCACATGGGCAGAATACAACCAGGACAGTTACAGCCCTCACAATATCCTGTGTTGCAAATCCTGTAATAATTGCAGCCATCATGGCAACAGGCACAAGCCAGCTTGCGCATTTATCCGCAATTCTCTGCATAGGCGCCTGCTTATTCTCAGCATCCTGAACCATTCGTATCAGCTTTTGCAGAGAACTGTCCCCGCCCACTTTTGTTGCCCTCATATCAATAGAACCAAAACGGTTGATTGTCCCGCAAAAAACATCTTCTCCGATGCCCTTATCGACTGGAAGTGATTCACCTGTCATAATGGACTGGTCAATAGAAGTTTCCCCATGAATAATCACACCATCTACAGGTATTGTTTCTCCCGGCAACACCCGAAGAATATCATTTTGAAGAATTTTATCGGCTGAAATTATTTCCTCCAATCCATTTATGGATTTGTCATCTGTGATTCGCCGCCCCTGTGTTGGGGCAAGGCTAATCAGCTTTTTCAGTCCCTATTTATCCCTGTCCGTTGTCATATCCTCTAAGATAGCACCAATTTCCATAATAAAAGCAACTTCACCAGCGGCAAATAAATCTCCTATGGCAATCGCCGCAATCATGGCAATGCTTATCAGCAGGGCAGAAGATATTTTACTGATTCCCTTATTATAAATAACTCTCCATACCGCAAGATATAATAAAGGAATCCCGCAGATAATAACGGTCACCCATGCAGGATCAAAAGGTAATGCATTACCAAGTAATACATTACTTGGTAAGACAATATGATAAAGACAAGCTAGACGGAAAATGTTGCAGCGGTGCACCTGATTTTCATCATTGAGATTGTTTCCCCTGAAAATCCTTCTGATGATTATATACGCAAGCTATTCTATTACAAAAATTACGGCGTGCGTGAGTATTGGATTGTGGATCCCCGCCGCAAGACGGTGACAGTGAACTATTTTGAGGAAAATATGCTGAACATTCAGTATTCCTTTGATTCCACAATCAAGGTCAATATTTATGATGATCTGCTTATCAGCCTCCCAGATATTGCCAATCTGCTAAATATATAACCAAAAGAAAGGAGTGCGAGCACAGTTGGAGCGCATGAAAGAACTCTGTAAAGAGCGTAATAATCTGTATGAAATGCAGAACGATTTGAAAGGGCTGAAATATCCGCAGTACACCGGATTGTCCAGTATCGTTCTGATCAGATGTGCATCAAACATGGTATTGCTTCCGTTCTGCCTTACTATCTTGTTTATGCCCTGCTGTGCCAGATATTTGGCAACACCATTGGAACCCAGCTCAGTATTAACATATTTATCATAGATAATTCTGACAGCTTCTGCTTCCCATTCTTCAATTTTCAGTTTTCCGCTGACCAGCTTATAACCGTAAAGGGCAAAAACGCCATTCCACTTTCCTTTCCTTCCCTTCCCTTGCTTTCTGGTTTCGTTCTTCCATTGTCTGTACAAGGATATTCTCCCTCTCGATCTCTGCAACAGCAGATAGTACGGAAATCATCAGCTTGCTGGAATCTTTTGAACTGTCGATGCCATCTTCAACGCATATCAGATTCAGACCAAAATCCTGCATAAGCTGTAATGAAGTCAGCACGTCAGCGGCAATGGCAAGATTGATTGCAGAAAATCGTATTATTTGGCCGGACTCGCCAATCCTTTGGTCGTTGTTAAATATAATAACTTTTTGATGATAAATATCCCAAAATATGATATGATAGATTTGTAGCTGATTATTTACAAAATCCGAAATGAGATTGTTATGAAAACTTTGATATTAAATGGTTCTCCAAGAATAAATGGTGATACGAGCAGACTTATTAAGAAATTTACCGAAAAAAAGATAGATGAGTATAAAATTGTTGATGCATATAGATGTAATATTTCGGCTTGCCTTGATTGTCGGAACTGTTGGGAAAATAATGGCTGCTCAATAAATGATGAAATGCAGGATATATATAAATACATACAGGTATGCGATAACATATTAATTGCTTCACCGCTTTATTTTTCGGAGCTGACTGGAAAATTATTAGATGTTGGAAGCAGACTTCAAACATATTTTTGCGCTAGATTTTTTAGGAATGAAGAGCCTATTGTAAAATCTAAGAAAGGGGCTGTTATATTAGTTGGAGGCGGTGATGGTCATATAGACAAAGCATATAGTACAGCATGTACGCTTTTACACCATATGAACTGCAGCAGCATTCATGAAGTTGTATATAGCCATAACACGAATGCAAGACCTGCAATAAATGATAAAAACACACTTATGGGATTAAATAGTATATATGATTTTTTTGTAAATAGGGAATAAACCAAGTTCTCTTTTACAGAGTAGGTACAATCAAGAAGAAGAATAAACTTAGAAATTTGTAAAAAGTAAATGAAGACAAATGGCAGCAAAAATTAATCACTTTATATATATTTCAAATAAAATACGCACACGATATATATAGACAAAAAGATTATGTTCCTAATGGAAGCGTTTTTAGCAGACCTTCTGCAAGAGCTATCATTATTAAAGATGAAAAGATAGCAATGGTATATAGTAAGAAATATAATTATTATAAATTTCCGGGCGGAGGCATAGAAACTGGTGAATATATGGAAGATGCTCTGATAAGAGAAGTATTAGAGGAAACAGGTTTATGCGTTATTAGAGATTCTATTCAGGAATATGGGCAGGTTCGTCGCATTCAGAAAGGTACAAAAGAGGATATCTTTATACAGGATAATTTTTATTTCCTGTGTTGCGTGAAAGAGAATATAGAACAACAAAATTTGGACAAGTATGAAGCGGACGAAGGCTTTACACTTGAATTCCTAAAGCCGCAATTTGCGATAGATGTAAACAGGGGAACCATACTGGATGATTTCACTCAGGTAAGGAGCTGTAGGAAAATAAGTGATGCAACTTGCGCAGGATATTTCTTCGAGGATGTATGTCAAAAAACGTAGGCGTAGCGGGCTACGGCGAGGCTTTTTGACATGCATAATCGGAGAAATAGACAAGTCAAGATGCGTCAGTTATTTTTCTACAGCTCCTAATGTTGGAACGAGAGGCACTTGTATTGGAATTACTGATACAAGAGGGATATTTTGAATGTGGAGGTAAATTACATGAAAATACCCAAAATGATATTGTTTGATTATGGTCAGACACTTATTGCAGAACAGAAATTTGACGGGATAAAGGGAACAGCGGCTGTCTTACAGTATGCTACAAGGAATAAGTATCATTTGTCGGCAGAGCAGGTGCAAGCCAAAGCAAATGAAATCAATCGGGAATTCGGGAGATTTGATCCTGAGAAGAGGCACTTATTTCAGATAGAAATACCCAATACAATGTTTACGCCTTATCTTTATGAATCGCAGGGAATAGAGATTTCATTAAGCAACTCTGAAATTGATACAGTATTCTGGAATGCTGCTGCTCCGGGAGTGCCGACAGAGGGTATAAAAGATTTTCTAGCATATTTGAAAAACAAAGGTATTCGCACAGGAGTAATCAGTAATATTTCTTATGATTCTTCTGTAGTTGCAGAGCGTATCAACAGACTGCTTCCGAAAAATACTTTTGAATTTCTCATTACCTCAAGCAATTATATCTTCCGCAAGCCAAACAAAAGAATATTCGATTTGGCATTGGAAAAAGCTGGATTAGAGCCGGATGAAGTCTGGTATATCGGAGACCAGTATGAATGCGATGTAAAAGGCGCCTTGAATGCCGGTCTTCTGCCGATATGGTACATAGGGGCGATTGATCTGCCTTACACAGAAGATACAAATATCTTGACGGTAAAGACTTGGAATGAAATAGAGCGGTACATGGAGGGATAGCGTGTGCAGAGAACAGAAAATGTTGAATTAACGATTTTATGCCTGATTCATCAAAATGATAATTATCTTCTACAAAACAGATTATTCACCCCTCCATACTGATAACATACGGAAGGAGATGTTCCGGAGTATACTGTTCTCCTTCATCCTCAAAAGTCATATCCGTTATGACAATATCCGAATCGCTGTCAGATTCCGTATAGAAGTTAATATATTCAATCTGCATCCCATGGAGACTGGACAGCTTCCCGTTCGCATACTCCTCGTCGAAATAAACACCCTTACAGCGGGCATCAAAACCATTGTCTTCCCGCGCGATGTCACTCTCGTCCCAGTCCACTGTCACAGTTTCACCAGTAGTCAATTTGACTTCAATATAGTCTATCTCAAGCTCTTCTATATCGGTATCGACGCTCAAATAAAGCTTCATACTATCATTTCCTTTCTGTGTAAAATACGAATATACACCATGATATAAGTTTATACCATGTCATTTATTGGCAGGAACATATACGATTATTTTGCCATTCTTCCATCCACATGGCCAGCCGCCGAGTTTGTATGCCTTGAACAAACTCTCGAAAAATGCGTTTCCCTTTCCGCAGATAAATCTGCTTTTTGCGCACAATTCTATCTCGCTGTACATCTCTTGCTCTACGCTTCATACCGCATGATAAAGTCCATTTTTATCAGAGCATTTTCGATTTTTAAATGCAGCTTATCCATAATTCATCCGCCCTTCCCTTCAGCCAGCCATGCCGCTCCCGAATAAAGCTCACCTGTCCGCGCAAAATACTCCACGCATTTTGCGGCAAGTTTGGGATCCTGCATGGTATAACGCAGCTGCATAAAGCTTCCATAAATTGTGTCCGTATTGGATTCCTCGTCAGAATCAAGATAATCCGGGTTAAAGCTGGAATAAAATGCCTCATCTTCCATACCGTTATTGACAACATATTCGAAAGCAATCCAACTGGGGTTTACTTCAATCTCAAAATAATCCTCATCCCTGTCCGGGCAGGACAGAACAGCTCCCAGCGTTTTTCTTTTATGTATTTTCCTGATCAGCTGCTTTAAATTTTGCTCTGTAAGCCTTTGATGGCAGATTGGCGGTTGACCTCTTTCACACACATTCAGATATAATTCCTGCAGGCCGGATGGAAATTTTTTCACAGGATTTCCTGCCGGAATAATGAATTCATGATTATCTGACATAAAACGTCCTCCTTTCGCTGTTTTCCATTCCTGCCCTTAATAGCAGCTATCTTCGGATACGGAAAACGTATTTCGTATTCCATGTGCAAACAGCAAATGAAATGACACGAAACACCACTCCCAAAATCACAAAAATTAAAGTCATCCGCTGCACCAGCCATATCCGATAAACTTCGCCAGCCAATCCCAGTAAGACGCTCTTTTTCCGCAGTCGGGTTGGCTCAAATCCCATCCCATACATTCCATATTTTCACGAAAATCCCCTTTTCCTTCCATTAAATCACGGAGAATTCCATCTGTATCACTTCCGGCGGAGTCAAGTTCTTTCCATTTTGAAGAATCCAAAGAAATCATATATAAACCTCCATTCTGCAAGATTACTCATTCAATCGTATCACACTTTATCAATGCGAAGCCTCCTTATAAACAGTTCTTTATCTTCTGAAAAGTTATAATCTTGTCTTCTCCGATAAAATCGGAAGCCATTTTTTTCTTTTCCCCAGCGATATCTTTTCTGTTACGATTTCACCGCTTTCCCTGTTTTCATAGGTACTCCATTTTCAAAAAACACCACACTAAAACATGTACCTGATTATACCACTGCCGGACAGGTCTGCAAAAGCGCCCTGTCCAAATCAGCACATAAATCGGCAAAATCCGCATTACAAAAATGACCACAAGCTTTGAAACCGTCACTTCCAGACAGGTTGTCATGACCGGATTCCTGATCTGTACTTTCGCTGTCAATAATATCCATTTCACAAGCAGCACGCCAAATCCATCTGTAAACGTAATCACGATCAGAAGCGCCTCGTCATCCTGTTGTATCAATCGGAAATTCTGCCATTTACTTCTCACCTCAACTTCCGATTTGCCGACTGATTGCTGCCTAAATACAGCACAAAGAAAACCAACACTCATCAATTTATTACAAAAAAGAATCCTGTTCAACAGGACTCTTTTTTGCTTTTCCCTATATCAACCACCTATAAAACAATCGCCTCAATTTCATCAATAATCGCCTGATACCCCTTGCTGTTATTCTTAATCGTATCAAAGATCGCGCTGCTCCAGCCTGCGATCTCAAGGACGCCAAGGCGATAGTTAAAGACCGATTTGCCGCTGGTGGAGCGGATATTGACACAGACCGTCCTGCACTGCGGGTTAAGCTGCCGAAACTCCCTGAAAAGCCGTTCAAATTCACCTCTTGGGACGCGGGAAGTTTCATCCCAGCCTCCCGAGCCATCTTTTCCAATCACCATGTCAGAGAAGATAACAAGATTGTCGATATGCTTTTTCTCCTTGACACAGGTTTCCAGGAAGATATATAAGCCGTTTTCCGTAGATGGGCCGCATTTTGCACCTTCGGCATAACTGCGCCGGGCAAAATCCAGCATACGCTCACTGCGGTTTGGCGACTGCGCAATCAGTGTGTCGCCAAACAGGCCAAGGTATACGTCATTTTGCCTGTAGGCCAGCATAGCGCCAAAGAGGTTGCCGATTGCCGCACAGGTTGTCTTGGAAAATTGGCTGACACGGCTATCTCCGCCAGCGTCGCCACGCACAGAGCCGGAGTGATCGACTAAAATCGCGGTATTTCCATCCAGACACTCAATGTTTTGGCAGGAAATTTCCAGTGCGCCTTCAATGGCATCCAAAAGCTGCTGTTTCCTTTCGTTAAATTCATCTTCGCTGCACAGATTCTGCTTATCGGATTCAAAAGCGATCTGCGTATGGTTTGTGCTGCCATAGCTAAGTTTTTCAATCTCCGTGTAGGCAGAAGCGAAGCGGAAGGGGAGAAGACGGGAATTTCTTATTTTCTCCTGCTGGTTCAACTGCTCGCAGGCTTCCCCTATCATCTCTGGTGCATAAAGGAATATATTGCGCAGGTTACGCAAAAGGTTAAACACAGGCATCCCTTTTGGGCTTTCCAATACAGCTTTAATCGCCTGCGCTTTATTTTCCAGGGCATCTCCCTGCTTTTGGCCGGCGGCAGTCATCTCTTTTTCCAGAATCCTGGACTCGTACATGGTATGGAGGTTTTTACCGCGGTTTTTTATGATATCTGCATAAGCTTCGGCCTTTTTGCCAGAAGCTTTGGGGTGCAGCAGGTTAAACAAATCAATCAGTGAAATCGATTTGCGGGTCATTTTATATTTATCCAGCTGGTAGATATCAAATTTTTCCAAAGCCTTTTTAAGACCCTTGCGCATTGCGTTCGGAAGGGCGTTATGATTGATATCATAGCAGGCTAAGATTTCACTGATATCATCCGGGCGCACTACAATGCGTTCATAAAACCGCCTGCCCCATTCCGTACCAGAGGCGCGGTCAGCCAAGATAGCTGCCAGAAAATGGGAGCTTGAGCGCATATTGGCTGTCTGGCGGGCGTAGATTGCCGTCTTTGCCACAAACAGCGGGTCGCAGCCATCGGCTGCGGCTTTAATTTTCGCTACAGCTTCATCTTCTGTTTCATAATAAGAACGGGTCATAAATGTCGTCAGCACAGAGGAAACTAAATTTTCCTTCTCTGAAATCACATAGGCCAGTTCGCCCATTTCATTCACAGCCATTTCGGGGCTGCTTTTTGTATTATATTTAGACATAGTTCTCACCTTAGATTCCGTAAATAGAAAAACTTTGGACAAAGACTGAGAGAGAGTGTTTAGGCTTGCGCCTTCGATTGGATTCGAACCAACTACAAATTTGTCCCAAACAAATTGCTCTACCAGATGAGCTACGAAGTATCTCTCTCATTAGTACCAAAGTTTTTAATCACATTATAATATGTTACGTTTCAATTCGGAACGAGGTCGAAACAGAGGAGTCGTTTCAAAACCTTTACTGGATCATAGTAACTTTCGAAGTATCTCTGTTTCTTAGTATCCGAATGAACAACAGTTTACCATTTCTATCCGATTTTGCATAAAAACCTTGATTGCCCATGGATCTACCTGATTTTCCTTTATTATACGTAAAATATCTGTGACTGTCAATACTTTTCGATTTTGGACAGCCTGGCTGAATTTCTATTGTGTATCCTGTCCATTGTACCTGGCAAGACAGGATTTTGCGATTGTCAGTATTGTGATAAAACGATCCCCCTACTGTTCTATATAAAGCAGCCCTCCGTATTTTGCCGCAGTATCCCGCATGTTCGCAATCCCAAAACCATGATTTTGGGCGTCTGGTTTCACCAGCGGCAGAATGAAAAGCCCAAATTTTCTGCACTCCTCAAAATCTTCGTAATCCACATGTCCGCCCTCTATGGAAACCATCTGCATCAACAGCCCGGAACTCCACTCAACCACAAATTATTCATAAGACTCCGGACACGAATCCGCAAAATATTCTGCATATAAGCTTTCGTATAAATCTATTGACGGTCCAACATTGTGTTCTAACAACCGCGCATAATAATCATTTGCAAAATCCTGAAAATCCGCCGCAGTGACGCGTCCGCCCAGATAATCCCATAGAAGTCCCTGCGCATACCGCAGGCACACAGAAAGCTGTGCTTCATGCCCATGCCCGGCCAGCCCCTGCCGCACTGTATTGCAGTAGCGCTCCAGAACCAGCAGGTTCCCCAGTAGGCGCGGCCTGCTGACACTGTGTACAAACGCCTTCTCAACAGTCTTCCCAAAATCCGTAAGGTATTCCTGTGCCTGCGGTTCCTCCAACGCCGCAGAATTCTTCCATTGCGCATAGGCTGCCATTTGCATGTACCTCCCATTCTTCCAACCTAGGCATTGCTTTCATATCCTGCGGTCTTTCCTCTCCCTCTCCATATACATATTTCCCTCTATGCCCTATTTTTTGAAGTCTCGGAATTTCTTGCTGTTCAGAGCGTTTTCCGCGGCCCGGCTTCCATATCTTGCGGCTTTTTGGAAATAGTCATAGGCTTTTTGCAGATCAGCCGCCACGCCCAGACCTTTCAAGTACATATCTCCCAATGCGTATAAGGCGTAGTCGTCATGTGCCTTCGCCGCATCAAGATACAACTCCAGCGCCTTCTGGAAATCCTTTTCTCCGCCTGTGCCGCGTTTACAGCAGTCCGTCAGAGCGCACTTCGCAGCGGGACTGCCCATGTCCGCGCCCATTTGATACATCTCTCTGGCCTTTGCCCAATCCTTCTCAACACCTTTGCCGTGAAAATACGCCGAACACAGGCAATCTATAACAATTTATTAACTCACTTTAAAGAATCAGAATGATGAAATCCCCTGCATCTTCCCCATCCATTCCCGAACCTCTTCCTTTGACAATTCCCGTTTGATTTCTGCCAAAGGCTTAAGATAAGGATGGCAGCTTACAGCGAAAAATAAATCCCAGCTTCGTGGAAATTTTTCAGGACAAATCAATACCACAGGCATTTGCTCCACACAGGGAATCGTATCTGGCCCCATCTCTCCCCATAGTATCTGACCATCACAGGAATAATAGGCAGCATGTGCATAAACCGAACCATTCTGCCCTGCTGTCTCTTCCCCCGATGCATAGGCAAATACTTTTAGGCTTTCTGGTGCTTTCACATCTGCGGATAAGCCAAAACGCTGGTCCCATTCTTTCTGATAAAGTGCCCTTTCCAGCAAGGTCATCAAGTGGAAATTTGTCCCCACATCCTGAACCTTTATTAACGCTCCCTGCTCCTTTTTTGGTGCCAAAACAAGCACATCCATAGGTCCGCAGACAGGATAAATCCGAAGCAAATATGTTCCATTTTTCACAAAAGGCTCAATGCGCTCCAGATTATCATATAAATCCTTTTTACGCAGATACTCCCTGCTCTCCGGCGATTTTGCCAATAAATCCATAATTGCCATCATCAGTGGCGCACTTCCCCGGAAAGCCCGAACCTTATCCGGCGCCGTCAAAAACAGCTTGTCCAATATCTCATCCTCAGGATAACTTTCCCCTGTTTTATCCAGCTCATCCAGCAACCCGCAAAGATGGGAAACCACCTTAATAAAGAAATTCACAAGACCCTCTCCTGCGCCTCCAGGCCCACATTCTCCCATCAGCACACCACAGAAAAATGCGCAGCAGCAGCCCTTGTACAAATCCATAGAATCCAGCTTTCCAGCCAGCTCCTCCAGTATTTGTTTCTGGGCTTTTGGATTTTTTCTTCGGTATTGATCCAAGGCAATAAACCTGTCCGAATGGCCTAATAAATTGGCAATTTTCGTTTCCTCTAATGTAGAGGGCTGCTGAAATTCCTCAACAAACAGTCGAATTAATTCCTCCATAACCGTATTCTCTCCTTTTCATATTACTTTCTATCTATCAATGAGCAAATTTAATCAGGTTGGTATGCACAATAATCTTTTATGATGAGACCCGTTTTCCTCTTCCTTTTCCTGTCAGAATCCATGTTGAAATAGTATTTTAATACTCCCGCATCCACGCGGCATACTGCTCCGGAATAATCGTATATTGTCCATATTCCTTCCGCAGCGCCTCATACTCCGCCGACGCGGCCAGAAGAGCCGTCTGCAGATCGATCTGAACATGCATGACAATTTCCCGAGCGTTGGTTATATTAGAGCGTGTTTGAAAACCATTCCTTTCAATATTTCCTGTTTGATTTCATTGTAGTCTTCTTCTCTGTACATAAAACACTACAGGCTCTTAGGGTCTGCGGCGCGTTTCTTAATGCAGCGACAGGTCGCACATAAAGCGCCAGAAGCCCGTCCGTTTTTTGGCGGCCTCCGGATCCAGCGCCTTCAGCCGTTCCAGGAAAGGAGCGTACAGGGAACGGCGGGACTTGAAGATATAGTCCAGCTCACTGCGGTCCGGATGACCTTTTTGGAAGGCGCGAACCTTTTCCGAAAAGCCGGCATAGAAGGACCGCCAATAGGCCATAGACAGCAGAAACTGCTCCAGGCTCCCGTTCACAAAGGTGCACGTATCGTCCTGAAGCTCCCGGACAACATTCCAGACGCTTCCTGTTTTCAGCTCCACAGCCAGCCAGGCGCAGGATTCCGTCTTGTTCCAAATCCAAGCCTCGTCCGGCTTTCCGAAATTCCGGACAACGCTGCTCCGATCTAGGCTTCTTGCCTCTCCAAAGACCATGTACGGCTTTCGCCGGATTTCCAAAATGCGGAGGCAGCTCACCCAAAAGAAAATGCCGCTGGCAGCACTGCGCCGGTCCTCTGCTTCCTCATCAGGAGAACGCCATGTCTCAAATTTGTCCGGAAGCCCCACCTGGGTGAAAAAATTCCGGATTTCCTCCGGCAGTTCCAAACTCTGAAGCTGATAGGGATTGTACAGGCCTAGGGACGGGGGCTGGAGAAACGCCTCGTCCAGTTCCAGACTGCCCTCCGCCGCCTGAGCCTGTTCGTAAAAGCGGACCATAGAGGGATATTCCGTCCAGTCAGGTTTTTCCGCGGGTTTGTTCATCATTCAAAAACCTCCTTCATACTACATATACCTAATTATACCACTGCCGGTCAGGTCTGCAAAAGCGCCCTGTCCAAATCAGCACATAAATCGGCAAAATCCGCATTTTGGACCGATATGCCAGCCCACGCCTGCGAATAAGGATACTTATCCAGAATATCCGTGATGTTAAGGCTTTCCGCCATTTCATGCACTTTACCCTCAATCTGTTCTGCAGGAGCTTTGTTGATAGTAAGGAACTGTAGAAAAATAAGTGATGCAGATTGCGCAGGATATTTCTTCGAGAGTAAATTACTTCGTAATGGTACAAAAAACGCAGGCGTAGTGGGCTATCGGCCTCATAACCATTTCCAATCAATAAATTTCTTAACTGTGTCTGTATCACAACATCATCTTCGATAATTAGCATTCTATTCTTCATGGCAATACCTCCCGATTCAACTCTCAATAAAAGTTACAGATGGGCAGGTGATATGATGGATACACAGAATCGCATAAAACAATTGATGGAAGAACGCGGCTGGACAGATTATCGGTTAGCAAAGAAAGCAAAGCTCTTCCACTCCACCGTTATTTAGTTCTCCTTCTCCGGCGCTATCTGGAATTTGCCGCATACTAAAATTCAATTTGAATATTCGGAAAGGCATTGAACCATGCTCGTTCCTCAAAAGTTCGCTTCTTAGGTAAAGTTGGTTCTGTCTCGGCAATACCAACAGGCAAAAAACACACCAACTCAAAGCTGTCGGGAACGTTTAAGATTTGAGCCATTTGATAGCCAATTTTATCTTCATCAGTAATGTGTCCTTCATACCAACAGCTCTGATATCCAAGTTCAACTATAGCCAACAACATATTTTCGATTGCAGCGGAATAATCTTGAACCGCAAAGCACTTTTCCCTGTATGCAGGTATTCTTTGTGTTAAAACGCATATCATAGCGGGAGCCGTTTCTCCAACTGGTGGGTTTATAACTCTATGTAGTTTTTTCAATACATCTTTATCATCAACTGCTATTAGGCTTGTTGTTTGTTTATTACAGCCTGACGGAGCGTTCAGCCCCGCTTTCATTATTGTTATTAAATCTTCTCTGGGAACAGTATCAGATTTATACTTACCCCTGTAACTATGCCTTTTGTTAATTGTTTCTATGACATTCAATTATATTACCTCCGCAAATTGTGATTTGATGATTTTCAAGGGAAGAAATGAGGGATATATGCAAATGTGGGTGGATACAGAGAATTCTAAGGGCTTGAAAACCAGCCCTTACTCTGTTCATAACTGTATTTTCAATCCATCATACGCAAAATGTATTAAGTTCAATTCCCTCTCCAATTCTCTATAATCATCATATGACTTTCCCCAGTCTTCCTCTAAATGTGTAATAATAACTTTTTTGATTCCATACTGTTTTCGTATTGCATCAATTTCACCTAAAGTAAACAGTTCTTTTCGTAGTGGGTTATTTTCATTTAATACAAATCCGTCTTTTAATATATCCCCGACAATTGTATTGCCAATGATTAAAACATCTGCACCTTGAAATTTCTCAGACTTTGGAAATGGCTTTACATCACATGGGGCGTAAATTATCTTTTTACTGTTGGATGAAATAATAAATATTGCCACGTGTTCCTGTTCATCTACTGGCACCAGTTCAATCAAAATATTATCTTTTTTGAAAGCACGAATCTCTTTTGTATATATAAGACCACTTGCCTCATAGTATTCAATAGCTGAACCATACTTTGTACCTTGCTTTTTTATATCTGCGAGAATGGCGGGCAAAGAAGCAACTTCTATCGGATTATCGGGTCTCTCGTTAATGACCTTTGTTTTACCTGTTTGGCGATACCCCATTTTTTTATACAAATGACAGTTTTTATACTCCTGTTCCCATGCATTTCTTCACACAGCCGGATTGCTTTCTGTGCAATGCCTTTCCCTTGAAATTCCGGTAATATAAATATTGGGGAAATTCTTTTGTTTTTTCCATTTTCCTTTAAGTCAACAATACGAATAGCTCCTGCTTTCTTCTGGCCGATACAGATAAAATAGTAAAATGTAAAGTCCTGTTTCAAGCGTGCTTCTACTTTTTCCATGTTTTCATTTGCAGGACTGGTGTCAAAATCCTGATATTTTTCCAATAATTCTTTGAAAGCTTCAACCTGCATAGCATGCAGTTCTTTTGCGTTGTCAATATTTGCCCTTAATAATGTCAGGTTAAACTTATAAAAGGTTGTTGCATAAAAGATCAGCTATTGCTGATCAAAA
>CAMWXE010000096.1 GCA_947178145.1 uncultured Lachnospiraceae bacterium | reverse complement strand
GCCCCATACTGCCACGCCTGCGCCGATTGCTGTCACTACTGTCTTTAATCCTGTAAACACCGACTAAAGTGATATTTACAGCGAAATTGTTCTGTAAATTGGGATTTTCAGTTAAGAATTGTTTATTTCCCCGCCCCATCCGACAGACTGCCGATGAAACGGTAATGAATTTCAATAGACTGGACTTTCTCACCGTCAACTTTGCGGACATCGCCCACATAAATCTTGGTAATCAGTTCCCTTATGATGCCTGCCGTCAGTTCCTGCAGGTCACTGTACTGGCGGATCAGCGCAACCCACTTTTCAGCGTTCTGTGCTGTTTCCCTCTGTTCGTTGCTTTCCTCTTGGAACAGTGCAAGCTGCCCTTTCAGTTCCCCCTGCTCCTTCCGGTACTTGGGCAGGAGTAAGTCAATCTCGTCCGCCCCTGCTTTGCCTAAAGCATAATCCTCATAGAGCTTGGCAATGACCTTCTCGACCTCCCCCAGACGCTTTTCAAGGGAAAACTTTTTCTCAATAACTGCGCCAGTGTCAGCTTTATCTCTGTTTTCATGTTCCATAACTTTGTCAAGGACTGCCTTTTCATCTTTCAGTGCCAGTTTTGCCCACTCCCGTATATCTTTCAGGACTGCATCGCGCAAGTCCTGCTCATAGATACGGTGCGGCGTACATCCCTGCTTTCCAATCTTGCGGTATTCCTGGCATGAACCCACATAAATCTTCTCTGCCCGCTCCGGCACAAAGGATATGCGTCTGTTGCAGGTGTCGCAGAATACCATTCCCGAAAAGATGCTTGCCTGCCCCGTCCCCTTGCGTGACCTCGTGGGATTGGCGAAACTTTCCTGCACCCGCTCCCACAGCTCCCTCTCCACAATCGGCTCAAACATGTCCTCAACAATCACCCATTCCTCTTTTGGTCTTACAAAGGACTTGCCGACCTTGAAGATGTGTGTCTGCCTCTGCGCCACAAGGTTGCCGATATAGACCTCATGCTGGAGAATGGAACGCACCGTTGTGTCAAACCATCGGTAGTTTGAAGCATCATTTTCCCCCTTGTAGCCCTGCCATGTCCTCTCGCCCCGTACATGGTGCCAGTATGCGGGGATTGGCACTTTTTTCGCCCTCAGATAATTGGCGATTGCTGCCGGTCCCCTGCCCGATGCGGACAGTTCAAACATTCTTATGACATAAGGGGCTGTTTCCTCGTCACGCAGCAGCATATGGCTGTCAGCAGGCGATTTCCTATAGCCAAACGGCGGCACTGTGCTGTGGTAGATGCCCGCCCTTGCCTTTGTTGTAAGGGTGCTACGGATTTTCTTGGATATGTCGCGCGCATAAAAATCATTGAACAGATTTTTGAAAGGCGCCATCTCGTTATATCCTGTGCTTGTGTCGATACCGTCGCTGATCGCTATGTAGCGTACCCTCTTGCTTGGGAAATACATATCAGTGTAATATCCTGTCTGCAAGTAGTCACGCCCAAGACGTGAGAGGTCTTTTGTAATGACCGTGTTGATTTTCCCGCTTTCAATATCCGCAATCATGCGCTTAAAATCCGGTCTTTCAAAATTTGTTCCGCTCCATCCGTCATCAACGTAGGTTTCGGCAATCTCTATGCCGTGGTATTCCGCAAACTGTGTCAGCATCTGCTTCTGGCTTGTTATGGAATTGCTCTCACGGTCAACGTACCCATCGTCAACCGATAAACGGGTATATAACCCTGCCTTTGGTGTACCTCTGTATGTTAACCTGCTCATCTGATTCTCCCTTCTTCGTCCGAATCCGGTTGAACGTAGATAAGCCCTCCGTCTTTTATTATACTTTCACCGCCTGAAACCTGCAAGTTTTTTTCATATTTGTCTGAATTTAATATTGCCCTCACAAACGCATCCTGCGGTGTGCGCTCACTGTCAAATACCCTTGTCACTATCAGTTTCGCTTTATTCAAATGCTATTCCTCCTCGTTTTCCGAAGGAAAATGCGACTGCCCTTGCAGGAGCAGAGGAATTTTCCTCCTCAAAATCAGATATTTATGCGTCTTTTCCCCACAGGGACAAATGCCATGCAGGATAAAAAATTCCCTTACCAACTTTCAGACGCATCAAAAGGACGCTTATAAGACGCTCCCAAAATGCCCCCAAAGCCTTATATTTCCTATGTTTAGACGCTAAGACACTTACTTTTCAAATTAGAAAATGAAAAATATTTATATATGATATAGGGCTGAAAACACAGGCATATGTATATATAAAAAAGGATTTGGGATTTTGCCCGTCTTTACGTCTTTTGCGTCTTAATGCCCTTCCTCTGTCCGCACCTTTACATGGATTCCCTTAAATCCCCTCGCTGTTTTTCCTGCCCCGACTGCGATATTGTGGGTATAGTCAAGCCCGTACTGCTTTTCATTCTGCCTTAAATAGTTGGAAAAGCTGCGCTCCCCTAGCGGTTTTTCAAGGTTGTCCTCGCACCACTGGTTATAGGCGCTGTAAAGCTGCTTTGACGTGGCGTGTGTGCCTTTTTCAAGCCTTATATAGCCCTCCGACTCCATGAATACGATGATGTTGTTCCCGTCCTGCATGGCTTTTGTGAGGTTGTCCTCCGCCCTTTTGCTTATGGTGAAACTGTATCCGTTGTCAATCAGGCGGTGCAGCCCCTCAAGGCACCATAGGAATATGCCCTCTGCTTCAGCAATCAGCTTTTCCCCAAGGAACGGATCATCTTTCCTGTCCGGCTCACGCTCTTTCACGGTAAGGACTATCTGCCTGCGGAAAAAGCCATAGGAACGGTCATACAGCGAACCGAGGTTGCCATTACCGAAACAGATAAACCTCACGCATAAATACCCCTGTTCGCTCTGCTTTCCCTTGCGCTCCAAATCCATTTTATCTTCCAGCGTCACTATGGACTTGATATTGTTGGTCTGCGGCAGTGCTTCCAGCTTCATATCGTCGTCAAGCATCAGTAGTTTCCATTCAAGGTCTGCCCTTGCAAAGCGGTCAACCTCCACTTTCTGTATGCTGCCCGTGTTCATGCTGTCACCAAGCAAAGCCCTCAGCACCCTGCCGATGCGTGACTTGCCTTCCCCGCCTTTTCCTATGACTATCATCATTTTCTGCCCCTTTGTTGTTGGGAGCAGCACATAGGCCCATAAACTCCTGCAATGTAGTGATGTCCTCCGGCTCTAAAAGCTGCCCAAGAAATGCAAGCCAGCGTGACGGTTCCGGTGCATCGGGCACATACCTCACCGGAAGCCTGTTCATGCAGAAATCTTTCTGTGCAGAGAAGTTTTTCGATAAGAAATACGTCCCGTTCGCCACATGGATACGGTCTGTCTGGAACGGTATCGGCGGCGAGTAGCTCCTGATCCGCAGCGCATCAAGGAGCGAGGCTGCCTTTTTTGCTATGTTAGATGTGACATAGGGCGCAATTTTATAATATATCTCCGCCTTAATCTGCTCCGCATCACCGACTGCACCGTTTACATCAAAAAATGTTCCATGTATGCACTTCATAGGGTGTCCTGCAAGGAAATCCTCACAGAAAAGCACATCATTGACCTTGTTCCCGTCAAACCATGTTTCCGGCTGTGACGCCTGCTCCATCTTGTTCATGGTCTTTTCCAGTGCCGCCCGCTGTTCCTTTGGCACACTGTTCCAATCTTCTTTCAATCTTCAACACTTCCTCTCCATAATCTGTTACCATCTCCACACGCTCCGATAGCGGAGCGTACAATAAAATGTCAAGCAGGTACTCTATGTAATCCTTCTTTTCCAACGCTTCACAAAACAGCGGGTGCCATTCTTCCTCTGCATCATGCGGCGCATGCTGTTCCTGCCATTCCCTTAAAAAGCACAGGTAATCAGAAAGCACACGGAAACACTTCTTTTCCGCCCTCTCAAACCTCTGCTCCGGCGATAACTTCCTCTTACGTCTTGGCGGCGGTTTCCTGCCCCTGCTGTCATCAAAACTGATACCGAAAGCCGCCGCAATCTGCACTGCCGCATCTTTCTTGCCAAGCTCATAAAACTTTGCCACAAAATCAATGGCATCTCCCTTTTCCCCGCACCCGAAACAGTAATACCGCCTGTCTATCTTCATGCTTGGGTTTTTGTCCTTATGGAACGGACAGACTTCCATGCCGCTTCGGTTTATTTTTATCCCGCAATGCTCCGCCGCCTGCCTTGCGGTTATCCCGTTCTCCCTCACTGCTTCAAATACATTCATACAATCCTCCATGAACGCAAAAAGGGCAGCTATAAACCCATATCCAATAGGTTTATAACTGCCCTAACGCTGTGTGTTTCCTTAATCAAAATCTAATAATTGTCTATATATGTATGGCTGCACCCACTCGTCCAGTTCCCAATCAGCGCATAATATAACGGGATAACGTGGCTGTTGTCCTCCGCTGCCTTTACGCCGACATACCCGTTATGCGCACTGAATGTTTCAAAGCTGAGCGCAACATCATCAAGCTGCTCCGAACCGACAATATCCTCCGACAAATAGACCTTGCCTCTTTTCGTTACCCTTATCTGGTTGTTGTGGCTGTCATTCCCGCAGGCAATCAGCATACGGAACTGTTCAAGGGTGATTGTCCTGATGTCATACGCCTTTATCTGCTTTCCATTCAAAGTAATCGCAGACTTCCTCCGCTGTGCGAGGAAATCCTGAAAATCCTGAAATATTTTTTCATCTGCCATTTTCTGAAAATCCTCTTTTTTACAAAATTTTATATCCTGCAAGTGGCTTTCGGGAGAAAAGCCCACATTGGAATCGCACCATCATCTTCGTGACCGTTTTACGGAAGTATCATTATCAGGAAACAGTGTCATGGCGCAAGGTTCCCACACCTTGTTTACAGTAAAACATTTACCGCTCCCGCCCTTTTCATCAAAGGCAATCATGGCGTGTTTCTGCATAGCTCGGCTGTTTCATACGTCTTGCAGGATTGTCCATATTCAGTTGTCAGCCTGCCATGCGTTTTCCTGTCCGCATCACAGATAAAATATGCCAGTCTGTCCGACTACAATTCCAGCTTGTCCGCCCCGTACTTATGTATAATGCGGAAAAGAATTTCCTTCTCTTTCCCCTCTGCCCTGCCGTATAATCCGCACAGCGTTTCAAGCTCCGTCTGCGTGAGGGTGTTGGCATAAGGCTTATAATCTTCCGTAATGAAAACCCCGCCACCCTCGCCCGGTTTTGTGTAGATTGGATAGTCAAAAGACAATGCAATAATGTCATTCATTATCGTTCGCCTTGTAACATCCAGTTCCCATGCAAGCTCCCGCATTGTCGCATGACCTCTGGCGGATAAAATGCTGATGATTTCCATTCTCCGGTGTGCTGAAGCCATGCCGCACCTCCTCTCATTTTTTTGCTTGAAAACCGTTCAGGATTGCCAGCCCTAAAAGCACATAAAACATTCCAAAAAATCTTTTATATGCTTTATAAGAATGTCAATCAGTGTCTATGTAAGTTTCTCGCAGTATGGTCCAAATTCATGTATGATTGACATAACCGTTTCCTTATCCTCTGCCGCACAGGTCACAGCGAGTTTCTCCAAACATTCCAGCTGCTCTTTTGAGAGTGTATTTTGATATTTCCCTACCCCGTCCATGAGGAAATACCCGCCGTTATAGCCCTGCTTTGCAATAACGGGAAGTGCTTCGCCTATGATTTCAAAATCCCTGATTATGGACTTCCTGTTTACACAAAACCTGCCCACAAGCTCTGCCACTGTCAGTTTTTTTCCCGCCAATAACATACTCTCCATTTCCCTGCGCCGCCAGAATGCGTGGTCTGCCATTTTTTTCACCTCCTTTCCCGCTGTTTCTGATGTTAATTGTAAATAAAGTAATATCCCCTCTGTTGGGATATTGCCCGAAAAAATTTCTAATTTTTTCCGCAATGCCTGAAAAGGCTTTTACCTTTTCAGGGAAGAATAGCAAGCACTGCCTGTGTTCCCTCACAGGCTGATTTTTTTCAAATTTCCAAAAGACGGAAACTTGAAAAAATGCTTGTAGGGGGAAGTTTCCCCCTAGCCCCCTCTGCGCTCAAAAATCAAAAAATTATCCCGCCGGAATTTTTGATTTTTTCGCTCATTTTTCTGCACAAATATCCCCCATAACGGGATAGAAGATTGTGTAAAATTCTTTCATCACCCCATTACAGAAAGGACATTAAAATGGCAAACAGAGAGCGCAAAAACGAGTTGAAAATTTACCTAAGTGATGATGAGCAGTACATACTGGAGCAGAAAGTCAAAGCGTCCGGCATGAGGGATAAATCCTCTTTCCTGCGGCATCAAATTTTATATGGTTATGTTTATGACATTGACTATTCAGAGCTTCGGGAATACAATGCTACGCTTGCTAAAATCGGCAACAATCTGAACCAAATAGCAAAGCGCATGAACGCCACTGGAAACAGCTATGCCGCCGATGTAAAGCAAGTGAAAGAGCTGATGAACCAAGTATGGCAGACACAAAAATCTATGCTTTCAAAACAGCCATACATGAAACAGTAAATTGAAACAAAATTTCCGCCAGTAGCATCGCAGTGCCAATCAAATTTCTTTCATAAATTGGTAAAAGTTAAGCCACAGTAAAATCTAAAATCAGACAAATTTCGCACCAATAAAAAAGGTGTACCGCAGGTAAGTTTCATTCTTCCTTGCGGTACACCCTGATGTGTAATGTTATCCGTGATTCTTTTGTTTCCCTTGTTCTACGATTCAATATTTTACATTTTCTTTTACGCATATTTTATCTCTTGCCCCAATTCTTCTTGCATTAAATAACCTAATCAGAAAAAAGCAGCTCTGATTTTTCAAATCCACCATAAAATAAGTACATTAATATATCTGCTATGTTTCAGCTTTTATCTTTTGCCACAATGTGGCAATTACGTTGTGTAGCAGATAACTATATATACTTACTCTCTAAAATATAATAAAAACACCTTACAATCAGATGAATTTCTGCTTACAGAATTGTAAGGTAAGAAAAAAGCAGACAGCCCATTTTAGACTGCCTGCATAATAATTTTATTGTGCATTGATTGTATCAACAATGGACATATTATGAATTTTCTTTATAGGTCTGCGAACTGCAAAGATTACAGAAAGTGCAACAATCAAAATAATAATACTCATTTCTAACCAAGGTATTGTCCACGGATCGCCCCATTGGCGGCTTATCAATATGCTGAATAAAAACTTATTACAAGCCAGCCCTAAAACAGAACCTATCATACTGCCTGCAACAGCATAAGCAGAGGCTTCCGCAATAATCATTTTAGAAAGCTGCTGATTACTTAAACCGATAGCCCGAAAAGCCCCATATTGTTTTGTCCGTGCTGCTACACTCATTGCAATACTGTTAATAATATTAAATATTGTAATCAAAGCTATTAAGGCTAAAAAACCATAGAGGAAAAGCCAGACACAGTAATAGACGCTTAGTGTACTGTTGTTGTCCATCCTCTTATCAATAAAAGAATAACCTGTTCCATAGGTACGGTGTATAGCATCTACATCAGTATCTGTTGCGTGTTTTTTCAGTTGCATATCAATAATTGTATAGTCATCCTGCCCTGTTATTTGGCGAAACGTATTTTCAGAACAAATAATTGTTCCAACATCAGCAGCATTGAAAAAAGGGCTATCCGACAACATAGCGACAATTTTTATTGCTTTTGTTTGCTCATCAATATTTAACTCTACTATATCACCAACTTGAATTGTGTTTTGCGGTTCATATACAATAACTCCTGTATTTTCTTCATTTTGAACGTCAGTTAGAGAACCATCCAGCAAATAATCTTTTGCCCATTCAAACTGATGATCTTCGTAAGAAATCAAATCAATTTTAA
The DNA here is from genome assembly GCA_947178145.1 of uncultured Lachnospiraceae bacterium. Classification (GTDB taxonomy): domain Bacteria; phylum Bacillota; class Clostridia; order Lachnospirales; family Lachnospiraceae; genus COE1. The sequence goes on along the minus strand of CAMWXE010000096.1, from coordinate 9,593 downwards.
ATTCAGCTCCCTTTGTTGAAGCTAATACATTGTATGCAAACATTCTCCCATAAGCAGAATCCACAATAGGGTTTTCTTTTAAATTGTCAATAAATGTACGGTCAACAGAACAAGTATTATCCGGGCTTACAATGGATATATCCGCAGTCCAAGGGTGCAGTGGTCTTAAAGTATGGTTCATAAATTCAATCGTTACAGAAAAAGCAAGGAAAAGCACAATGCTGAGGGCGAATGAACTTACCATAAGAAAGAAGTTTTTACGGCTTGCCTTTGCATGATGTATCCCAAGCGCCATATCAACCTTTAAGTATTTTGTTCCTGCTGCTTTCCGGACAGGCTGCAAATTATTGGCATTGCCGGAAACTGCAGCAAGCGGTGAAACTTTTGCCGCCTTTTTTGCCGGGGAACGTGCTGCCAAAAGCACAGTCAGCAATCCTACAACAACTCCGGCAGCAATACTCGGCAAGCTAATACTGAAAATAGGCATTGCCCCAAAATATTCCGGGCTAAGAAAACGTAAAACAAAACACAAGCCCCATATAATAATGATGCCCATTAAAATACCTGCTGGAATTGCAAGGCGGCACCAATTCAGCGCTTCTTTACGGACTAACCGCATTACCTGCTTCGGCGTTGCTCCAATACAACGCACTAACCCAAAAAACTCTGTCCTCTGTACAACATTGCTATTAAGGCTACTTGCAATCATCATGATACCCGCAAACAACACCAGCACAAACAAAACAGCAGCAGCTACATAAACCTGCATCATAAATGAGTTTGTACTTTCCCCGAGCAAACCAAGCAGTTTTGTATTCTCAAAGACTTGTTCATCCGACAATGAAAACGCTGATTTTAATGCTGATATCTCATTTCGGATATTCCCCGTATTAGAAAACTGAACATAGAAAACTGTGTTATAAGGAGCTGTCCTGTCATTCATTACATCAAGATAAATATCACGTATTTTTGCAGTTGTTATAAATAAACCATAAGAACTGTTGCTCATAAGGCTTGCGGTATTTTCCACAAAACCTGATATTGTAAAAAGATATGATGCACCATTAGGGCAGTTGATTGTAATTTGTTCCCCAATATTCAAATTTAAGATATTTTTAGCGTTATTCGTTATTAAGGCTTCATGGTCAGCCTGTGGGAAATTCCCCTCAGCTATCATATTAGGAAAAATTTCTGTCAGCAGATTTTCATCACTTCCGCAAATAACGGTATCTGTTCCTTCTAAAACATAACCTTGTTCACCATTATAATTGAGAATGTCATACGCCGAAATTGCCGCAATATTTGAACGTAGCGCCATGACAGCCATATCTTCATCACTTATATTTTGAAGCCCAATATGCCAATTTCCTGTTTCAGCTTGTGTCTTTATTATTTGACTGCGTACAAACATGTCAGCCATGCCAAAAATTGTTGTTACCAAAAACACTGCCAAAATAATACAAAAAACAGACATTTTATTTTGCTTTTTATGGACTTTAGCAGAAATAGGTACAAGTTCAAGATAACTTTTCATTTATATTCCCTCCTAAATCCATAAGCACACCGTCCGATACATGAAATACCCTGTCAGCAGAAGCGGTTAAATTATTGTTATGGGTAATCATCAAAATTGTCTGCTGATAATGTCGTGCAGCCTTTGTAAGTAAATCCATAACATCCTGGCTATTTTTGCTATCAAGGTTCCCTGTCGGTTCGTCCGCTAAAATCAGTTTCGGCTTTGTTATCAAAGCTCTCCCAATAGCAACTCGCTGTTGCTGCCCCCCTGATAACTGGCTCGGTAAATGTCTGCGCCGATCAGTCAGCCCAAGTAGGTTTAATATCTCTCCTACTTCTGCTGAATCAGGTTTCTTATAGTCCAAAAGCAAGGGGAACATTATATTTTGCTCAACGTTCAATTCTGAAACAAGCTGGAAAGATTGAAATATAAACCCAATATTCCTTCGTCTGTAAATCGTCCTTTGTTCCTCTTTCATAGAAAAAAGGTTTTGCCCGTCTATGGTAATAGTGCCGGACGTGGGTGTATCCAATGCCCCGATACAGTTTAACAGAGTGCTTTTGCCAGATCCAGACTCTCCGACAACTGCAGCAAATTCTCCTTTTTCAAGAGAAAAAGATACATCCTTTAAGGCTTCAACCTTTACTTCTTCTTTCCCGTAGGTTTTTGATAAATTTTGTACTTTTAAGATTTCCATTGATAAGTACCTCCTTTACTCAAAGGCTATCAAAAAAAGCTTACAATCAGATGAATTTATGCTTACAATTCTGTAAGGAAAGATACGACAAAAGTTGTTCCCTCGTCTAAATTGCTTTGCACTGAAATGACACCGCCTTGCCCGTCAATAATAGATTTTGCTAATGAAAGCCCAAGTCCAACGCCTTGTGTATCAATAGAATTCTTGCTGCGATAAAACCGCTTGAAAATATGATGTATATCCTCTGGTGCAATTCCCTTTCCATTATCACTAATCCATATCCGAAGCATAGCTGCGGAATGTTCCCATGAAATATGAATAGCTCCACCCGAAACAGTATGGTCTAACGCATTTTTGACAATATTACCAATCGCTTCACTTGTCCACTCCATATCACATAAAACCATGTCATCAGTATTTCCGTTTATCGTGATTTCTTTCTGTTCTGCCTCTGCCCTTACATGAAGCTCACTCAATGAATTTAATATCAGTTCTGATACTTGATAAGATCTTTTTTCAAAGACAATACTTCCAGTATCTAACCGTGTGATTTTTAACATAGCTTGTATCAGTTGCTCCATTCTTTTACAAGCAGATCCAATTTTCAGAGCAAATTCTTTTACCGTTTCTACATTATCCGGCTCGTCTTCAATGATTTCCTGATACATAGCAAGGGCTGCAAGTGGTGTCTTTAGTTGATGCGATATATCTGAAATTGTTCTTTTCAAAAAAACCTTTGCCTTTTGTTCTGTTTCATTTTTAGCCTGCAGCATAGTGGCAAGCTGGTTTATTGACACAAATAATTGATAAACCATTCCCTCACCATTTTGTGGTAAATGACAGGAATAATTACCATCTATATAACAATTCAAAACGTTTTCTGCCTGCAAATAAAGCCTTCTTCTTTTTTTCAAAAAAATATATGTTCCACAAAAGAGCAACATAATCAAAATAACATTGGTAATTGTAGTGATGTAAAATATACGCACACTTTTATGCTGTTCTTCCACACCAAGCATAGCCAACAAAGCTTTCCCATTTTCACTTATAGATTGATTTGTTAAAGCATTTGCAATTATATCTTTAGAAATTCCCTGTTCTAACAAAGATGAAGCAATCGCATTGTCATGCGAAATATATGTTTCTTTTGTATACTGCTCCTGAAGTGCAATGTTGGTAAAATTTAATATCAATATCAGCATTGAAAAAATCAATAAGAAAAGAATATATCCCCGTATCTGCTTATCATGGTAAAAACTCATATATCCACCTCTTTCCATTGATAGCCAAATCCCCGGACAGTAATTAAATGTTGTGGGCATGACGGATCAATTTCCACTTTTTCACGGAGCCTTCTTACATAGACAGATAATGTATTGCTGTCAACAAAGTCACTTGTATTATCCCATAGTTCATTCAGTATAACATCCCTTGTAATAACACGATTGGAATTACGGACAAGCAGGCACAGCAAACGGTATTCAGCGCCTGTCAATTCTAAAGTTTGATTATTCAACAGTACACGGCTGCCCACAAGGTCAATTTCAATATCCCCGCATTTTAATATATTTTCTGTTTCTTTTTTCGGTATTCCGGCACGACGCAATAATGCACGAATACGTGAACACAACTCTCCTAATTTGAATGGTTTTGTAACATAATCATCACCGCCACAGTCCAAACCGCGAATAATATTAACTTCTTCATCAGAAGCCGTCAGGAAAATAATGGGAATCATATTGTCCTGTTTCCGTACTCTTTCGCAAATGTCAAAACCAGTTCCATCAGGCAGTGTAACATCAAGAATCAGTAAATCATATTTTTCAATTTCAGATAAACGTTCTTTTGCATCTTTGACGGTGCGGACAACATCAACATAAAATCCATTTTTATTCAAGGAATACTGTAATCCGTCTATTAAGCTGATATCATCTTCTAAGAGTAACAAATTATTCATGCCGAAACTCCTTTCTTCTTCCGTCAACTGGTTTCGTTGCATCTTTAGGTATCAGCCACAATCGGCTGAATTTTGCTACACCAGGTATACGGTTTTCCTCACATAACTTCTGTACTCGTCTTTCTGAAATACCCCATTTTTTTGCAGCTTCTGGAGCAGAAATATACTCTAACATCTTCAATCACCCTTTCTCCACTTCTGTAAGTATAATTATATGCGCCCAGACGAATGATTTCAAGTATTCGAAGTCAGCATCATGGAAATGTGCATAACTGGCTATTACGCCGTGGATAACTCTATTCACAGGACATGGAAAAGCAAAGTACAGCTTTTCCACGTCCTGCAAACAGAGTTACCCACAACTCCATAACACAGCCAGTTATGCACATTTCCACAATGCCGATTACGACGGAATCCATCCCATTCATTCTATCTTTTTATCTAAAAAACAATTAAGAAAAGCCCTGCATTATACAGAGCCTTTCTATTCTTTGATTAACCGCTAACTGCTGTTCTTTCTCCCACAGAAACAATATTACAGATATATCTCCGCTGTTTTCGCAAAATCAGCTTTTCTCACAATAAGTTCCGACTGTTTTTCTTCCGGCAGACTCTCAAACACCCCCTTATAGCCTTTCTCCATCAACGGAGTGCCTTTTGCCATCAGATACAGCTTCGTATTCAGCCATTCCTCCCACAAACCCTCAAACAGTGCCACGCTGTCCGTAAAGGTTATGGCATCCTCAAAGCCAAATGGCGGCTTGTAATATTTCAGCTCTACAAAGCCGTATCTGCCTGCATCAAGCACCATGATATTCTCCATCTCATACAGCTCCGCAAACGCATCAGCTACCTTTTGGCACTTTGCTCGTTCTTCCTCTGTGATGTAAACCTGCTTTTCCATATTGCTTTACCTCGTTTCTTCTAAGATTTTATCATGTTTAACCTATAAGGGCTATCTACATACACCGAATTTTCACTTTGCTTATTTTCCCCATTTTTCACTTTACTCACAATTCACACCTGTTACCGCTGTTGTAAAGAAACCCATAAATTTTTACCTCTTTCTTTCTTAAATTTGATTTTTTGATAAAGAAAGAGCTTTGATATGCAAATCCCCTGCCCTTTGTGGTAAAATAAGGGCAGGGAAATCCTTTGGGAGAACCCTGCGGGCATCCGGTACATTCAGTTTGGCGATTGGCTGTGCCGGGTGTCTTGTTTTTGTCCTTTCCCAAATACATTCAAAACTCCGTTTCCTGGCTTCCGGGCTTATTCCCAAAAGCCTTGTGTTTGGTTGACAGTTCCATATTCAGTTTTCATTTCTGCACTTCTGGACATGATGTCCAGAAGTCGCTATTCAGTTGTACTCGGGGAATCTCCTTCCTGCCCGCTGACTTCCCCACAGTCAAAGGCATCGTCCACCTCTGTATTTAAAGTGACTTTCATGTGCTGCAAATGCTTCACATAGCCCTCTATATCAAAGGTGTTTTTCTGGTCATAATCGGACAGCTCCTTGTACCTGCCATGCTTTGTTATATCGAATTTATCCGAGAAGAATGGTCTGACGCCTCTAAGCTGCATAATACATTTCCCGCCATCCATGACCGCAATCTCGTCCTGGCTCATCAGCTCTATGCAACATTGTCAAGTGATGAGTTTAAATTTGCGCACAAAAAAAGCAGGGACATTCAAATCTCTGCTTTCTTGACTTTCATTATATTAAATTTTTACTAAGGTTGTATTCTCTTTGTCTTTTAACTTGATATTTCATTTTTCGCTTTTCTTCCCAAATAGACAAAATCCATTAAAGAATAGAATGTTATCATTTTTTCTGAATTATCTTGTACCATATCCCTCTTATAATTATTATAGTGCTCAATAGCCTCTTCAAAACTTTTATACATCTTCCCTGATTCATTAATAGATGTTCTCGAATCACTAATCTTATCATGCAATAAATCATACATATTATTGTATTTATCAAAATTTAAACTTACAACTGCTTGATATATTCCCGGCAATATTTCAATGCTATTTATCCTATCATATTTTTCTATTTCTTGTTGAGTCGGATATGGTATAGCTTTTATTGTTTCACCATTATCATCTAACCATTTATAAGCAGATTCTTTGTTAAAAACCTTAATTATAGACAAACATAGTTTATCAACTACCTGTATATTATTTTTATCTTTTTCATACAAATAGTTCCATGTTTTATATCTAATAATCGGTGGTAAAAATGAAAACATTCGTAACACTTGAGGCGGTGAATATATACTTACTTGTATATCCAAAAAATATTTAATAAAAATAAGCGCATACAAATCTAAAATAGCATCCTCAACACTTTCAACTTCTTCGTCAGAAAATTCATCTGTATGTTGCGTATGAGTACCATCTCTCCCTAAAGGATTTATTTTATTTACTATCTCAATCAATTTATTACTTAACTCATCACCTAACTTATCCATTCCGCTATTTACCGCAGAATTATTTGAATTCTTTTTTACCTGACCTAACATTAGTTGCTTACTATTACCAATGTCCAGAATTTTTCTAACCATTACTTCTGCATGTTTCCTAAGTCCAGCTAATTTTCCCATATTAGATATTTCTATATATTGAGTATCATGTAACAAATTTCCTATTAAAATCGCATATTCACTATCATTAAATGTATCCATAAATTTTCCTTCTTTCAATTATGATTTATCAAAATGTTTGTATTATTATATCACAATTCTTAACATATTGCCATATGATGAAGTAATTCAAACAACTAATTTCCATACAAAAGAGCAAAAACTCTCACAAATCTCTACTCTTTACTATTATTTTCAGTTATATTTCCATATTCCCACCTTACAATTCCCCAACAAAATTATAAACAATCCGTACTTCCTGTGTCCTTACCCCGTCAAGCTTCTCCGGCTTGCCTATCAGTATGCGGTTAATCAATCGGTTCAGCACCGCTTCATCAAGTTCCATAATGGCGGCATACCTCTTTATTTCCTCCATAAACGTCCGCACGTCACCCTCCGAATGTTCTTCTTCACTGATAATCACCGCTATTTCCTGCATACGGTTCTGGTTGTTTTCCTGCTCCTTTTCCATTGCGTCCGTCAGCTTCAGGAAACGCTTTTCCGTAAGTATCCCCTTTGCCTTGTCCGCATAAAGGCTGATAAAAGTTTCATCTATCTCCTGATTACGCCCTGCAAGGCTCTCATATTCCCTTTTAAGGCTGTCAGTGTCGGCAAGGTACTGTTTTTCCATTCTCCGGCTTAAACGCCCGTAAAACGCTTCTCTGTCCTTTAACGCCATAGCCGCAACTTCCTGTATATCGGCAAGCACAAGGTCATATAAATCCCTTGCTTCGATTTTATGGCTTGTGCAGGCATCTTTACCCAAACGGTTATAAGTCTGGCAAATATAATAAGCTTTGTCTATCGGCTCACGCTCTTTTCCAGTACGGCGGTCTTTGTCCGTCCTCCCGACTTTTTCATACCGTACCTGCATGGACTTCCCACAAGTGGCACAATAGACAATGCCATGAAAAATATTGTAATATGGACAGCTATTCCCTTTCATTATCGGCGGTCTGCGGTCTATGAGCTGCTGAACCTTTTCCCACTCCGCTTTGGGGATAATGGCTTCGTGGCAGTCCTCTATGACTTCCCTCTGCTCCCTCGGAATGATATTGTAGGTATTGGAGCGTATGCCCTTCTGGTGCGTCTTGCAGACAACATGTGCGCCTTTGTAAAAGGGATTGCGTAAGATAGTGGATATGCGTGAGCCGCTCCATGCGTAATAATTCACGTCACACTCCGTTGTCTGCTTTATCCTCGTAATCGGTATCTTTTCGTCCATCAACGTCTTGCAGATTTTCATGTTTCCCATCCCGTCAAGCGCAAGGTCAAATATCCGCCTGATGATTGGCGCAGTTTCCGCATCAATGATAAGGTGTCCATTATCGTCCGGATCACGCATCAGTCCCAAAGGCGGCTGCCCTCCGCAGAATTTCCCCTGCCTTGAGCGTGCCATGCGCCCCGCAAGCACCTTTTTAGAAATATCCCGGCTATACATATCATTCAGAATATTTTTAAACGGCGCAATATCCATTTCCTGCTTGTTCACGCTGTCGTAATTGTCCGTAATGGCTATGTAACGTACATTGTGTTTCGGGAAGAATACTTCCATGTAGCTGCCGGATTCGATATAGTTGCGCCCAAGCCTTGAAAGGTCTTTCGTAATCACGCAGCTTATCTTTCCTGCTTCAATATCGCTTATCATGCGCTGGAATGCCGGACGGTTGAAGTTCCGCCCTGTGAAACCGTCGTCCACATAATATTCGCAGTTAAACATACCGTTCTTTTCTGCGTAATCTTTCAGCAGTAACTTCTGATTGCTGATGCTCATGCTCTCATTGTCTTTGCCGTCCTCAAGGGATAAGCGGCAGTAGAGGGCAGTAAGTAATGGACTGGTAATCTTAGAATGGTTTTTCCTGTTCATAGGTTCTCTCCTTTATGAACAGGGACACGATACCATTATATTACCATGCCCCCGTTTTAATTTCAACAGATTTTTCAAGAACCTGTCTGCACCTTATTCAAAAAATGCGCTGCATTCCTTGAAATGTGTTCCTCCGTCTTTTTTTCTATAAGATGTTCAAAGGCTTCCTGCATGGTCTGTGTGCCGCCAAACTCCCTCGTCACAACAAACCTTGTCTGCGCCTTTGCCCCTTTTTTGTCTGTTTTCATTTCCCTGTCCATAATCATAAATCTGCCCCCTCAGCCTGCACCGTCTTATTCTCCATCATCAGTTCTTTAAGGCGTTCCTTTTTCCGCTGAGCCGCTGCCCTGCGGAAATCATCTCCCGTAAAACGTACAGGCGTACACATCTCAAGCAGCCTGCCATAAATGCGTGCGTGGGGAACGTCCTCCGGGTTCTTTAGCTGCTCCGGCGTGAGATTTGTCGTTGCAATCAGTGGCTTTCTGCTGACATACCTGCTGTCAATCACGTTGTATACCTGTTCCAGCCCGTATTCCGTACCCCTCTCCATGCCGAAATCATCAAGAATAAGCAGGGGATAGGAGCAGAGCCTTACAATGTACTCATTTCTGTTTTCCGAGCTATAAAAAAGGTTGTTGAGTATCGTTGCAAAGTTCGTCATACAGAGAGGTATTTCCCTCTCCATAAGGGCATTTGCGATACAGCCTGCAAAATAGCTTTTCCCCGATCCGACATTCCCCCACAAGACCAGCCCGTGGTTCTCCGCTTTCATCTGCTCCCATAGCTCCACATAAGAGTGTGCTTTTTCCATCTGCGGGCATTTCCCGTTGTCGTTTTCAAAAGTCCAGTGCCGCATCGCCGGATTGGAAAAGCCTTCCCGTTTCAGACGCTCCACTTCGGCATTGTGCTTT
>CAMWXE010000095.1 GCA_947178145.1 uncultured Lachnospiraceae bacterium | reverse complement strand
TTTTTTTGTTGAACTGTTGGCATATGGCGGGAACTTTATGTTATTTTTTAGTCTGGAGCAGTCTGTATTAGAGCTCGCATCCAAGAGTATAGCCCGGATCATCGCAAGAGAGAATCCAGAAAACGGCCTGTCCTCACTGCAGATACGAAGGAGCAGCCTGTCTGACCCACGCATTATATCCTCAATCAACAAATACCAAACTTTTTCTGACAGGATCACCGTTATCGAATGCAGTTTTAAAGCGACAATAGATAACATCATCGATGCAATTACCGCTTATATTAACCAGTATAATGCAAAACCCATAGTAATAATTGATTATCTTCAGGTAATACAATCTGCGCCCGAAAAACATATGACCACAAAAGATAGATTGCCATGTACAGAGACTCAAGGAACTACAGATAAGCCAACAGCTGACTATGATTGTAATATCTTCCTTAAACCGCCAAAATTATATGACAGCCATAGACTTCGAATCTTTTAAAGAAAGCGGGGGAATCGAATATACAGCAGATGTGGTATGGGGATTACAGCTCCAGTGCATCCACGAAGGACTGTTTTCCAGTCCCAACAAGATTAACGAAAAGAGGCAGCGAATCCGAGAGGCCAAACGTGAAACTCCACGAAAAATTGAACTTGTCTGTTTAAAAAACCGCTTTGGCATAAGCAGTTATACATGCCAGTTTAACTACTATCCAAATTTTGATTTATTCGATCCGGATTTGACTAAAATATGTATGGATGATGTAACTGATAATAATTCCGATACCGATGGCTGGATGGCAATTCCCAAAGGTCTGGAATATGAAATACCATGGGAACTGCGGAAACATTGTATGTTCCAGAATCAGCTTTTCCATTGGATACATTCTTTTTACCGTATTCTCCATTTCGGAGTTCAGATGCCCTATAAATTCTTTGCTTGGATTACAGTGCCGATTATGCAGCAAATCTTCAAGCGCCATTTTATTTACAGGAAAACCAGAATGCATATAATATCTGCAAAACCAGCTGTACACTAACTCATCAGGATAAATAAACGGCATAAATCCAATCATATATACACCACCTTTATAGAAATACAACAAATTATAAAATAATCCCTATCCCCCAGCAGACCTGACCTCCTCCCAACTCAATCAACTGTCTCACTCCATATCCAGACTTTTATCCAAACAGCCTCGAATCACAGCACTACTTCTCTGACAGGAATATATCTGCCTAGTTCCGTTACAATATCCTGTCCCTGATTTTTCGCAGATTCAACTAACGCCGGAATATCAATACTTGTATAAATGCTGTTCTCCTGAATCTCCAATCCAATGCCATCCTCCGTCCTGTTGTTGGATGGAGCATATTTTTTATCTGCTTTAATGTCACGTGAAATATATGGATGGAGCATCTGCATTCTCCTGTCATATGCTTCATTTAGTGTTGCAATACACAACTCTTCTTTTCCCCCCAGAATAGCTATCTCTTGGGCATCATGTATCAGTGCCATGACAGTACCGGGAATGGCTCCACTGTGTTCATACATCCATTCCAGTATATTATCCGTCAGCTGCGACCGTTTCCGCACATATTGGTAAGAAAACAATATATTGCAAAATTCTTCGTAATTTTCATCATAAGACATGGGGCCATACTGTAGCCCGACCGTCCGTCTGGCCATTTGAGGATTCCGTCCAAAAAAAGGGATACATTCAGGAGTGCCGCACATAAGCACACATATATTCGCTGAATTGATTAACTGCAGGATCATCCTGTAAAGCTGGCTTCCGCTCCTGCTTTCAACAATCATCTGGATCTCGTCAATTACAAGCACCCCGATATGAATGTTTGCCAGATTACAGACCATCTGCATGACCTGTTCGGCATTTATGGATCTTTTCAGTGATTTCCCATAATAATCAGTTCCAAGGTATTCATCTACTCGTGCCAGTATTTGTGAACACAAACTCCTGAAACTGCAGTTAAAGGGACAGCTTACCTCAACAACAGGTATTACTTTGCGGTAAGGTTCATTGGTTTCAATGATTTCACCGCAAAGACTGACAGCAGCCTGCAGACAGGTTGTCTTTCCGATTCCTGAAACTCCTATGCAGGTTGCTGATGTCATTCCTGTGGAAACCCCTTTATACCTTTCAGCAGCAAAAACACTTCCCATTTCCGCTTTTTCAGTATTCTGATGGACGGCATTCAGCAGCCTGACGGATTCAGCCGTCCCCTTTTTCTTCAGGGACATGGAAACCATCGAATACAGTCTGTGATAAATCTCATATGCCATTCTGTTAGGTACAAAGATCCTGTAAATATCGGATAATCCTAAAAGCCTCTTTCCGGCATCCATTTCCCTGATAGAATCATCATATTCCGGCATCACTGTCAACGCCGCTTTTAAGTCATCACCAAACAGCATCGGTGGTAACAGTTCTGAGAAATCAGTTATCATATAGTCCCGCCTCCTTTACATGATTGATATGTTTCGTTTTCCTCTCATCCTCCCTTGTTTCCCTTATCCCCGCCACATCAGGACTTCCCTTGGTAACTGCATTATTCCTGATTGTCTGAATATGCGATGCAAGTTCTATCTCCGACTGGATACTCCTGTGCTGTTCTTTATCAATAAGTTTTTTCTGCCGTTCTTTCATGTTAAGAACGGCTTCTAAATCCTTTCCTTTGTATCTTGACTCAATAAGCTCAAATCTCGTATATTTTCCTCCTTCATATAACCATACGCAGGAAACATCACTCCTGTCATAGGCAACTGTAGCTTCCCCGCCTTTCAGGCACCGTTCAAAAAATCCTTCGCAGAAATACCGCATTCCGTTTACTTTCAACCCGAGTCTCGAAAATCTTCCCAATGTCCGGGGAAGAAGAGACAGGACGATCTGTTCTTTTGTTACATCCGTCAGCACATTGATTCCCCGCAGATGTTCCAGCCCGTATTTCCATATACGGTTACTGTATGGCTCTATCCCCATTTCTATCATCTCTTCCGTAAAGGGAAAATTATATATAATGTGTTTGCTGTTATAATGGACAATACACCTGAGAAGAACCGTTTCAAATTCCCTCAGTGTCAGGCAGCTCTTTTCTTTGTAATCGCCAAAGTAAGATCCTCGCTCCAGATATTCCTCTGCTACTACTCCGGCACCTTTGAGATACGGCTTAAAATGCCTCTGTATGATATCAAAAAACTTTTCCACCACACCCTTTTCATCTGGCCTGTATGCTTCCAGATTGATAATTTTAACATTCAGTTCTGCAAGCTGTCCGTATGTACTTCCCGCATAATCACTTCCCCTGTCCGTCACGATACATCCCGGCAGGGCACATGGCCATTCTTCTTCCGAAATCTCAATTCCAAATTTTCGGCAGTATTCTTTTTTCGGTGTAATGACATTTATCATCAGGGACTGGAGGCTGTATTCCCCTCCTTCCCATCCAAGACTGTATCCCAGACACAGATAGGAATAACCATCAAGAAGGGCGGCCAGTATCGGTCTTCCCACAACCCTGTTTCTGTCATCTGACACAACATACAGATCTATGATTGTGCTGTCTGCCATTCCCACCCCCGGAGCCGCTGCAAATGCCTGAACATTATCGCCAACCAGCACCCTGTGGTTTCTCATGAATCCCGTCTTTCCTTCTCTTGATATATAGTAACTCATATGATTTTTATTTTTGGAATACCAATACCTGAACTGATTGAACGACGGATACTTTTCTATCAGTTTTCCTTCGCTGTCAGTGTATTTTTCTTTGAGCATCATTTTATAAGCTGTATTAAGACTGTTTTTCTTACGGCTGTAGACATATTTATTGACTGCCCACCGTATATTTTTCTCATCTGCTGTCATCGGCTTCTCCTTTGCCGTCCTATGTTTCGGAACCAATGCCGAGATGGAATCATATGTCAGATACAGTTTCAGATAATTTCTTACCGTCTGCTTTGTAACACCATGTTCCTTTGCTGTTCTTTCTATAATATGGGTACGTAAATCCTCATCTTCCAGACACCCAAGCACGGGAGCTATAATAGCGTACCTATTCCTTGCCATATTGCGTTCCCTTGGTTCAAGTTCATCTTCCCGCAAGAGTTTCATTCCACATAAAGATAAAATTTCATCTTCATCACAGGGTTCATAATCTTTAAACTGTATTGCCTTGCACCATTTTGGCATGGATGCCTTCATTCCCCCGCAGACAAAATAAAGCACCTCATCCCCGTCCGCTGCCAATATCCTGACTATACTGCCATTTTTCTTTAACAGCTCATTTTTCTGCATCCACCACCAGCCTCCAATCCTCTTCCTGTATTCCATGTTTTAACCAATATTCCCTGCTCTGCTGCAACAGCTTTGCATTCGTTGGCCTGTTTAACAAGTTTCTGTAACAGCACTCATAAATTACAATGCTCTCATCTTCCATCACGCATACAATATCAGATGTATAATCGGTTCCGTCCATGAGGACATTGCATCTTACATTTTTTACAGACCTGTCTTCTGAAAGAATATCCACCATCCTGCTCTGCAATTTATCAAATGTCTTACATATTCCTTCACATTTTGCAACAGTCCTTTTCTCACACCTGCCCTTATAATTCTTTTTCCGCATCGCACATCCCCCTTCTCTCCCCAAGTTTCTCCCAGTTTTCCAAAAGCTGGGAAAAACTTAGGAACCTCATTTTCCGCAGAATACACGGCAGCAGGATATTCCTCTAATCCTCCTTCCGCTCTTTACACCTCTATTATCTCATATTTCAATTACACCTTATTTTTGCAAAAACTGTTTTTTGGTTATCATTTTCATCCATTTTCACAGAATATACCTGTTAGACATTTCACATAGATCCCGTCTATTTACGTGTTATTAGGTATTGATTTAAACATAATCCGTTTTTAAAGAATTATAAAATCTGCCCGATACACTTAGCACCTACCACCATTTTTCAATAACTATTAAAAAATCTCATCCCCAGCTGGCTTTTATTAGTATCATCTTCTCCCAAGTTTTTCCCAAGTTTTCCCAACTTTTCAAAAATGGGAAAAACTTGGGGATTCTGCGGCAAACTTGGGAAAAACTTGGGGATTTCAAATTATCAAAAAAGTCCCGAAATCCTTGAAAATAAGGCATTCTTTTCTTAATTTCGTTTCCATGCTTTCCATTCCCCATTTTTCATCCCCATTTTTACTATGTTCTTGCAGAATGTTTTTTTGCGGATTAGCAAATTTTATTTTTTGCTAAAACTCCTCTTACGGCATTCGAAATTATGACATCATCCCCCGAAAACTGCTCCGATATCCTATCTCATTTTTACCACCAAAAAACTTATATATGGTTGCTCTGCCGCCCATCCAAAGCCCATAAAAACAAAACCAACGGCAGCAGTGCTTACTGTAGCCCTGCTGCCGTTAATAAAAACTATCCACACTCCTGCTGCCGTTGGTAAAAATATCCACACTCCTGCTGCCGTTAAATAAAACCTATCCACACTCCTGCTGCCGTTAAACAAAAACTATCCGCACCCCTGCCGCCAGACACTCCCTTCCACAACCCCAATCCTGTTGCCAAAATCCCATAATCCCCCACTCCCCACACCGCCCATAATACGCCACAATCCCATCCACTCTTTTTTATCTTTGTATATGCCCTTTTTATCCTTTATAAAAAGCCCGTCTTCCATCTACATATATACTCCCAGACCTGCATAAGTACTGCTGCCATAGAAGAGTATATAACAGTCCCTGTCCAATCCTTTTATATATGTTTTTTCTCTCTTTTTATAGTCTAAAAAGAACTACCCATATATCCCGATACTACCAGATACCATATACAGGCTCTACAACCGCGTATTTTGCTCTGTGAGCACAATTACGGCATTTACTAATAAAGAATACCATCTCCCATATATTCTCTGTACACGCCTTTTCCCGCAATTACAGGAGCAATTCCGCACCATCCCATATACTATCAGATAACACCATATAGATGTACTGCTGCCGTATTTGGCAGATATACAGCACCACCCTACAGATATCCCTCTTTTAAAAACATAAGCAAAAGACCTCTCCCATCCGAGCTGATACTCTCCCTTACGGTAGCAGAACACCCACTAATCCTGCTGCCATGAGATAGCATAAAATCCCCATAACGAGGGATAAAAAGCTAATAAAAAACAAAAGATATCCTATTCCACTCCTACAATAAAGCTGAATGGATACCTGTATGCATCTGCTCCCAATAAAAGAAAAATATGTTAAAAAGATACAAAAAAGAATATATCCGAGTGGGAAATAAGAGAAAAACAAGATAAGACTACTCTTTACTCTTTCAGAGTGATGGCATGGCGGAAATCCTTAAAATTCGCTGTTTTTATGGGATTCTTACAAGGAGATGTAAGAAGATGGCAAGATATAGATATGCTGTTAAGAAAAAACTTTGACTGGCAGCAGGACTGGATTATGGACGGAATCTGGGGGAAAGCCGGATTACGGTTTTAACGGCAGCAGGACTAGAGTTTTTCTTATACTGGCAGCAGGATTTGGCAAACGCCCATTTTTTTACCTTTTTTTCGTTTTTCTTATTAGGCGGACAGAGCAAAATCCGCTGTTTCAAATGCAGAAGATGTCCTGATGTGGGATTATGGGATTTTTAGCGGGGATGGAGATGTGTTTTTTGACGGCAGCAGGATTTTGGAAAAAAAGAACCCTGAGGAACGGATTCCCCAAGGTTCTGGTTTTGAAAATTTAGTTTATTTTTGGTTATGGTTCCAGCAAAAATTAATATCTGCACGGAGCAAAAAATTGTTTTGCAAGAACAATACGTTCCGGTGTATTACTGTTGAGCGATAGCCGCCTGTGCCGCTGCCAATCTTGCGATAGGCACGCGGAACGGTGAGCATGATACATAGTCAAGACCAATCTTATGGCAGAACTCTACAGAAGAAGGGTCGCCGCCATGCTCACCACAGATACCTACATGAAGCTTCGGATTTACAGGCTTGCCGAGCTTAATAGAAAGCTCCATCAGCTTGCCGACACCTGTCTGGTCAAGTTTTGCAAACGGATCGTTCTCAAAGATCTTTGTGTCATAGTAAGCATTTAAGAACTTACCTGCATCGTCTCTTGAGAAGCCAAATGTCATCTGTGTCAGGTCATTTGTACCGAAGCAGAAGAAGTCAGCTTCCTTAGCGATCTCATCAGCTGTGAGAGCTGCTCTGGGAATCTCGATCATTGTACCTACTTCATACTCTAACGCGATACCTGCTGCTGCGATCTCAGCGTCTGCTGTCTCTACAACAACTTTCTTTACAAACTTAAGCTCTTTCACTTCACAAATGAGTGGAATCATGATTTCCGGTTTCACATTCCAGTCTGCGTGAGCTTTCTTTACCTCGATTGCCGCGCGGATAACAGCCTTTGTCTGCATCTTAGCGATTTCCGGATAAGTTACAGCAAGACGGCATCCTCTGTGGCCCATCATCGGGTTGAACTCATGCAGGGAAGCGATGAGGGTCTTGATATCCTCTACAGACTTACCCTGTGCATTTGCAAGCTTCTCGATATCAGCTTCCTCAGTAGGAACGAACTCGTGAAGAGGCGGATCCAGGAATCTGATTGTAACAGGATTTCCTTCCAGAGCCTCATACAGTGCCTTGAAGTCGCTCTGCTGATAAGGAAGAATCTTCTCCAGAGCTGCCTCTCTCTCCTCAACGGTGTCGGCACAGATCATCTCACGGAATGCAGCAATTCTGTCCTCCTCGAAGAACATATGCTCTGTACGGCAGAGACCGATACCTTCTGCGCCGAGCTCTCTCGCCTTCTTTGCATCTGCTGGTGTATCTGCGTTTGTTCTAACCTTCAATGTTCTATACTTGTCAGCCCATGCCATTACCCTGCCGAACTCGCCAGCGATCTGAGCGTCAACAGTAGGAATCTGACCATCATAGATATTACCTGTTGTACCATCGATTGAGATGTAATCTCCCTCGTGATATTCTTTTCCTGCCAATGTGAACTTCTTGTTCTCCTCGTCCATAGCAATATCGCCACAGCCAGATACACAGCATGTACCCATACCACGTGCAACTACGGCTGCATGTGATGTCATACCGCCACGAACGGTGAGGATACCCTGGGAAGCCTTCATACCAGTAATGTCTTCCGGCGATGTCTCAAGACGTACAAGAACAACCTTCTCGCCTCTTGCATTCCAGTTCTCAGCATCTTCTGCTGTAAATACGATCTTGCCGCATGCAGCACCCGGTGAAGCGCCAAGTCCCTTTCCGGCCGGTGTAGCAGCCTTCAATGCAGCTGCATCAAACTGAGGGTGCAGTAAAGTATCAAGATTACGAGGATCGATCATGGCAACTGCCTCTGCCTCGGTCTTGTGTCCCTCATCTACTAAATCACAGGCAATCTTCAATGCAGCCTGTGCTGTTCTCTTACCATTGCGGCACTGTAACATATAGAGCTTCTTATTCTCAACAGTAAACTCCATATCCTGCATATCATGATAGTGATTCTCGAGTGTCTCACAAACCTTGATAAACTCTGCATATGCCTCTGGGAACTCCTGCTCCATCTGAGCGATCGGCATCGGTGTACGAACACCGGCAACAACGTCCTCGCCCTGTGCGTTCTTTAAGAACTCACCCATGAGCTTCTTCTCGCCTGTAGCCGGATCACGTGTAAATGCAACACCTGTACCAGACTCATTGTTCAGGTTGCCGAATACCATAGGCATTACGTTAACTGCTGTACCCCATGAATAAGGGATATCATTGTCACGACGGTACACGTTTGCACGAGGGTTGTCCCATGAGCGGAATACTGCCTCGATCGCAAGCTTTAACTGCTCTACAGGATCGGAAGGAAAATCCTTGCCAAGCTGGTTCTTGTACTCAGCCTTGAACTGCTCAGCCAGTGTCTTTAAATCTGCTGCTGTGAGGTCTACGTCGTACTGAACGCCCTTCTCCTCTTTCATCTTGTCGATCAGCTGCTCAAAATATTTCTTGCCTACTTCCATAACAACGTCTGAGAACATCTGAATGAAACGTCTGTAAGAATCGTATACAAAGCGCTCGAACGCAGGATCCGGATTGCCCTTGATCATTGCTTCAACAACTTCGTCATTTAAACCAAGATTTAAGATAGTATCCATCATACCAGGCATCGATGCACGCGCACCAGAACGCACAGACACAAGCAGAGGATTCTTCAGATCGCCGAATTTCTTTCCGTTTACTCTCTCCATCTCTGCAACGCCGTCCATAGCCTGCGCCATGATCTCGTCGTTGATTTTACGTCCATCTTCATAATACTGTGTACAAGCCTCTGTTGTGATCGTAAAGCCCTGTGGTACAGGCAGTCCGATGCTTGTCATCTCTGCAAGGTTCGCGCCCTTGCCACCGAGAAGATTGCGCATGCTCATGTCGCCCTCTTTAAATGAATATACCCACTTTTTACTCATTGTGTTTTCTCCTTTACTGAATTGTTACTTTACATTGGTGCCGCTGCCCTGTCAAAAAAGTAAAAAAATCCCAATGGCACACTGCATGATATAAATCATAAACATAATATGTTCAATTGTCAAGAATTTATCAAAGACTTTTTTGATTTTTTGCTATTTTCTTCCTGCTTTTTATAATCTGACAACCTTTCCCTCCTCCCTGTCATAATAATACAATGAATAGGAAAGAATTTCTTCTTTGCTTACCTGTGTATCATTGATCTCCTTAATCATATTTTTAATCTCCCCGCTCTCCTCATTATGCTCCGTCGGCAAAAGCAGCAGTTCGTGTATCGATGATGGAATAATATAGAGGCTACTGCCGATTGCATCTGCAAAATCCTGGATCAAATTAGGATACAGCATGCAGGCTGCTCCCTCCACCCTGCTCTTATTGCTGAGCACATACATCGGAACACTGTCCGACATCCCATTCATACAGTTGTCCCAGTCAGATTCCTCTGTATTTTCAGCCTTTACAATTTCGCACAGAACATCTGTCATGCTTTTAATCTCATACTCCTGAAGCCGCTGTGTATTTTCCTTTGCCGCCTGATACAGCATTCCCACTGACACATCCCACAGTTTCAGATGCACATTATGTATCAGTATTGATGCCGTACCAAATTCCTCCTGTGCAACCATACACTGAAATATAATCGACAAATCCATAAATTCTATATGTGGGATATCCTCCAAAAGCTCCTTATTTTTTTCCGTGTTGACAAGTTTATAGACGACACTCTGCTTCACACTCTCATAATTCAAAAAAAATCTCATATCGACACTCTGGTTGACCTTATTCCTATTGTAAGTATCCATCACATCGTTGACAACATTGAGCAGCGTGGCCCTTCCATTTGTGTACTCCTCGTAATAGTTATTTAGATAGATTGTCGGTGAAATATTGCTGTCATCCTGCATCACCGTAAGCCCCCTCAGCACGACCCCGTTATTTTTTCTGACATCATTCAGCCTCACTTTATAACAGTCGCCCGCTCTTCTCTCCACTTCATCCCGCACTAGTGTTGTAAAATATGTAAATTCCATTCTATTGATACTCCTTCTTGTCAAATTCTTTTATAAAATCCTCTCCCCTGTCGCTGTCTTTTTACAACACAAAAAGACAACAAGAAAAACGTAATAAAAAGCAAAACGCCGTTTTCTCATTGTCTTAATTCATTTACCGGTATCCTATCCGCAGACTATACCCTTGACAAATACTCACCTGTTCTGGTGTCAATCTTGATGACATCATTTGTCTCTACGAACAAAGGAACTGCCACTGTCGCACCTGTCTCAACAGTAGCCGGCTTTGTCGCACCAGTAGCTGTATCACCCTTGAAGCCCGGCTCTGTGTCTGTGATCGTAAGCTCCACAAACAAAGGGGGCTCAATCGCAAATACATTGCTGTTGTGTGAGCATACCTTAACCATCTCGTTCTCCTTCACGAACTTGAGCGCATCGCCCACCTTGTCCGCATTGAGACCAATCTGTTCATAGTTCTCTGTATCCATAAAATAGAATAAATCGCCATCTGCGTATAAGTACTGCATCTCTTTCCTGTCAATACGCGCCTGCGGGCACTTCTCAGTCGGCCGGAAAGTCTTCTCCACAACGCCGCCGCTGATAATGTTCTTGAGCTTTGTTCTGACGAAAGCAGCTCCCTTACCAGGCTTTACATGCTGGAACTCAATGATCTGATAGATGCTGTTCTCATACTCTATCGTAATACCGTTTCTGAAATCTCCTGCTGATATCATAAAAAACTATTCCTCCTAAATATTCACTTTTCACGTTTACAATCCGTTAACCATTTTATAACAAAATGATCAATATTTCAACTATTATTTTTGACATTTCGCGATTACGAAATCTATGGCATTCAGATACCCTTCCAATCCCTGGCCATAAATCTGGTGGTCGCAAGCATCTTTTGTGACAGAAACATGCCGGAATTCCTCTCTCTGCATAATGTCTGAGATATGTATCTCCACCTTGGGGACTGTAATACTCGCAAGCGCATCGCGTATCGCATACGAGTAATGTGTCAATGCGCCCGGATTGATGACAATGCCCTCCGTTCCGTCAAAATAGGATTCCTGTATTCTGTCTATGATGGCTCCCTCATGGTTAGACTGGAAGCAGTCGATCTCACAGTTCTCCTCCTTTGCCTTGTTTTGTATCATGTCCATCAGATACTTGTAATCCTGTGTCCCGTAAATCCCTTTCTCCCTGATCCCAAGGAAATTCAGATTTGGTCCGTTGATCACCAAAATTTTCATTTTTCTGTTATCCTTCCTTATCATTCTCAGTTCATTCTTTACTTGTTCCGCTGAAAGTTATCATTATTGATAAGGGCATTCCCGTTCTCCCACATATTTATTCCTCGCAGTTTTCTATAATTTCCAGCGCCGCCTCCGACTGTCTCAGCTCATCTACATTTACTATGATCGAAGCACCCTCCTCATACAAAGGTTCTCTCTCCGCAATCATTTCCTCAATCCGTTTCATAGGATTCTCACACTTTAGAAGTGGTCTGGTCGTGTCGCCCTTAATTCTGTTGTAAATCGTTGCGGGGCATGCCTTCAGATAGACAACCTTGCCAAGTTCTGATAAAAGCTGTCTGTTTTCTGCCCGTATGGGCATCCCGCCGCCCGTCGAAATAACCAGATGTTCTCTTTTTTCATCTATCAATTGCCTTAACAGCGCTGTCTCCATATCCCGGAATGCCAGCTCGCCGTCTGCGGCAAAGATTTCATTGATGCTCCTGCGCTGCTGCTCCACGATCATCTCATCGGTATCTGCAAAAAAGTAATCCTTTAGCTTTGCGACATTCTTTCCCACGGTCGTCTTGCCGCTTCCCATATAGCCTGTCAGAATAATATTATCCATGAAAATCTCCTGATATTAATGAGTTATTTGTTAAACGTTGTATCGCTCCTTATCTTAATTTACCACAAAGCTTTTGATATGCCTTATCGGCAATTTCCCTCGTCACCTTGCAGCCATTCCACAGTTCAAAAGCATCAACTCCCTGATATAAGAGCATCTTAAGTCCATTGTAAGCCATGCCGCCGTTATCCCTGACAAGCTGCATAAACTTTGTCTCCCAGGGCGTGTAAATCAGGTCATAGCCGTATTTCACATAATGATAAAAATCACCGTCATCGATCACCGCATCATCGACATTCGGCGCAAGTCCAACACTGGTACACTGAATCACGATATACCTGTTCTCTGCCCCTGTCAAGAGCGACTTGTAATCAGAAAGCGCCATCGCCGTCACACAGTCCTTTCCATACCGGCTAAGCTTACTGTTGACCTCCACCGCTACAGCGTCAGCTTTCGCCACACTGCGATTCAACAGATACACCTTTTTTGCGTCACTATTGGCACACATAAAGGCAACTGCACGCCCCACACCGCCTGCGCCGAGTATGATAATCTCCTCATTCTTGAGAGAAATGCCATCTTCTTCCATCGCCCGCCAGAGTCCGCTGGTATCTGTATTGTAACCGATAAATCCCTCCCTGTCATCACGTTTGTCGCGCACAAGGGTATTGACAGCCCCCAACAGTTCTGCACGCGTGTCGACCTCTGTCAGGAACGGAATGACAGCATTTTTATATGGCACCGTGACATTCATGCCCTGAATATTTAACCCGTAAGCGCCTTTTAAGGCTGCCTCAAGCTGTCCATCTGCCACGTGGAACGGCACATACGCCAGATCGATACCAAGCGCATCCGCAAATGTACTATGTATTAGCGGCGACAGTGTGTGCTCCACCGGATTTCCTATGATTCCATAAACCTTTGTTTTTCCATTTATCTGCATTAACAGTTCCCCCATTTATCTATATTACCCTCCAGGGAATTAATCGCACCCCTTGCGCCGCTTCTGCGGCATACTTCCTCTGCACGGGACTGTGCATAAAAGCAGCTCATGACAATGCCCTGTCACAACTTATTTGTAAACGGCTCCTCAAAACAATGAAAAATTGGTTATTTCTTTCTCATATATCTATGATAGCCAATCAGCACGATTTTTTCAAGATAGCGCTTTAAGACAATCTGTATCTCCTCTTTGGGGTGGATTGGTTTCACCAAAATAGAGTAAATACCCGCCTTGTTTGCCCCCCACACATCCGTAAAAATCTGGTCTCCCACAAACAGCGTATCAGTCTTGTCTGTCCCCATGTTTTTCATAGCTTCCCGATACTTGTCCGGATTGGGCTTGCCCGCCTTGTAAATATAAGGGGCGCCTACTGCGTCACAGAACATCTTCACGCGCGGCTCTTTATTGTTGGAGAGCATCGTGACTTTATAGCCTATCTCTCTCAGGCGTTTGAACAGAGCCATCGCGCGCTCGTCCGCCGGAAGTCCGTGCGGCACCAGCGTATTGTCAATATCAAATATAATACTTCTGTATCCCTGTTTATACTTTTCTTCAAAATCAATCAGATACGTAGAATCCAAATATTCCTTCGGATAAAAACATTGCAGCATTTGTTGGTTTCCTCCATCTATCATGCAGAATCTCTGCTGTATTGCGATTGCATAGCCCGCAGCTTTCCAGGATTCTGTCACAAATTCGCCGCTTCAAGCAGAAGCCGCGTGTAGTCGGTCGACGGATTTTCGTAAACCTCCTCAACCTTTCCCTGTTCCAGAATTTCCCCGCTTTTCATGATGAGCACCCTGTCGCACATCTGATACACGACGCGCAGGTCATGTGAGATAAAAAGGATAGAGATACCCATCTCCCTGTGAAGCTTTAACAAAAGCCTGATAATCTGCGCCTGTATCGTCACATCAAGCGCTGACACCGGCTCGTCCGCAATCAGGAAATCCGTATCGCACAAAAGCGCTGCCGCTATCGCAACGCGCTGCCGCTGACCGCCGGAAAGCTCTGTGGGATAGTGTTCCTTCAGCTTCACATCAAGTCCCACCCGCTCGAGCATCCTGTCAACTTTTCTGACGCGCTCCTCCTTCGACAGTCTGTCCTTCCCTTTGTTTATACGGGACTTCATGCGAAGCGGTTCTTCCAATATCCAGCCGATTTTTTTGGAAGGATTGAGCGAGCCATAAGGATCCTGAAAGACCATCTGCGGATTGGGACAGTCAAGCACGATTTCTCCGTCGTACTGTCTCTGCATGCCGAGAATCGCCTTTGCAAGCGATGTCTTTCCGCAGCCGCTCTCGCCCACAAGTCCCAGCACTTCACCCTTTCTCATGTCAAAACTCACATTTTTCAGAACGTGCTGTAAGCCTTTTTCCGACTTCCCGCGAATACGGTTCATCAGGTTTTCTTTATTTTTATAATATACGTTTAAATTACTTACATTCAGTATATTTTCCATTTTAACCTCCATGCCGACACACGAAAAACGGTTGCACAATCATAATAAAGTCTCCCTTTTTCCATGCTCTATATGCTCTTTAACCTGCAATATAAAATGGGATTTAGTTCCTTTGTATCGTCTTCCTTCGGCTGATAAAAAGATATCCTCTGTTGCCCCTGTCTCTTCAGACAATTTACAACGCGCTCCGGCACATCATGGTCATGAAACTCTATATTCAGATTTTCTACTTTCAACAATGTATTCTCCATCGATCTCCTTCACTTTCACACTGATATGCCTCTTATTCTAACACAGCACCTGCAAAAAATCCAGTAAAAGCGTGAATTTGCCTGGCGTTGACATGATTTGGTGTCTGTGATATAATCTAAATTCCCCTTGCACTGTGACTGATATCGGCAAAATTGTCAGGAGAACTATTAACATGATTTAGGAAAGGAGATGTAACGTTTGCAGGAAATAATAAATCAATGGGATAATGCTGCTCTCAAATTTATGGAGGGACAGGAAAATTCAGAGTTTGCAGAGAGCAATAAGCGTGTTGTCAAGAACAGATTCCGGCATTTTAATGGCGAAAAGGTATTAGATCTTGGGTGCGGCTATGGTTTTTATACTGATTATTTCAGAAGCATCGGGGCGAATGCAATTGGAATTGACGGCTCCGGGAAAATGATTGAAATCGCCATGGAACGATATCCTCTGACTGAATTTCATATCACGGATATCACAGCGCCGTTAGCCTTTGAAAGCAATCAATTTGATATCGTATTTTCCAATCAGGTACTGATGGACGTTGAAGATATCGACATTGTTTTTTCAGAATGTAACAGGATACTCAAGGCAGGAGGAATTTTGTATTATTCTATTGTTCATCCTGTATTTTATGATTGTCATTGGCTGAAAGATGAGAATGAATTCAGATACGCTAAGTCCATCGAAAAATACATCAGCTGCTATCAATTCAAAAATGACT
Source organism: uncultured Lachnospiraceae bacterium (assembly GCA_947178145.1). Classification (GTDB taxonomy): domain Bacteria; phylum Bacillota; class Clostridia; order Lachnospirales; family Lachnospiraceae; genus COE1. Next base: position 2,005 of record CAMWXE010000095.1, on the reverse strand, counting down.
TCTGGGGTGAGACAGAACACTTCCATCGTCCGTTATCTTATTACCTGAATACTGCATCCAATAATGGATTTTGCTTAATACAATCCTGTGAACCAGTTTCATATGACGGCATAACCAAAAACAGTGACTTACCTCTATTTTTCTTTGCTGAATACCAGAAAGCAAAGTAAGGAATTGTAGATAAATTACCGCTCAAATTAAAATGCAAAAACCTTGATTTTTCGGGCTTTTCAGAGAATTTACTTTGAGCGGTTAATTTTCTACAGTTCCTAACCCAAAATTCAGTATCTGCCCCTATATTTTTCTTTTGCTTTCTGGGTGTGTTCGGATATGAATTCGTGTTTCGCATTCGTATATCCGTCACGATCATGCTCATATAATTTCCAAAGTGATAACTTCAATTTCTCATATTCTTTTGCCATCATTGGGTTATCATTCATGTAGTCCCTAAAATACAGTTCATCATGATTGCCCCAATATCTCAAATGTAAATGAAATACTTTTGGGGCGAAGCCATTTTCCGTATATCCTTTATTAAATGATATGTTTTGTGCATTTTCTGCCATACAGATATATCCGCTCTGTATAATCAAATCTTTAACTTTGCAGATATCATTTTCCTCTGATATCTCAACAAGAATATCTATAATCGGTTTTGCCCATATCTTTTCGATTGCGGTACTCCCTATATGGCTTATTCGCGCCTTTGCACCAGATAGAGAAACACATAATTGTTGATATTCTTCCTGATACCATGTGTTCCACCTGTCATTATGTTCCGTCAGAAAAACAGGAAATAACTGCCACAATTCTTCCAGTGTCATTTCAGATAATTTTTTAGACACATGAATCCTCCATTCTGCCAGTATCAAGCGCAACGATGCAATAATTATCCTGAAATGACTTATTCCAATTGCTCTTTTGTATAATCCCTTGCATTAATTGCATAAACCGTATTGTAAAATTACGCTGCCAGCTCTTTACAATCACCCAATTTTCTCCAGTTTCGGTATCGCGTTGATTAGTTCCTTTGTATAACCTTCCTGCGGGTGATAAAAGATATCCTCTGTTGCCCCTGTCTCCACCATATTTCCATTGTGCATCACTATGATGCGGTGGCACAAACGCTTCACAAGACTCAGGTCATGGGATATGAATAACACTGCCATCTTTTTCTCTTTATTAAGCCGCTGCAGGAGCTTCACAATCTGCAGCTGTATCGTCACGTCAAGTGCAGTCGTCGGCTCGTCTGCGATCAGAAGCTTCGGCTCACAGATCATCGCGGAGGCGATCATCACGCGCTGCCGCATACCGCCGGAAAGCTCATGCGGATATTTTTTGTACACAAGCTGCGGATTTTCAAGTTCCACCTCTTCAAGCGCTTTGAGCACGCGCTGATACCGCTCGTCCTTTCCCATCTCCGGCCGATGGATACGAAGGCTCTCCTCCACCTGCCATCCGATACGTTTTACCGAATTTAATGATGTCATGGGCTCCTGAAAGACGATGCCAATGTCATTGCCCTGAATCTGCCGAAGCGCTCCGCGATTTGCATGCAGAAGCTCTTTTCCTTCAAACAGGATTTTTCCCTGCATCTCCATATCATGACGCCGGAGCAGTCCTGCAATCGCCATCGCTGTCATGGACTTCCCAGAACCGGACTCGCCGACAATTCCAAGAATTTCTCCTTGCATTAGCTCCATGTTCAGACAATTTACAACGCGCTCCGGCACATCATGGTCATGAAACTCTATATTCAGATTTTCTACTTTCAACAATGTATTCTCCATCGATCTCCTTCACTTTCACACTGATATGCCTCTTATTCTAACACAGCACCTGCAAAAAATCCAGTAAAAGCGTGAATTTGCCTGGCGTTGACATGAAGTATGGTTAAACAGGAATATCGCTGTCCATATTAATTGACGCTTACTATTTATTAGTGTATGCTAGAGTACTCTCGGAAAGTAAGCAGATGGAGCGGAAAATGGAGGGTGTTGAGAGA